>CAZYYC010000082.1:0-15857 GCA_964650935.1 uncultured Anaerolineales bacterium
CGACCTGGCGACCCCGTGGTTGTACAAAGCGCGCATCACAACGAATGACCCGCCCACCTACGCACAGGTGGGGCACTCATAGCTTGTAGACGATGTCGCTCTCACAGAGACATACATCCTGTGAGAGCGACACTCATGTAGCCAAGCGCGATCACCACATGAGCGCCTCGGGTGCGCTCATTGTGGCGATCAACTCTAAGTCGACGGTCAGTCAGCCATGCCTCACGCGAGAAGGTCCTCCCCAAGATGTAATTGAGGATAGGCCCTGCAGCGCGTCTGAACCGGCATCTCTTCGAACTCCAACTCGAAGACTGTGATGTTGGCAACCGGATCACAGAGTTCTGCCGGTGGTGGTTCGACCACAATCTGGCGCTCCGTCTGCTCGAAGGCAAGGGACGTCCCGCTGGGCAGCACCCGGATCGACTTCAGCTTCGTCTCGAAACCGCCGAAGATGAGTTGGTTGCTGCGGATAAACTGCCAGAAGTAGGCCTTGTTCCCACGTTGCGTGAAGCGTCCCGTCCCGCTGGCCCGACCCACCTGACAGGGAGTCAGGCGTCCATAGACAGCATCGTCGCCATAGGTCTGGAGCCAACGGCCCACGGTCTGAAGCGGCTCGATCGCCTCTTTGGGCACACTCCCGTCCGGCATCGGTCCGATGTTCAACAGCAGATTGCCACCGGACTCACACACAGTGTGCAGCATTCTAAGGATGCCGTGTGCATTATAGCTGTAGGGTTCAGCCTGTGCACTATCCAGATACCCCCAACTGATGCGGTTGAAGGTCATGCAGGCTTCCCAATCCTTACCCTCCATAGCTGTCAGGCGCTCTTCAGGCGTCGAGAAGTCCTCGTCCAGCTTTGAACGGTTATTGATGATGATATCCGGCTGGAGCTCGCGCACCATCTGGTTCATCTGCAACGATCCCCATCCTTCATGGGACTCCATCGGGCGTGAAACGTCATACCATAGAATGTCGATCTTGCCGTAGTCTCCACCGAGAAGCTCTTTGAGCATGCCGGTCAGAAAATCCTGGAATCGAGCGCGAGCCTCGGGATCAAAGGCGCAGCGCCAGGAATCCGGGTGATGCCAGTCCATCAGTGAGAAGTAGAAGCCGACGCGGAGCCCGAATTCACGGCAGGACTCCACGAATTCTTTCACGATGTCGAAACCGCCCGAGTGCGTCACGGCATTGTAGGGGTTGACCTTGCTGTCCCAGAGGCTGAATCCCTCATGATGCCGGGTAGTGAGGACCATATACTTCATGCCCGCTTCGGCGGCCAGTCGTGCCCACTCACGTGTACAGCCGGGTTCGGGCCTGAACTGACGGGCGACCTCCTCGTAATCCTTGATGTCCCAGTTCTCAATAGCCATCACCCACTCGTTGCGCCCGAGGAGGGTGTGCGCACCGAAATGGATGAACATCCCATAGCGGGCGTCGCGCCACCACGCCATACGTTCATCACGGGTTGCGGCGACTTGCCTCTCATACTCCGGTCTGCTGAGAATCGTCGGCATTGCTTGTCTCCTTACTAGATTGAGATTGTCCAGTCGCTTCTTACAACACCAGTCGGTCTGCCCTCCGACCCTTGTCGAGTATCCCATGCTCGCGGCAAGTGTAGGAGAGCATACCTCCTAGGCTATACCCGAATCCCGCCAAATCAAACAGATCAGTGTCCGGCAGAGGAGAACCGGCAGATGGCTGATCGTCACTGTTGTACAGATCATGAGCTGGGGGCTTGATTAGCACCACATCACCGGTTAGCATGGAATAGAACATATATTCTATTCTCGTGTTACGATGAACATCATCCATGTGCGCATACCCCATCTACCGGTACAGGTAGAGCAGCGGAAGCATGGTCCGGAGGCAAGCCCCCGGGGCCTGATCATCGGTGGACGGCCCTGGGATCCCTCAGTGGTTCTGGACTGCTGCGCCACAGCCGAGGCATCGGGCGTTACACCGGGGATGCCGCTGGCCCGGGCTGCCCTGCGCTGTCCCGATGCCGATTTCGTCACCGCCGATCACGTGGCCTACCGTGAGGCGCAGGAAGAGATGATGGCAGCTTTGCACCAGTTCACCGATCTCGTCGAGACCTATGGGCTAGGTCTCTTCTTCATCGAAGTTGCCCCGCTCGCTCGCCGCTACCCGGAGGATGCGGCGCTCGCCGACGCGATGATCACCGCCATCCGCGAGGTGACCGGCTTCGACCTGCAGCTTGGGCTAGCCGAAGCGCGTTTCACAGCGGAGCAGGCAGCCCTGGCGGCACGACGCAACCACGCGATGGTTGTACCGGCGGGCCGTGGAAGGTACTTCCTCTCCTCGCTGGCGCTGACCGCTCTTCCTGCCGAAGCGGAGATCCTGCGGCGACTCGATCTCCTGGGCATCCGCACATTGGGCGAGCTGGCAGCTCTGCCGCGCGCGGCGGTGATGCGTCAGTTCGGCACTCAGGCAGGCTTCCTCCATGACCTGGCGGCGGGGGTTGATGCCCGTCCTGTCCTCCCCGACGCCCCACCACTCGAACTACGGCACCAGCGCACATTCGAGCCCCCTGTCGCCGATCAACCGACCCTGGTCGCCGCCACCCACCGGATGGTGAGCGCACTTGCTGAGACACTGCACCGGCAGGGCTATCAGGCACAGGGACTGCGCATTGAGCTCACGGACACGGTTGAGCGACGTCATACCACAACGACATCCGTCGAGCCCCCCACCTCCGATCCGGCGCGATTGAGCTTGCGCTCCCAATCACTGCTTGAGCGCATCGGCCTGGAGCATCCGGTAGAGACCCTGGAGATCGTCATTTATCCCCTGCGACCGACGTACCTGGGGGCCACACAGTTGGCACTCTTCCCCGCCTCGCGCGACCAGCGCCGGCGCAGCTTGCACGAAGCACTGCGCCGCTTGCGGGCGCGCTTCGGTGAAGCGATCGTGAGAATCGCCTCGCTGGTCCATCCACCCGAGCCCTGCCCGATCGACGTCAGGACAACCGAGGGGGGCCTCCCCACCATCTTTGTCTGGGACGAGCGCACTTACAGGGTGATCCGTATCTACGAGCACTGGCGCGAACGTCGCTTCTGGTGGGCACGCCCGGTCGCGCGTGATTACTACCGCCTCGAGGACTGCGGGGGTCACGTCCGCCTGATCTATCTGGATCTGACCACCCACGCATGGCGGCTCGACCGGCGAAAGATGATATGAAATCCCCCGGCTATGTTGAACTGCATGCCCACTCCAGCCACAGCCTCCTCGATGGCGTCGCCTCACCCACGGAGCTGGTGGCGCGCGCGGCTGACTTTGAGATGGCTGCGCTGGCCCTCACCGACCACGACGCACTCTATGGCGCCGTGAGTTTCATCCGCGCTGCAGAAGCCACCGGGATTAAGCCGATTCTGGGTGCAGAGATCACCCTGAGCGATGGTGCCCACCTCACGCTCCTCGCCGAAAACACTACAGGCTATGCCAACCTCGCACAATTGATCACTTTAGCACGCCACGGCCAACCCAAAGGCACCGCCCGGCTCGATCCGCAGCACCTTGTTGAACACCACGAAGGCTTGATCGCGCTCTCCGGCTGTCGTCACGGCCCCATAGCGCGGGCCATCCTCGCGGGCGATGCACCGGGCGCCCTGGCAGCCGCCCGATGGGCCGGCAGGATCTTCGGGCATGACCACTTCTTCATCGAGCTGCAACGTCATTATCGCCCGGGCGAGGCCCATCTGGTGCGGGATCTTTGTGCGCTGGCTGCCGAGCTCAAGCTGGAGACCGTCGTGACCGGCAACGCCCACTACCTCGAACCGGAACAACGCGAGATCCACGATCTGCTCACCTGTACGCGACTGCACACGACCCTCGACCAGGCAGGAGATCGTCTACGCTCCAACGATGATGATTGCTTTCACCCCCCGCAGACCATGGTCAAACGCTTTGCCGACCACCCGCAGGCGCTTGCCAACACAAGCCGTATTGCCGAACGCTGTGTCTCGGCAGCGACCTTCCTAAGGGAGGGCCACCAGATCCTACCGATCTTCGAGACACCGGATGGGAGCCCTCCGGACACCTATCTTCGGCGTCTCTGTGAACAATCCCTGCGGCTGCGCTATGCCACCCATCCCCCCATTGCGCTCCTGGATAAGGAATTGCGCGTGATCCGGCAGCTTGAGCTGGCGAACTACTTCCTGATCGTTGCGGATATCGTCCACTTCGCCCGCACACAGGGCATACGCTGTCAGGGACGGGGCAGCGCCGCTAACTCCCTCGTCGCCTACCTCCTCGATATCTCGCCGATTGACCCTGTTGCGATCGATCTCGTCTTCGAGCGCTTTCTGTCTCTCGAGCGTCCCCAGCCGCCCGATATCGACATCGACTTCGCTGCCGACCGACGAGAGGAGGTGATTCAGTACGTCTATGAGCGCTACGGGCGCGATCATGCCGCCATGGCCTGCACGCTGGTCACCTTCAGGGCCAAATCAGCTGTACGGGATACCGCGAGGGCATTGGGATTTCCCCCCACGCTCGTTGAACGCCTTACGGAGATCCTGGACCCCCACGACGATCCCAGCGTGCGTGAGGCCGCAGGGCTGGTGAACCACTTCGGCGCCGATCTCAACGCACCACTCTTTCAGCATCTCCTGCGCCTGGCGCCGCGACTGGAGGGGCTCCCTCGTCACTTGGGCATCCACAACGGCGGTATGATCCTCTCCGGACCGCCACTCGCCACGTTGATCCCTCTCGAGCCCGCCACCATGCCCGAACGCACCGTGGTGCAATGGGACAAGGACGCCCTGGAAGAGGCCGGGGTCATCAAGATCGATATCCTGGGCCTGCGCATGCTTTCCGCCATTGAGGATGCGGTGACCATCGTGGAGACACTGACCGGCACACGTCCTGATCTGGCTGCGCTGACACCGGACGACCCCGATGTCTACGCCATGCTCTGTCGGGGTGAAACCGTAGGCGTCTTCCAGGTGGAGAGCCGTGCCCAGGCCAGTCTGATCCCAAACTTCAAGCCGACCTCCTTCACCGACCTGACGATTCAGATCGCCTTGATCCGCCCCGGACCGCTACAGGGTCAGATGGTACGCCCCTACCTGCAGCGCCGGCAAGGCTTGGAACCGGTGCGCTATGCTCATCCACGGCTTGAGGCTGCCCTGGCGGAGACGCTGGGTGTGATCGTCTTTCAAGAACAGGTGCTGAAGGTCGCACGGGATCTGGCGGGGTTCACGCCGGGCGAGGGCGATCAACTCCGCCGTGCGTTGAGTCACAAGCGAGGGGAGGCCGAAATTCTGGGCCTCAAAGAACGCTTCTTTGGAGGGGCGCGCAATCTGCAGGTCCCCGAACCGGTCATCGAGAAGGTCTTCGCGCAGTTGCTGGCGTTCGGCGGCTATTCCTTCCCCAAAAGCCACGCCGCGGCCTTCGCCGTGCTCACCTATCAGTCGGCGTGGCTGCGACGCTACCATCCCGCCGCCTTCTTCGCCGCGTTGCTGCGTCACCAACCGATGGGGTTTTACGCCGCACACGTCATCGTTGCCGAGGCCCATCGCCATGGTGTCGAGATCCGCAAGGTAGATCTCGAGATATCCGAGGGAAAGGCCACCGTCGAGGCCGAAGCACCCTCAGATCATCGCTCCCACGAACACAAAAGCGCGATTCGATTGGGACTGGAGATGGTGCGAGGGTTGAGTGCCGAAGCGGGCGCTGCGATCGTCGCAGCGCGGCAGCAACGTCCCTTTCAATCCCTGGAGGATCTCTGTCATCGCACCGCCTTGGGCCGCCGGGCGCTGGAGGCGTTGATTATGGCAGGAGCACTCGATCGCTGGCAGCGTCCGCGCCGGCAGTTGCTCTGGGAGCTTCAGGAAGCCTTGAAGGCCGCCAAAGCAGCCCCCGCACTGGGGCTGCACCCCACTCAGGAGCCCTCCTTCACCGCACTGCCGCGTCACGAACGCCTCCAATTCGAGCAAGCCTACACCGGCGCCACCTCGAGCGCGCACATCACCACGTTGGTCGCCCGCCAACTACGCGAGATGGGCGCGACCTCCACAGAGGAGCTCGCCCGCTGGCCCGACGGCACCCGCATCCGCATCGGCGGTGTCGTAGTCGCCCGTCAGCGACCTCCTACGGCCAACGGGATTGCCTTTCTCGCCGTGGAGGACGAAAGCGGTATCGTGAACGTGATGCTCTATCCTGAGGTAATCCAGATCTACCGCCACGCCGTCATGTCGCGCTTCCTCATCGTCGAGGGCGAGATCCGCCGCGATGGCGCCGCCATGAGCGTACTCGGTCGTCGCGTGCTCCCGCTAGCGGTGTGAGCCCATCTGATAGGGGATGGGTGTATACTGGACCCGAACGACACCACCCACGCAACGAGGAGCTACCTATGAAGATCGACTACTATCCCGACGGCATGTCGATGTGGGACACCTGGGGGCTGACGCACAATGGCCTGGCCCACATGTTCTATCTGCAGTTCTACGGACAGGACTCAACCCGCGATCCTGCGGATGCCGACTGGCTGGGTCACGCCACCTCTCCCGACCTCCTCCACTGGACCGAGAGGCCTCTGGCGATCGGTCCTGGGCCGGCAGGTGGGCCGGAGGACATGCAACCTTGGACCGGCAGCCTGGTCGAACACGCCGGCACCTTCTACTTCTACTATACGATGCGCTCAAGTGTCGACGGAGGCTATGGTCAGAAGATCGGCCTGGCTACCAGCCAGGACCTAGAGCACTGGGAGCGCTACCCGGGCAACCCGGTCCTCGTGCCGGACGATCGCTGGTACGTTAGTTACGAGCGCCCCTTAGCCGAGCACACCGTTGACTGCCGCGATATGGTCGTGATTCCCGACCCCAACGGCGAGGGATGGCTCGGTTATTTCGCCGCCCGTGTCCATCCGGGGACGGCCCCCGAGACCGCGGCGATCGGACTGGCCCGCTCTACCGACCTCATCCACTGGGAACAGTCCCCTCCGGTCTTCGTTCCGGGAAACATCTCAGCCATCGAAGTGCCCGATGTCTATCAGATCGACGGCACCTGGTATCTCACCTGTCTGACCGGCAACCGTTACGGCAATCGCGGCTTCTTCTCCGATCCCACCGTGATCTTGGGGACGATCTACGCCGTCGCCGAGCGTGCCGAGGGTCCCTATTATATGCACCCCGATGACAATGTCCTCCTGGGTGGGCAGACCTACTCAGCCTACACGTGTCGGACGATGGAGTTCCATGGAGAGCGCGTGATGTTCTACACCCAGTCCGTCCCCAAAGGCCCGGCGACCGTCTCTCCCCCGATGGCCTTGCGGACGCTCCCAGGTAAGAGGCTGCGGCTAGGCTTCTCCGAGCACGCGAAAGGGCGACGCCAACGGATGTTGATCGCGCCCGGGCAGACGCCAAGCATCACCCAACTACCCTTTACCCAGTTCTTCTGGGCTCTCAACGGAGGCACCTGGCAACTGCAGGACGGCATCTACCATGGGGAAGCTCAAACCGGCTGGCAGACCGCGGATCTGGGTATCGGTGCCGAGGCCATCGAGTTCTCCGCCTCGGTCACGTTGCACGAGGGCGCGGCAGTCGGCTTCCTCTTCCGGCCCGATACACACGCGAAGCACTCGGGCAGCGATCAGAAAGGCGACTTCATCTTCTACCTCGATGCCGAACAACAGCAGGTCGCCGCAGCACGGTTGCCGGCGTTCATCGAGCCGCACGTGCGTCGGCTCGCCATTGAGCACGGGCGAACCTACGCCCTGCGGCTCTGCATCCGCCCACCGCGCTTCGAGCTCTTTGTCGACGACATCCTCGTTCTGCAGGGCGCACTGGCCTGGCTTCCGACCCCCGCGCCAAGTGTGGGGCTCTTTGTCGACCGTGGTATCGCCGATGTCAGCAACCTGGAGCTGTACGAGTTAGGCTAGTCCATCAACCCGACAGGAGTGCGTCATGATACACCCCGATATGACACCGATCACGACCCCGGAGGATATGGAGCGGAGCAGGGCTTGGACGACGGCGAACTTTGGTAGCCCCGCAGACCTCCCGCTCTCCTTCGAGCTCGATGGAGAGACCCTTCACGGCATCCCGGCAGCGTGGCAGCCAACCATCCAGCGGCGTCGCGTCGACGCCAACCTGATTGAGACCGTCTTTGAGGGCACAGATGCCGACACAGGACTCACCATCCGGGTGGAACTCACTGAATACCGGGACTTCCCGGTAGTGGAATGGGTCGCATGGTTCTCCAACGCCGGATCCACACCCACGCCGATCATCCGTGATATCCTGGCGCTGGACGGTCTGTTTGAGGGTGCCGCGCCTGTAGTGCACCACAGCAACGGTGACTTCTACAGTGCTGAGGGCTATCGAGCTGAACAGACCCCCCTTCAGGCAGAGAAGATGCTGCGCTTCGCACCGACCCTGGGACGTCCCTGCGACGGCGCTTTCCCTTACTATCGGGTCGCTTTCACCGACGGAGGTCTCTCGATGGCCATCGGTTGGCCCGCGCAGTGGGCGGTCGACTTCACCGGCCTGGCCGACGGCGTTCGCATCCGCGCAGGGCAGGAGACCACAGCACTACGCCTGATGCCGGGGGAGCGCATCCGCACGCCCCGCATAACGCTTTTGTCGTGGACGGGGGACACAACACGGGCCATCAATCTCTGGCGCCGCTGGTATCTGGCCCATGTCCTGCCACGGCCCGACGGACGCCCTATGCGCCCGCTCCTGGCCTGTGCCGGCTCGGATGAGGGCGAGGAGTTCACCGCAGCGACCGAGGAGAACCAGATCCGCTACATCAACCGGTTCGAGCAGCGGGGTCTGCACCCCGACGTCTGGTGGATCGATGCCGGATGGTACCCGTGTCTCAATGAGGAGGGCGAACGACGTTGGTGGATCACCGGGACGTGGGAGCCCGATGCTGAACGCTTCCCTAACAACCTCAAACCGATCGCCCAGCATGCGGCCCGTCGCGGCACCGATCTGCTCCTGTGGTTCGAGCCGGAGCGCGTGCGCCCGGGCACGCGCCTCGATCTGGAGCACCCCGAGTGGCTGCTCCGGACCAAGGACGACGACAATCGGCTGCTGAATCTGGGCGATCCCGCGTGCCGCCAATGGCTGACGGACCATGTCAATACGCTGATTGCTGAAAATGGGATCAAGATCTACCGACAGGACTTCAACTTCGCCCCGCAGGCCCACTGGCGCGAGAATGAGGCAGAGGACCGCCAGGGCATCAACGAGAACCGGCACGTGCAGGGCTACCTGCAGTATTGGGACGACCTGCTGGCGCGCAATCCGGGCCTGTGGATCGATTCATGCTCCAGCGGAGGGCGCCGCAACGACCTCGAGACGATGCGGCGCGCCGTCCCACTTCACACCACGGATTACGGTTACGGTGACCACCCCATCAAACTAGCGTTCCACCGCACGCTATACCAGTGGATCCCCTACTTCAAAGAGGCCACTCTCTCCTGGGATCTCCAAGGCCCGGCGCGCTTCGATCATCGCATCGACAGCTTCAGCTTCCACTGCGCCCTCGCGCCGATGCTCTTCCTCTCATTGGATATCCGACGCGACGACTACGATTTCCCACTCGCCGCGAAAATGGTTGACATCTGGCGTCGAGCATCTGAGCTCCTGCTCCGCGGCGACTACTATCCCCATACGCCGGATCACCGCGATGCGGATCGTTGGGTCGCCTGGCAGTTCGACCGACCGGAGGCGAGCTGCGGTTTGATCCAGGGTATCCGGCTACCGGCATGCCCGGATGCATCGTTGACCCTCTATCCAGAGGCCCTCCAGCCGCATGCAACCTATGCGTTTGAGAATCCCGAGACCGGTGAGACCTTATCCCTCACGGGAAGCGATGTGCTGCGCGATGGCTTCACGTTGTCCTTGCCGGCTCGTAGCGGTGCCCTGTGGTTCTATCGGCTTGCTACGCCATCGGGTGTATAATCCGGCTAGTGCACCTGGACAAGCGGAGAGAAGGAGGATCGCGATGCGCATCTTGCGCCGTTTGCTGGGCCTGTTTGTGATGATTGCGGGGATCATCGGTCTGCTACTCAGTTTGGCCGGACTGGTGGGACTCTGGATGGTGAGACCAACGTTGACCGCATCGGTGGATGCCACCATCGCGACCCTCACCTCCAGCGTGGACGTCAGTCAGGAGACGCTGGTGACCACCCAGGGAGCCCTCGGGGCCACGGTTACGAGCCTCGAGGCCCTGTCGCAGATGCTGGGCACGACAGGGGACACCGTCGAGGACACGCAGCCCGTCATCACCCAACTCAATGATCTGATGGGCGAGACGTTGCCCACTACGCTGGAAGCAGCGCGTGATTCCCTGGATGCAGCCGGAGCGGCGGCACAGTCGCTGGAGAGCGCTATCCAATCCTTCGATACCTTCCGCACCGTGATGGGAACCGCTCCCCTCCTCAGCGCCTTTGTCTCCCCACCCGAACAGACATATAACCCGGAGAAGCCACTTGCCGACTCTTTGCTGGAACTTGCGGAAAGCCTAGAGGAGATGCCCGCGACCTTTGAGGATATCTCGGTCAACGTCGCATCGGCAAGCGAGAACCTGGATCTCATCCAGAATAATCTGGACACGATGTCAGAGAGCGTCTCCCTGATCTCCACTGGCCTGAGCCGCTACGAAGCGACGATCGACAACTCTCGCTCATCGATGGACAATCTCAGTTCGATGCTCAGTGGCCTGCAGAGTAATCTGGGGGCGATCCTGAATACGGCGACGCTGGTCATTGGGCTATTCCTGTTGTGGCTACTCGCAACGCAAGTGGTGATCTTCAGCCAAGGCTGGGAGCTCTACCACGGCACAGCACGCGCCATGGCCGGGCCAGGCCCCGACTTGGTGCCACCGGAGGAAGGGACAGCACCTGCGGACTAGGACGCGCTGAGGTCAGGCGTGGTCCCAAGTCCGATAAACCCTAATCATCCACTAACCCTAAGGAGGTTGTCATGGAGTTCACGCTAGACACAACGCTGGGTACACTGCTGGATCACCCGGAGGCGAAGGCGATCATCGAGAAGTACATGCCGGGGATCTCCAACAACCCGATGATCGGTATGGCGCGCGGCATGACGCTCAACACGATTCTGGCAATGCCGCAAGCAGCGCAGTTTGGCCTGACCAAGGAGAAGGTCGAGACTGTTCTGGTCGAGATCAACAAAAAGATCAAGTAGATCTCCCAAGTCGACCCTGAAGATGGAGGACAACAAGAAGCGCTCTCTTGCCGGCGAGCGCTTCTTGTCTTACATAGAAGACAATCATCGCGCGAGGAAAGGCTCATGACCCAACAGCTCCCCCACAATGACCCGTCCTGCGAGGCGGAAGGCTCTGCAGGCACCCAGAGCGGGCGTTCTTATCTGCGGCCCCTACTCGGCGCCCTGCTCCTGATCGGACTGGTGACCTTCTACTATGTTCTCACCTGGGACAGCGTCGATGAGTTCGTGATCGCCATTGACCATTGTGAGAAGCTCTTCTGCGATTTCACGAACCACTACTACCCCATGGGGAGGAGCCTCTTCTGGGACAAGACCCCGGTACCAGGCTATTTCTACACACCCTTCTTCGCCCTCACCCTGGTACCGTTTGGCAGGCTGCCCTTGGACACGTCACTCTGGTTATGGGGGGCACTCCAGGCCTTGCTGCTCATCGTTCTGATCGCCGCACCGGCTCGCCTCTTCCTCAGACGGTCACCGATCAGCTTCTACCTCTATGTCTTCCTGGTTGCTACCTCCCTCCCTGTCCTGCACAACCTCAAGTGGGGACAGGTCAGCATCTTAATGACGGCAGGGGCGTTGCTCAGCCTCACCCTACACCGGAAGGGGCACCCTGTCGCTGCAGCTGTGATGCTGGCTCTCGCGACGTGGATCAAGTACTACACCGGCCTTCTCCTCGTCGTTTTCGTCATCAAGCGGCAATACAAGTTCCTGATCGCCTTCCTGGCCGCCGGCCTCCTGTTGGGCCTCATTCTGCCGTTAGGGGCCCTTGGCGTTCGCGATGGCGTCAGATTCTACCTGGACGTCAACCACGCGATGGCCGAAGCCGACGCCTGGGTGCCGCTGGACATCAACTCGCAGTATTTCCCTCATGTGGTCTGGCGCCTGGCGGGCGGGGAGTCGGCAGAGATCAACGTGCGACCCATCACCCTACTGGGCTACCTGATCGCTGCGGTCAACCTCTTCCTGGTCTATGCGCTGATGCGTGCGAACCTGCCGGAGTGGGAGTCTTGGGCCTATCTGCTGCTCTTCGCCTCGCTGCCCTTCCTGCTGAGCACCTCGTGGCCCCACTATTTCGTCTATCTGCCCTTCTGCTATGCCCTGCTCGCCGGGCAGCTGCTCACCAAGACGCCGCGAACCTGGTGGCGTACCGCCATTGAGGCTGCTCTTCTCGTCGGATCCGTCGTGCTCTCCAGCGCCTTTCTCTTCAATGCGCTGGGGGACCGTTTCACCTACAGTGGCCTCGGCTTGCTCTTTTTCTCGAACCTTCTGGTTCTTGCGTCGGCCTACCTGGCATTAGGCCCCCAGCTGCTCGATAACCTACTACCCAAGCGGCAGCCAAGCGCCTGACACCCAAGACACACCGGCATGGAGGGCCGACACACCTCGCTCAGCGAGATCTGCTCGAGCGACAGCGTGCTGCGTCAGCAGCCACGTGGCTAGTCTACGTCCGCTATCGCGGCAGCGACCGCGACCGTCAGCGCCGTGACGATGTTGTCCAGCGACATGCTGGGCTGGTTGGGTTTGGTGACCACCTGCGCAGGCAGGAAGGGAACGTGGATGAAGCCGCCACGCATCCCTGAGTACTTCTTGTCAGCGGCGTAGAGCAGACCGTACATCAGGTGGTTGCAGACGAAGGTGCCCGCACTATTCGAGACCGAGGCGGGCAGTCCAGCCTCGCGGATCGCGGCGACCATGGCCTTGATCGGTAACGTGGCAAAGTACGCGTTCGGGCCATCGGGGTAGATCGGCTCATCGACCGGCTGATTCCCCGCATTGTCGGCGATGCGCGCATCGTCGACGTTGATGGCCACGCGCTCCGGGGTGACGTCGAAACGCCCGCCGGCCTGCCCCACAGCGATGGCAATGTCAGGTCGCTCGCGCTCCAACGCCTCGCCCAGGACGTCGAGCGCCTCGCGGAAGATGGTGGGCACTTCCAGCTTGACGATTGTGGCCCCCCCAATGGTATCGGGTAGCAACCTGACAGCCTCGAAAGCCGGATTGATGCTTTCACCGCCGAACGGATCAAACGCAGTCAACAATACTTTCATCATTCGACTCCTTTCGGATAAGTGGAGGGACAGCGGCGCCATCTGCAACGCCACTATCCCTCCCGATAGACCAACCTCTGGCCGTCGCTTACCTAGAACGCCCAGAAGTACATGAGAATGATATGGACGATGAGCATCGCAATGGCGACGGGGACCTGGCTGATGATCACGCGGTTTCGGTTCTTGGTCTCCAGAATCGCCGCGGGCACGATGTTGAAGTTCGCCGCCATCGGCGTCATCAGCGTACCGCAGTATCCCGCCGTCAGGGCAAGGGCGCCGGCGATCCAGGGATTAGCACCCTGCGAGTAGACGAACGGGATGCCGATACCCGCCGTGATGACGGCAAAGGCAGCGAAGGCATTGCCCATGATCATCGTGAAGAGCGCCATACCCACGCAGTAGGCGATCACACCGGCGAGGATGTTGCCCTGCGGCAGAATGCCCGAGATGCCCTCGGCGATCACCTGACCGACACCGGCAGCTGCGAAGAGCGCGCCGAGCGCTGCCAGGAGCTGCGGCAGAATGGCGACGGCTCCTACCTGCTGCAGCAGCCGGCTCCCGTCGTACGGAATGTACTTGACGGAGGCCTTGGTCATCACCATCGCGATGATCGTCGCGATGATGGCGCCAAAGCCCAGCCCGACGAGTCCCCCCAAGTCGGTGAACTGCCCGACGATGAAGGCAACGACAGCGATGGTCAAGGCAGGAATGAAGAGTTGGTTGCCGAGCTTCAGCGAATGCTCCTCACGAAACGCATCCGTCGAGTTCATCAGTGAGGCGATGTTGACCTGCTTGGTCGCGGTCAGGACACCCATCAGCACAACCACGGCGCCGATGATCGCGGGCGGGACGTGAGGGCCGGCGACGAAGGTGAAGGCCAGCAGCACCCAGAAGGCAACCGTACCGTACCTGGTCTTGAGTTCTGTATCCACATATGAATAGTAGGCCGTAGCCAGACAGACAAGGCCGCAAAGAACGTACATGATCTCCAGGATTGTGTTAACCATGGCTATAGCCTCCTCTTAGTTCTCGGCCTGGGCCTGCTTGGCGGCCAGCCGCTTCGCCAACTTGCGGTCGAAGAGCATATTCTGGATGAGGGTCGCGACGAAGGCGATGACGGCGATGGGAATCGAAGCTAAGGAGACCTGCTCCGCCGTGACCTCGACGCCGAGCTCTGCGAGCGTGCCCACAATCAGGAGAACCCCTCCCGCAGCGATGAAAACGTTCTGACCGAAGAAGTTGCCGTAGTTCTCAGCGGCGGCTGAGTGACCCTTGATCAGTTCCTTGGTCTCCTCATCCACCTCCTCGAAGTTCACCTCTGCGGCGCCAAGGGCCATGGGATAGACAAGCGGGCGGATGAACTGCACGTGACCGCCCAGGCGCAACGAGAAGGCAGCCGCCAGCTCACGCACGATCATATAGATGGTCATAACGCGTCCGGCCGTAGCCGCCTTGATGCTGCGTATGGCGCGCGCGGCCACTTCGCGCAGGCCGTACCGCTCCAGGATGCCGATCACGGGCAACGTGATGAGGAAGAGGGTCATATAGCGGTTGGTCGTGAAAGCAGTGCCCAACGTCGTGAGGATCTCGCCGACGCTCAAGCCGCCGACGAGGCCCGTCACAATCCCGGCTACAAGGACAACCCCGATGGTGTCCAGGCGCAGTGCGAAGCCTGCGATGACAATAAGAACACCGATAAGCCTGATCATACGTGACCTCCTCAGAATAGGGGAACGATGAGTGTGGCGCACGACGGTGTCATCGGCACCTTGACTATTCTACACCCGTATGAATGGCATGTGAAAGCTATGAAGGGAGCTGGTGCACCATCACTTCCAACGGGTCAGGATCATCTCGCGCTGGAAGAGACGCACGGCGAGCCAGAGCACACCCACATTGATCAACACCATGGCCGCGGTGGCCCACAGCATGATATCAAGGCTGAGGTAGAGACGTCCCATGATGACGGCCATGCTCGCCGCAATGACAGGCACGATGAAGAGAGCCGATACCTGCTGAGCAGCGCGGGGATCGTTCATGCGCGACGAGGCAATCACGCCGCTTGAGGTCGAGAGAAGCGCAAAGAGCGGAGCGTGCACCGCCATACTCAACGTCCACACCGGACGTACCAGGTAAGCAAAAACAACCGGACTGGCAAGCACGTACATGCCGGCTGCCGTGACCAGGAAACTCAACCAAGCAAGGATAACCGCCGGCACCACAGCAGCGGTGACTTTGCCGACCAGGAGTTCTGCGGTGCTGATCGGGGTTGCCAGGAGCGGTTCGAGACTCCGCGTCTCCTTCTCACCAATGATGCTATAGGCTGCGATGTAGATCGGCAGGGCCATCGGGATCATCAACAGGTAGAACATATACTGGTCGTTCAACAAGACGATCGTCCCGGTTTTGTAATCAAGGTGCGACATAGCCTCCGGCAATGCGATCCCGCTGCTTCCCGTGCCCGGCTCAAAATCCGCCTCGGGTGCCCGTTCCATAAAGTAGACCGTGCCCAGAATCATGCCCACCAGCAGAATCGGCAAGAGCGCCATCATGATCAGCACCATCTTGTTCTTGCCCATATCCATC
>CAZYYC010000083.1:0-15666 GCA_964650935.1 uncultured Anaerolineales bacterium
TCGTCAGTTCCCTGGCACCGGATCGTCCCCTGACCGTGCCCTTTCCCCGCCTCACCTATGACGAAGCCCTCCGTCTTTACGGCACGGACAAACCCGATCTGCGCCTGGGTATGACGCTCGTCGATTGCACAGCGCTGTTGGAGGAGAGCGAGGTTCGTATCTTCGGTGATGTCATTGCGGCAGGCGGCTGTATCAAGGGATTCTGTGCGCCCGGTTACGGCACGGCCTCGACCACGGATCTGGACGCGCTGCAGAGCCTGAGCCGGACCCTGGGTGCCGAGGGCATCATCTGGCTGCAGGTCGCGAACGAGGGTGTGGCCTCCCCCATGGCGCGTCACCTCTCGCTTGAGGAGCAGCGAGGGTTGGTGGCGGCCCTTGGTGCGGTGCCGGGGGATCTGCTGATCCTCGTGGCGGGTGCGACCGATGTCGTCCACGGCGCCCTGGATGGGCTGCGCCGTGACGTGGGTCGCCGTCTCGGCTTAGCGGCAGCGCCGGATCTGGCTTTCGCTTGGGTCGTCGATTTCCCTCTACTCAAGTGGGACAGTGAGGCGGGCCGTTGGAACGCCGAACACCATCCTTTCACGCATCCCCGACCGGACGACCTGGATCGCCTGACGACCGACCCGGGTAGCGTACGCGCCAGCTGCTATGACCTCGTCTGCAATGGTTGGGAACTCGGTTCGGGGTCGCTGCGGATCCACGAGCGAACGCTTCAGGAGCAGATCCTCGCCCTGCTGGCCATGACGCCCGAGGAGGCTGAGGAGAGTTTCGGGCATCTGTTGGAGGCTTTCGACTACGGTGCGCCGCCGCACGGCGGGTTTGCCGCCGGCATCGATCGGTTGGTTGCGATTCTGGCGGGCACCGATACGATACGGGACGTGATCGCCTTTCCGAAGACGCGACAGGCGAGCGATCTCACGATGCGCGCGCCTGCTCCGGTGACGCCGGCGCAGCTTGATGAGATTCACCTGCGTGTGGTCCCGCGGAAGGGATAGAGAGAGGAGGGGTACGATGACAGAGACAACGCAGACGATCGATCAGACCTTGGTACGGCACATGGCGGATCTGATCCGCTTGGCCCTGACCGACGCTGAGGTGGAGCTCTTCACTGAGCAACTCGGTGCGGTGGTAGGGTATTTCGACCGCTTGGCCGAGGTGGATGTCGCCGATGTGCCCCCCTATCGGCAGCCTCAAATGGGTCGGGCACGCCTGCGCGCAGACGAGGCGCAGCCTTCAATGTCCAGGGAGGACTTTCTCGCCAACGCGCCGCAGCAACAAGATGGCTTTGTCCGGGTCCCCGTCGTCCTCGACGTCCCCGAGGAAGCGTAGGGAGGGGGAAATGACACTGCATACGCTGACCCTACGGCAGGCCGGTGAGCTGCTGACGGCAGGCGAGATCACGTCGGTGGAGTTGACGGAGGCGGTGCTTGATCGCATTCGGGCAGTTGACCCGACGGTCAAGGCCTACGTCACCGTCTGTGAGGAGGCGGCGCTGGCGGAGGCGCGGGCAGCCGATCGCCGTCTGCAGACAGGCGAGGGGCTGACGCCCCTGACCGGCATCCCCTACGGTGTGAAGGATTGTCTCTCGACGACAGGGGTGCGGACCACGTGCTCGTCGCGCATTCTGGAGGATTATGTTCCGCGCTACGATGCGACCGTGATCTCGCGGTTGCGCGCCGCCGGCGCCGTGCTCGTGGGCAAGCAGAACATGGATGAGTTCGGGATGGGTTCATCATGTGAGAACTCCGCCTTCTACCCCACGCGCAACCCTTGGGATCCGGCGCGTGTGCCGGGCGGCTCCAGCGGTGGCTCGGCGGCTGCGGTGGCTGCCGAGATGGGGCTGTTCTCCCTGGGTGAGGATACGGGGGGCTCCATTCGTATGCCGGCGGGCTTCTGCGGCGTGACCGGGCTCAAGCCGACCTATGGACGGGTCTCGCGCTATGGCCTGATCGCGTTGGTCTCCTCGTTCGACAGCATCGGGCCGATGACCCATGACGTGTGGGATACGGCGTTGGTGACGGCGGCGATTGCGGGTCACGATCCATGTGACAGCACATCCCTGGAGGCTCCGGTGCCGGATTACCTGGCGGGGATGGCGCAGGAGCGCCTCGACGGGGTGCGCCTGGGTGTCCCGCGTGAGTACTTCGCCGATGGGATGGAGCCCGGCGTCCGGCAGGCGGTCGAGGCGGCGCTGGCCCACCTGGCAGCGCTGGGCGCTGAGATCCGCGAGGTCTCGCTGCCGCACGCCGACCACGCCATCTCGATCTACTACCTGATCCTGACGGCGGAGGCGAGCTCGAATCTGGCGCGGTTCGACGGTGTGCGCTTCGGGCTTTCCGAACCGCCGGAGGGCGTCGACATCATCGAGCGTTACCTGCAGACACGCGGTAAGGGCTTCGGTGCGGAGGTGAAACGGCGCATCATGCTGGGGACCTTCGCGCTCTCAGCCGGCTATTACGACGCCTACTATCTCAGGGCACAGCGGGCGCGGACCCTGCTGCGTCAGGATTTTGAGCGCGCCTTCGCTGACGTAGATGCCCTGATCGCACCCACCTCGCCCACGACCGCGTTCCCGCTAGGCGAGCGGATCGGTGATCCGCTGCAGATGTATCTATCCGATATCTACGTCGTGGCGGCCAATCCCGGCGGTGCGTGTTCCTTAGCGGTGCCCTGCGGGTATGCTGAGGGCTTGCCGGTGGGTATGCAGATTATGGGGCCGGCGCTGGGGGAGGCGACGATCTTGCGCATCGGTGCCGCCTATCAGGCGACGACGGATTGGCACACGGCGCGTCCCGAGCAGCTCCCGAGTGGTTGAGGCGAGGGGAGCGTGCCTGACGTCCCCTGTGAAGCAGCGCCCAGGGTCTTGGTAGGAGGATGAACAAACGATGAATCAACACACGATGGACTACGAAGTCGTCATCGGTATGGAGATCCACGCCGAACTGCGGACGGCATCGAAGATGTTTTGCGGCTGTGCCGTGGTGGACACGACGGTAGCGGAGCCCAACACGGCGGTCTGTCCGGTCTGTGTCGGGCTGCCGGGGGCCATGCCGGTGGTCAATCAACGCGCTGTCGAGCAGGCGATGATGGTGGGGCTGGCGCTCAACTGTGACATCAACGCCTTCACCAGCTTTGCGCGTAAGAACTACTTCTACCCGGACCTCCCCAAGGGCTATCAGATCTCGCAGTATGACCATCCCATCGCGACCGCCGGCTGGATTGAGGTCCAACCTGATGAGGGGCAGCCCGCGCGTATCGGCATTCGCCGGGCGCACATGGAGGAGGACACGGCGAAGAGCTTCCATCACACGACCGGCACGCGTGGAGGTGGCGGCTACACGCTGATCGACTTCAATCGCTCGGGTGTGCCGCTCTTGGAGATCGTCTCGGAGCCTGACATGCGCTCGGTGGCTGAGGCCTATGCCTACGCGACCAAGATCCGCGAGATCCTCCGCTATCTGGGGGTGAATACCGGCGATATGGAGAAGGGGGTGCTGCGCTTTGAGGCCAACATCTCCATCCGCCCTCGCGGCAGCGAGACGCTCGGCACACGCACGGAGGTGAAAAACCTGAACAGTTTCCGGGCGTTGGTGCGGTCCGCTGAGTACGAGATCCAGCGGCAGATTGCGGTCGTGGAAGCGGGCGGTACGGTCGTCCAGGAGACGTTGGGGTGGGATGAGGCCCGCGGCGTCACCTACTCGCAGCGCGGCAAGGAGCACGCGCACGACTACCGCTACTTCCCCGAGCCGGACCTCCCGCCACTGGTGATCGACCCCGACTGGGTGGAGGAGGTGCGGACGTCACTGCCGGAGTTGCCCGATGCGAAGCACGCTCGCTTCATCCGGGAGTATGGCCTGCCGATCAATGATGTCCGCATCCTGGTGGCGGAACGTGCGCTCGCCGATTACTTCGAGGCAGCGGCAAGGGCCCACGCAGGTGACGCGGTCGCGATCAGCAAGTGGATCGTCGGCGAGTTGGCCTTCCTGATGAACCGCGACGGCGTCGACATCGGCGAGGTTAAGGTGACGCCTGTGTCGCTGGCGGCTCTGGTCTCGTTGGTGGACAAGGGCACGATCAGCCAGACCAGCGCCAAGGACGTGCTGGGGGCGATGTTTGCGACGGGCAGGGCGCCCGAGGATATCGTCAAAGAGAAAGGACTTGTCCAGATCTCCGACGAGGAGGCGCTCTCGCAGGTCGCCGACGAGGTCCTGGCCCAACATCCCGACCAGGTCGCCGCCTACCTCGAGGGTAAGGAGAACTTGCTGCAGTGGTTTATGGGTCAGGTGATGCGCGCGACGCGTGGGCGCGCCCAACCGCAGACCGTGCTCGGCCTGCTGCGCGAGAAGCTCGAGGCGCGCAGGTAACGCGGACGTCTGTCCTGCGCTGAAGAGGAAAGGGGCGGGAGCTTATCCCGCCCCTTCTTGCGCCCTAGAGTTACGAACGGCGACGGCGGCGCAGCCCAACGATCAGCAACACGACCGCGACGCCGGCGATGGCACCAGGCAGCCATGCGGGGACCTCCGGCAGGGGCTCGGGCAGCTTGGCCGGCGGCACCTTGGCCTGTGCCCAGTCGACCTTGGCCGACCGGGCGCCCGTCGTGTCGGCATCGGTGAAGTCCGCTCCCGTGACCTCCACGCGCTTGAACGTTGTCCCTGTCAGCTGAGCGCCGGTGAAGTCGGCGCGGCTGAGGTTGGTGCCCGCCACCTTAGCCGCCGTCAGGTTCGCATCGCGAGCGATCACGCCTTCCATATTCACGCCCATCAGTTTGGCATCGCTGAGATCAGCGCCGCTGAGATCGGCCTGCTCCAGGCTGACGCCCATAATCCTAGCTGCCGTCATGCGCGCCTTGCGTAGGAGCGCTTTGGCCATACTGACGCCCATCAACTTTGCGCCGGTCAGGTCGGCCCCGTTGAGGTTGACGCCCTCCATGTCTGCTCCGGCGAAGATCCCGCCCGGGAGGTCGGCCCCGGAAAGATCCGCTTGCGGCATCTTGATGCCGGCGAACTTCATCCCCGCCAGCTCCGCACCGCTCATGTCGGCGCCGCTCAAGTCGCGCCCGGCGGCGATCTTGCGGTCGATCGCGACCCTATCCGCCAACCTCGTCGGTGTCTCGATTCCTTCGTCCTGCATCACTTCGTCGCTCATCGTGCTCTCCTTAACTCTTTATGGCTTCGTATCATAGGACTACGAAGCAGTAGGACTGCAGGTTGCGGCGGGTACGGAATCACTGAGGACACTGAAGCGGATGATCACACTGAGGCTGCGCTCGCCAGGGTTCTGGTGTCCGCTCCATCGATGCGACTTTGGAGGTCGCGGCGTGGTCAGACGTCTCGAATCTTGGGATCAGTGCGATCATCCGCTTCAGTGCTATCAGTGGTTCACCACACCTGTGCCGCGGGAGGCTGGGTCTCGACGATGTCTTCCATTTGTCCGGCGAGCCGGTAGCGCCGCGTAGGCTGAACGCTGAGGCTGAGGTGGTGTTCCACGGCCCATTGGGCCAGGGCGTAGAGGTCATGCAAGCTCGCCTCCATCGCCAGACCCCAGGTCGTGCCGAAGCGGTAGGTGAAGAAACCGGGATTGTCGTCGCTGACGTAGGCTAGGATGGGCTCCAGGGCGCGCGCAAGCTCACCGGGAGCCGGGTCTTCGGCGAGATGGGCTAGGGCGTCGACCGGTAGCTTGAGGTCCTCAGCGAAGATGTGGAGGATCCAGGGCCGGTAGAACACCTTGCAGAGCGCAGCGGCGTGCTGCCCCGGTGTGCTCAGTGCGTTCGAGGCGGGGATCTCGACGGCGTGGCCTTCGACGTCGGTGGCGCTCAGGTTCAGTGTGAAGTGCTCGGTGACGATCTTCGGATGCTCTGCCCGATAGGACGCCGGAATCAGCGCGTTGACAGCTTGCAGGATGTCCGTCGCCGCGGACTGGAGCGCCTGGCGCCGTGGTACGCCGTCGGGTACGGTCACGGGAGGCAGCGGCGTGCCGACGTTCATCGTCAGACGTGGGCGGCGGAACTTCAGGGCTGCGTCGAGCGCGCCGGCGGCGCCGCCGAAGCCGATCGGCAGGATCGGCGCGCCGGTGTGATAGCTCAGCCACGCCACGCCGCGTTTGGCCTCCATGGCGCCCGGGTCCCAGACCCCGCCCTCGGGGAAGACGCCCAGGACGCCGCCCTGCCTGAGCACATCCAAGGCCTGCGTCATCGCTGCCCTGTCGAAGTTGCCGCGGTTGATGGTGATGAGACCGTACAGCTGCGTGATGGTGTTCATCCACCCCGGTGGCGCGATGTCGCCGGCCCCCAGCATTTCCAGTTGCCGTGGCGTGTAGACCACCATCAGCACGACCTCCATCGTGGCCACGTGGTTGCCGACGACAATCAGCGGACCGTGGGCGGGGAAGTTCGCCCGCCCGCTGATCTCGGGTCGTGCAAGGAGCGGTACGATGACGCGCCCCAGCCCACGCAACAGGGCACGGATCGCGCGTCGCCGCGGATAGGCGATCGTGTAGGCTGTATGGTCTGCCGGGCTTACTGCCATTTGAGCTCCTCCGCTCCCGTGTTATGATGTCGCCACGCATCCTCTGCTCCCACCCCGCGCTGAGGGTCGAGACCGTGGTGTGCCATCAAGCTAACACACCTTGCGGGCAGATCAAGGCGGCTTCGCCAGGGGCATTTACGTGGCTCTAGAAGGGAAGGCCGATGAACCGAGAGATCCGTTGGTACGACTACCTCAGCATCAACATCTACTGGTTCGCGCTGACGACACGCTCGCAGGTGCTCACGCCGCTGATCGTGCCGTTGTTGGTGCAGCGCTACGTCGGCGAGGCCGTCAAGGGCGCCTATGTCGGACGCATACGGCTGTGGGCGTTGATGGTCGCGTTGTTGGTGCAAGCGCTGATGGGCCTGCTCTCCGATCGCAGTACGCTGCGCTGGGGTCGACGGCGCCCTTTCATCCTGATCGGTACGCTGGGTGAGGTCGTCGTCCTGACCCTCGTCGGTGTGATCGCCGGACTTGAGGGGATGACGGGATACCGGGTCTTCTTCGCTGTCTACATCCTGTCGATGATCGCCTCCAACACGGCCCACGCAGCGACGCAAGGGTTGATCCCGGATCTTGTGCCTCTGGAAAAGCGGGGGCGCTTCTCGGGTGTGAAGGCGCTGCTGGAGCTTCCGGTGCCGCTGGTTTTCTCATCGTTCGTGGTGGCGGATATGGTCGCTGCGGGGAATCTCTGGGGGGCGCTGCTTACCTTGATGGCGGTCCTGGTGATCTGCGCGGCCCTCACTATGTGGGTGCCGGAGACGCCCTTGCCCGGGCCGGCAGCGCGCCTGGATTGGCAGCCCCTGATCCGGTTGGCGTTGATGACGGCAGTCTTCACCGTCGTGATCCTGGGCGCCGGGGCTGCGGTACAGCGCCTGACGATGGGGGTGACGGTGGTCACGGGCAACGGGGGCGGATTGGCCGTGCTGCCGGCAGGTGTCTTGGGTCTAGGCGTCGCGGTCCTGGCGGGCGTCTGGCTCAGCGTCACCGTCAGCTTGGGGGATGAGGCGCGGCAGCATCGCTCGTTCACCTGGTGGGTGGTCAATCGGCTGGCCTTCCTGGTCGCTTCGACCAATCTCGCGGGCTTTATGCTCTACTTCCTGCAAGAGCGCTTCCCCGAACTCGCCGGCGAAAAAGCAGCCGGGCCGGCATCTCGGGTCATTATGTTCGTCGGTGTCTTCATCATGGTCACCGCGGTGCCCAGCGGTTGGCTTGCCGATCGTTTCGGCAAGCGTGCCCTGGTGGTGGCGAGCAGTCTTATCGCAGCGGCAGGGACCTTCCTGATCTTGCTCGTTCCCACGATGCCCACGCTCTATGTGGGGGGCTGCTTCATCGGTGCCGCCATCGGCCTCTTCTACTCAGCGAACTGGGCTCTTGGAACCGAGATCGTGCCGCAGGATCAGGCGGGTCGTTTCCTGGGGCTCTCCAACCTCGCCGGCGCCGGGGCGGGCGCGGTGGGCGCCTATATCGGCGGACCCATCGCCGATGCGCATGGCTACGTACTCCTTTTCACGATGTATGGCATCATGTTTCTGCTCGCCACGCTCGCCCTGTTGGGGGTGAGAGACGTGCGCTAGCGTCTGCGGTGGTTGCCTAGCCGAGAGGCGAATGGGGCAAGGGCTATCCTGAACTACGGAGGGTACAGATGAACTCGATCTTACATGCGCGCTATACCGCTCGCCCGGCGACGATGGATGATGCCGAGGCGGTGACGGAGCTCATGAACCTCGTCGCTATCGACGTCCTGGGGCACCCGACCACGGATGTCTCAGAGGCGTTGAACGATTGGTCGAGCCCCTCCTGCAATCCGGCGACCAACACCCGCCTGGTCTTCGAGGGTGCGCGCCTGGTCGGCTATGCAGGCCTGTGGATCGAGCCGCCCTATACGGTGGTCAACGGCTGGGCACGTGTTCACCCGGAGCACAAGCGCCGGGGCATTGGGAGCTATCTGGCGTCCTGGTTGGCGGCGACAGCGCGAGAGCTGGCCCTGCCGCAGGCGCCGGAGGGTGCCCGTGTCATCCTGCATCAAGGGCGTCCCGAGGCGGATGCCGATAGCCGAGCGCTGCTTGAGGCCCAGGGCTATCTTCCCGCCCGCTATTTCCTCCGTATGCTGATCGAGTTGGAGACGCCCCCACCCGCTCCTCAGCTGCCCGAACCCCTGGTCCTCCGGACCTTCGATCGCGACAGGGATCTTGCCGGGCTGGTGCGGGCCGAACAGGCGATCTTCCGGGATCACTGGGGCTATGTGGAGCGGGACTTCGATCATGAATTTGAGTCGTGGGAGCACTGGATGGACAACGATCCCCATCACGACCCCTCGCTCTGGTTCCTGGTGATGGACGGTGAGGAGATCGCCGGCGTCTGTCTCTGTACGGGGGTGCGACCCGGCGAGCCCGACATGGGCTACGTGGCCTCGTTGGGGGTGCAGCGGGCCTGGCGCCATCGAGGCGTCGGGCTGGCCATGCTGCACCACGCCTTCGGTGAGTTCTACCGGCGGGGTAAGCCGCGCGTCTCCCTTGACGTGGATGCGGAGAGCCTGACCGGTGCCACCCGGCTCTACGAGAAGGCGGGCATGCACGTCCAGCGGCGGAGCATCGAGTATGAATTGGTGCTGCGCGAGGGGAAAGACCTGAGCACCAAGCAACTGGAGGGCTAGACGTGGGCCTACGAGGGTTGGGCATCGTGTTCGTCATCGGCCTGTTGGTCGGTTGCGCGGCGGGTGAGCTGGGTCCTGAGCCGACGCCGACGCTCCAGCCGACGTCGACGCCGACATCGACCCCCGTGCCTTCACCGATGCCGACGGAGACGCCTCCGTTGACGGGTGTGATGGCTCAGGCTGCGCGCTTGGGGCGGGGCGTCAACCTGGGGAACGCGCTGGAGGGCCCCGAGGAGGGTGCATGGGGCATGGTCATTGAAGAGTCCTTCTTCGGCCTGATTCGCGAGGCCGGCTTTGATACGGTGCGCGTGCCGATTCGCTGGTCGGCCCATGCGCTGACGCCGCCGCCCTATACGATCGATCCCGTCTTCTTCGCGCGGGTCGATTGGGTGATCGAGCAGTCCCTGGCCCACGATCTCAACGTGGCGATCAACGTGCATCACTACGATGAGCTCTTCGCCGCGCCTGACGAGCACGCGGAGCGGTTCGTGGCGCTCTGGGAGCAGATCGCGCGCCGCTATCGCGATCTGCCGGACGGCGTCTATTTCGAGTTGCTCAACGAGCCCCATGATCGGCTTGACATTGCGGGATGGAACGCGCTGCTGGCTGAGACGATCGAGGTGATCCGCGAGATCGACACGGTCCACACGCTGATCGTCGGCAGTGCGGAGTGGAACAGCATCGCGAACCTGCGCACGCTGGTCTTGCCCGAGGGCGAGGAGAACGTGATCGCCACGGTTCATTACTACGATCCCTTCCTCTTCACCCATCAGGGCGCGGAGTGGGTGGGTCCGGAGATCGGGACGCTGGGCGTGACCTGGCCCGGTCCCCCGGAGGAGCCGGTTGAGTTGGTGACCGAGGCGCGGCAGGTGGAGTGGGTGCGCCTTTGGTTCATGCGCTATAACCAAACGCAGGGCAGCCAGAATCCGGCGAGCCCCGATCTCATCGCGAGCGCTTTCGATATGGTGCAGGACTGGAGCGAAGCGCATAGCGTGCCGGTCTGGCTGGGGGAGTTCGGCGCCTACAGCACCGCCGATATGGCGTCACGCGCGCGTTGGACCGCCACCGTGCGCCGCGAGGCCGAAGCTCGCGGGATTCCCTGGGCCTATTGGGAGTTCGGTGCGGGGTTCGGTGTCTACGATCGCGACGTCGGGGCCTGGCGTGAACCCCTGCTGGAAGCGCTGATTCCGAGCGCTGAGTAGGATCTGTTCTGAACGATCGGCCTAAGCTGATTCGGGCACGGGCGCGTCGGAAGGAGGAATGACACCTTACCTTTTCGCGAAAGCACGGTAAGGTAGGGTCCAACTAGGCTATCGTCGTTCTGTCCCCGGAGATTGCCCCGGTGCTCATCTTGAGGAGGATATCCAATATGTCGTCGGAGAAGCCGAATCGTGTGACCCCCAAATCCCTGTCGCAGCCCATGTCGCGGCGACGCTTTCTTGAATGGGCCGGCGCGGCTGCTGCAGGCCTGCTCATCTCGAGCTGCACGCCCGAGCCACCTGCGGCGCTCACCGAAATCGCGCCCACGATTGATCCTGCCTCTGCCGAAGGTGCCCTTGCGGCGACCGCCACGGCGCCGGCTGAGTCCGCCGTCGTCCCCCCGCTTTCGACGGGGCGCACCAGCCAGGTCGCGATCGGCACGGCGAGGAGCTATGATCGGACCACCATCTACAACGTGGTCCGCGACATGCTCGACGATCTCGGCGGGTTCGGTGATGTGGTCGGGCCCGGCGATCGCGTGGCCATCAAGACCAATCTCACCGGAGGCTTGGGCAATGAGGGGCCGCCCGGCCTCTCGCCGATGGAATCCTTTGTGACCCATCCGGAAGTCGTGCGGGCGCTGGGCGCGCTGGCCCGTGACGCCGGCGCGCGGGAGATCTTCATCGTCGAGGCGGTCTACCAGTGGGGTTCCTATACGCAGTGGGGCTATGAGGAGATTGCGGAGGATATCGACGCGACGTTGATCGATCTGAATGCCCCTGATCCCTACGGCGACTTCGTCGATGCGGTGGTGCCCGATGGTGGGCGTTTCTACGACAGCTTCATCTTCAATCCGCTCCTACTGGAGGTGGATGCGTTTATGTCGGTCGGCAAGATGAAGTGCCACTGGACCGCCGGGGTGACCCACGCCCTCAAGAACCTCTTCGGCCTGGTGCCGGCGCGCTTCTACCGCCTCAGTGAGCGCGACAACCACCGATCGGCGTTCCACGGACCGACTGAGGAGATCGCGGGCGAGCGGGTGCCGGCGACCATCATCGACCTGTGCAGAACCCGTCCCATCGACTTTGCCCTCGTGGATGGTGTGATGACCACCGAAGGTGGGGAGGGGCCGTGGATTCAGACCTTCGGGCCGATTGCGCCGGGGGTGCTCTTCGCAGGTAAGGATCCCGTGGCCACGGACGCCATCGCCACACTGGCTCAGGGTTTCGACCCTGCAGCCCCGGCGATGACGTTGCCCTTTGTGCGCAGCACCAACTACATCGCGATGGCGGCAGCCGCCGGGCTGGGTACGCATCGGGTGGAGGACATCGAGGTGTTAGGGGCGAGTGTGGAGGAGGTCAAGCGCGACTTCAGGCCCTGCGTGATCATGTGACGGATCTCTGACAGGATAGTGACATACCCGGTTTGCACTCCTGGGGACATCGAGTAGAATCCCCTCTGTTTGCCCTTTTCAGGATCATCCCGATGATCCTGCCTGTTGCCCTAATCAGAGACTGAGCGTATCCTTTGAGGAGCTAGCGTATTTCATTATGACAACACCACATCTCGAGTACGAACTTCAGGACGGCTTCATCCATAACTGGCTCGTGGTGGGGCCTGTCGAGACCCCATTGACCCCCTCATCTGACGATGACACGCCGAACGAAGCGGAGCGCAAACTGCGGATCGTGCGCGCTGCTCAGCAAGCCCGCGAGGAGGCGGGGGTAGGCATTGAGATATCGGGCGATCCCGTGGAACGCGGCACGGTTAGGGTGGGAGATGAAGCTTTGCGATGGTCCTACGTGCGCACGCTCGATGACCACTTCGTCGATCTCTCCCTCTTTCGCCATAACTGGACCTATCTTCGGTCCTGGGCGGCGACGTGCCTGAACCTCTTCGATCCCGCGGAGGTGACCTTCGAGCTGACCACGAATGGGCCGGCGGACGTCTGGATCAACGGAGAGCACGTTCATCGTCAGGAGCATTTCCACCATCAGGACCCCCGGACCGTCGCCTTCCAAGCGACGCTGCAGGCCGACGACAACGACATTCTCGTGCGCTTTGAGGAGGTCGCGGCGCGGGAATGTCCCTATGTGATGGCCCTGGCGGTGCGGGGTGATGTCGACCCTGAGGATATCGCGGTCAGAATTCGCTCGGCGACCGAGCGTACCGTACGTCACATGATGTTCGAGCGCGTCTTCGAACAGGCGGCGATCGAGGGTGTGGCCAATTACCGCGGCAGAGTTGTGAACCTTCACTGGGCTGATGATCTGGAGACCAACTTCAACTACCATTACAGCATCCAGGGGCCGGGTGATCGCATCAACGTGAGCGGTGAGGTCGAGGCGCAGCCGGGCGCGGAGGCCGACATCGGTCATGGCTTCCGGATCTGGCAGGGTCCGTTCAGGGCGGTCCTTCGTCCTGTCGCTACCGAGTACTTCGAGTACGACCTGCGCTATCAGCGTGAGTTGCCGTTCTACATCCTGGATAATGAGTTCTCCGAGGAACCCTACGGCACGCTGGGAGAGCGCAGCCGTGAGGCCCTTGAGTATGCAGCCCAGCAGAAGGGCAATCTCTACGCTGAGATTGCGAAGATGAAGCTGGGCAAGTGGGGAGAGCTGAATCAAGACGTCATCCTCGATACCATCACCTCGATCAACGCGCGAGGCGACTGTAGCGACTTCTATCTGGTGGGCCTGTTGGGTGCGCTGGCGCGTTTCGGCGATGAGGAGGGGTTCCCCGAGTCGCTGCGCACCGCGATCCGAGCATGTGCGCTGGATTTCAAGTACTGGCACGACGAGCCCGGCGTCGACGCTATGTGCTACACCACGGAGAACCACAGCATCCTCTTTCATACCTGTGAGATCCTCGCTGGTCAGCTTCTCGCCGACGAGGTCTTCTCCAACGTGGGTGGGACAGGGCGCCGGCATCGCGAGAAGGGTGAGAGCCTGGCGCTGACGTGGCTGCAAACGCGTGGTCGGACGGGGTTCTGGGAGTGGGACTCCAACTGCTACTTCGAGGAGGATCTGCTGGCGCTTTCGCACCTCGCCGGATTAGCCGAGGATGAGCAGGTGAGGGAGCTGGCGTCGGTGGTGATGGACAAGATGCTCTTCACCATAGCCGTCAACAGCTACAAAGGGGTCCTCGGCTCGACACACGGGCGCTCCTATGCTCCGATGATCCGCAGCGGGCAACTCGAGCCGACGTCGGGCATCTGCCGCCTGCTGTGGGGACAGGGCATCTTCAACCAACACCTGCGCGGCGTCGTCGCTATGGCGTGCACGGAGTATGAGTTCCCCATGATGATCGCCGATATCGCGACCAAGCTCTTCGACGAGATGTGGGATCGCGAGCGGCACGTCATCAGTGAGGCGGGTGACGAGGTCAACAAGGTCACCTACAAGACGCCTGATACGATGCTGTCATCGGCGCAGGACTATCGCCCGGGCGAGAAGGGCTATCAGCAGCACATCTGGCAGGCCACGTTGGGACCCGATGCCGTGGTCTTCACGACCCACCCGGCCTGCATGAGCGAGGAGGGTGCCCACCGCCCCAACTTCTGGGCGGGTAACTACGTTCTGCCGCGCGTGGCGCAATGGAAGGACGTGCTCCTGGCGCTCTACCGCCTGCCTGAGGATGACTGGATGGGCTTCACGCACGCTCACTTCCCGACCTATGCCTTCGACGAGACCGAGGTCGGCGAGACCTGGGCCTTTGCGCGCAAGGGTGATGGTTATCTGGCCTTGGGGGCCTCGCAGGGGTTGACGTTGGTCAAGCGCGGCCCGGCTGCCTACCACGAGTTGCGCTCCTACGGGCAGCAGCAGGTCTGGGTCTGCCAGATGGGGCGCGAGGCGGTGGATGGGAGCTTCGAGGCCTTCAAGGAGCGCGTGTTGGGCACGACCTTTGAGGTCGAAGGGTTGGGTGTGACCTTTGAGACGCTGCGTGATGAGACCCTGACCTTCGACTGGGAGGGGCCGTTGCGCCGCAATGGTGAGGAACAGCCGATCACGGGCTTCAAGCACTACGAGAACCCCTACTGCGTTGAGGAGCTGCCCGCCGAGAAGATCGATATCGGCTTTGGTGCGTTTGTGATGCGCCTGCAAATCTAGATCGAACGTGGCAGGGGCGATGTGATCTCACACTGCCCCTGCCACCACGATGGACCTTAACAGACGGACAGGGAACTCACCGGAGGCGCTGGGGTAGGTTGGCGACGTCCTGTGACGCTTCCGGCTATCACAATATGACATTTGACCGGAAAATGGATGTTTAGTGGCTTGTCATACCGAAATCTCTGGGGTATAATGCTCATGTCCCATTGTGAAGGTTCACATCACCCGAGGCCCCATTCATATGCCCGATGCGCAGCTCAAACAAGCAACGCTGAGAGACGTCGCTGACCTGGCTGGGGTCTCCTACCAGACGGTGTGGCGGGTCGTGAAGGAACATCCGCACGTAGCCGAGGAGACGCGGCGGCGCGTGCAGGCGGCGGTGCGGGAGCTGGATTATCGACCCCACCGAGCGGCGCAGATGTTGACGACGGGTCGCTCGTACATTCTCCAACTTATCATCTTCGAGGGTGGCTACGGAAACCCTCTCCCGGCGATGCTGCATTGGATTCAGGAATACGGCTACACGGTGGTGGTGACGGAGATCCGGGACGCGACATCGCGAGAGTCGGTCCGCGCGGCTCTTCGCGAGACGGCACATATGGTGGATGGGCTGTTGATGGTGATGCCGTATGCGCACTTGGGCTACGAAGAGTTGAATGAGCTGTGTCAAGGGCGACCCTTTGTGATGGCCTGTACGAAACTCGGCTCGCGGATGCCGTCGGTGGTCTTTGATCAGTGGAATGGCGCCCGTCAGGTTGTCGAGTATTTGATCGGGCTTGGGCACCGGCGGATTGCGGAGATCAGCGGACCGCTCGACAACTACGATGCCGGTGTGCGTCACAGCTCTGTGCAGCGATGCCTCGAGTTAAACGGGCTTGAGGTCGGGCCGAAGTTGGCGGGCGATTTCGAGGTGTGCAGTGGGTATGGCGGGGTGAGGGAGCTATTGTCAAGCGGCTGGGATTTCAGCGCACTCGTGATGGGTAATGACCATATGGCCCTCGGGGCCCTGCGTGCGCTGCGCGAGGCCGGGCTGCGCGTACCGGAAGATGTGTCGGTCGTGGGGTTTGATGACATTCCCGAGGCGGCCTACTTCGACCCTCCGCTGACGACGGTGCGGCAGGATTTCGATGTTCTTGCTAGGGAGAGTGTTGAGTATTTGGTCTCATTGATCGAG
>CAZYYC010000084.1:0-15584 GCA_964650935.1 uncultured Anaerolineales bacterium
GTGTTGATCTTCTCCATCCAATCGGGGCGGGTTGCCGAGTCGACGCGCGGTACGATCTGGTCGAGGACCTGCCGCAAGTCGCCCAGGATCGGCACGTCCACCTTGACCAGCTTGTTCAGCTCAGCGGCATCGGCATCCACGTGAATGCGCCGTGCGTTGGGGGCGTAGGTCTTGAGCGTGCCCGTGACCCGATCGTCAAAGCGCATACCGAAGGCGAGGACGAGATCCGCCTCCTGGATGGCCTGATTGACAAAGGCCTCTCCATGCATGCCCATCATACCGAGGACGAGGGGATGCGATTCGGGGATGCTGCCCTTTCCGAGCAGCGTGAGAGCGACGGGGGTCTCTGTCTTCTCCACGAAGGCGCGCAGTTCGTCCATCGCGCGCGACATCAGCACGCCCTGCCCGGCGAGGATGATCGGACGCTTTGCCTGGTTGATCAGTGCGACCGCTTGCTCGATGAGGTCCGCCGCGCCCGGACCGCTGGGGTGATAGCCCGGCAGGTGAGGTTCGCCCTCCGGCGCCACGAACTCGGTCGCGGCAATCTGAACGTCCTTGGGCAGATCGATCAGCACCGGTCCCGGTCGCCCACTGCGGGCGATGTAGAAGGCCTCGTGCAGCGTCTCCGCGAGATCGGCGACATCGGTGACGAGGTAGTTGTGCTTGGTGATGGGCAGTGTAATGCCGGTGATGTCGACCTCCTGGAAGGCATCGGTGCCGATGAGGAAGGAGTGCACCTGACCGGTGATGCAGACCATCGGCGACGAGTCCATTGCCGCCGTCGCGATGCCCGTCACCAGGTTGGTGGCGCCCGGGCCGGAGGTGGCGATCGCCACACCGACCTTGCCGGAGACGCGAGCATAGCCATCGGCTGCGTGGGCCGCACACTGCTCGTGGCGCATCAGCACGTGGTGGATACCGTAGTCCTGCCGTGGATGGTAGGTGTGCATGATGGCCCCTCCGGGGATGCCGAACACCACCTCAACCCCCTCACGGTTCAACATCTCCCATACGATTTCTGCACCTGTCTTCTTCATCGATTGATCTCCTCCTCCTGGCGTCTATGGGTGCGCCCTATCCATCCCCCTCGGGCGCGCGGCCAACAAAAAAGCCGCCCTCTTGGGCGGCTTCTCTTGGCTACTACTCTGGCCTGCTACGTTCCTGGCTCTCGGCTCTCTCTCGCCAATCTAACCGCCCACGCTCCCGCTTCTAAGCAGGAGCGCAACAATCATAAGGCTAATAAGAGCGAGCATGGCGACAACGTCCTGGTCCGGGCTAACCTGAACCAGAGGCCCCGCGGCGCGCTCGATTGGCATCTCTGTGCGGCGATGGTGCGTGATCAACGACGTTCTCTCCTCAAAATGAAAAGCCGCCCTGTTGGGCGGCTTCGATCTGCAGTGGTGCTTGCTGTTATCGTCTGCCCAACACGCTAGGCCCCGGTCCCAATCAAAAGGACAAGGAGGTCGATCCGCAGAACGATAACCGGCATCTCTGTTTGCATAGTTGGTGGCGTCTCCGTATTGGATGAGATTATACACTGCCCTCCGTGACCTGTCAAGTGTCACTTGACAGCGTCAGGGCAAGGAGGCGACCCGGGGACGAGTTGACAGAACCTGGCCGGTCCGGCGATAATGGAGTGGTGGCGCCCGGAGCGCCACCATCCTCACCAATGATAACATCGCCATCATCATCCCCAACACGAAGTTCGTCACCGAGAACATCGTCAACTGGAGCCACATCGAGAACCGGGTCCGCTTTCGCATTCCGGTGACGGTGGCGATGGGCAGCGACGTGCGATTGGTCGAGCGCCTGTTGCTCGAGGTCGGCGCTGAGGAGCCCACGGTGCTCAAGGAGCCCGCGCCGGGCGTGCGCCTTCTGCGCCTGACGGACACAGGACTCGAGTTCGAGCTGCGCGCGTGGAGCGAGGAGCTGATTCAGCGCCGGGGCCTGCTCACGAGCAAGCTGAACGTCGCGATCTACGAGAAGTTCAGCGCTCACGGCATTCGGATCGCGCGGCCTCAGTACGATATCTTTGCCCGTGACGGGCTGCCCGATATCCGATCGGGAGCCGGAGAGCAGCACGGCGCTTAGCTGCTCTCCGCAATCAGGAGAAGGGGTGTCAGCGCTGCACTGGCGTTCTCGGTCGCCCCGACCCCGCGGCTGGAGACGATCTTGACGAACTGCTGTTTCCAATCTGCTAAGAGCGCCAGCACGCGCTCGGCCTCCTGGCGCTGGTGGTTCTGCATCAGCTCATCGGCGTAGGTGCGCAACAACTCATCCAGGCTGCCCCCGTCCTCAGGCGCCACGGGCTGGATCACCACATCGGCGCCCCTGGCGATGCGGCGCCGCAGGGCGGGTTCATCGAAGCCCAGGTCGGGCTGTAAGCGGATGTAGAGGACGCCGCCGGTCATCCCCGCGCAGATCCACGGGCCCGGATCCCCCAGCACCAGCACGCGGCCCGCGGTCATGTACTCGCAGAGGAAGCCCTTGACATTAGCCCGGCTGCCGATCAGGCTGAGGTCGTCCTGGAGAGGCTCTGTGATCTCTCCGCCGATGATGACGTCGGCGCCCGACAAGCGTACACACGCCCGGCTGTCGGCGTTCCCCTGAACGATGATGGTGCCCTTGATGGCGCCATAGCCCAGTCCCTTGCCGACAGCGCCATCGATACGCGCGCCATCGTGGTTGTACCCCTTGAGGATGACGATTCTGCCGCCATAGAGGCCCTTGCCCACACCGTCCTGAGCCCCGCCCTCGACCGTGATCTTGATCGGGGCGCAGCTAAAGGCGCCGAGCCCGTTGCCCGGCACACTGCTGGCATAGAAGCGCAGGTGCGCGTCGTCGACCGCCCCGTTCCCGCTGCCGTTGACCGGGCTACGCCAGCTCTCGGCCTCACCGCCGACGCCGTTGTGACCGGGTAGCCAGTCCCAGCTCTGTTGGTAACGGCGCAGGGCGCCCGCCAGGTGCGTGCCTAAGGCGCGGTCAACCGGTGTCACGCGCCCATCCTCGAAGGCGACGCGCGACTCACCCGAGGCGACCGCCTCCATCACGACGTTTGAGACCATGGTGGTCAGGTGGTTGCGCGGGCGGCGCAGGGGAAGGGGTCCGGGGGAGGGGGCGCTCGCCGGGACCGCCAAGGTGGCGGGCGTCAGCAGCTGCTGGAGGTTGAGCTGCCGGAAATGAGAGACCTGCTCCAGAAAGTCGGCGCGCCCCACGAGATCCCGCAGACGGGCCACGCCCAGCTCTGCTGCCAGCCGTCTGACCTCATTGCCGAATGCCGAGAAGAGGTTGACCAATCCGCCAATCGCGCGATCGAGGTCTTGAGGTGTGAAGCGGCGGAGGCCCAGGGCTGCGGCCTGCTCCGCCGTCTCGATCTGGGTCGTGATGCCCATCGGGCACTCGCCCGACATGCAGTTGCGGCACAACAGACACCCGATGGCGACCATCGCGAGGGTGCCGAAGCCGATGCGATCGGCCCCGAGGCACATCAGCTTGACGATGTCGTCGGGCGTGCGGACACCCCCGTCGGCCCACAGCTCGACGCGCCGTCGCATGTTACTGGCCAACAGCGCGCGGTGTGCCTCGACTACGCCGATCTCGGCGGGCAGGCCGACATGGCGGATGCTGTGCGCTCGGGCGGCTCCCGTTCCCCCGTCATAGCCGGTGAGGTTGATGATATCTGCCCCCGCCTTGGCGACGCCTACGGCGATCACGCCGATCTCCGGGACGATGGGGATTTTGACCGCCACGCGGGCCTTGGGGTTGGCGGTCTTGAGCTCCTCGATGAACTGCGCCAGATCCTCGATCGAGTAGATGTCGTGGTTGTTGGAGGGCGAGATGAGGTCGATGCCCGGCGAGACGTGTCGCGCACGCGCGACCTTGGTCGAGACCTTCTGACCGGGCAGGTGACCGCCCTCGCCGGGCTTCGCCCCTTGCCCGACCTTGATCTCTAAGAGGTTGCTGGCGTTGAGCATGTTGATGTTGACGCCGAAGCGACCCGAGGCGATCTGCTGCCCGCGGTTGTGAGGGTAGCACCCCATCAGGTCCTCGATCTCGCCACCTTCGCCGTTGATCGCAATGATGTTGAGGCGCCGGGCGGCCTCAGCGTAAGCCCGAAAGGCGATCTCGCTCTGCGAGCCGAAGGACATGCTGGCGATGACGAAGGGGAGGTCGTGGCCTGTGATCGAGGCGTCGATCTCGTGCGGATGCAGACGGGTGGCCACCGCGGGCGGGTTGATGCCGATCACATGGCGGAGCGCTACGGGACGACGCTTCTCCTGATCGCGCAGGGCAGCGAAGGCCGCGGCGCTCTCATCGCCGGGACCTACGGTGGCGATCTCGCGCAGCGTGCGCCCGAGCAGCGGATAGAGGCGCGGCACTCGCGGGGGCGTCGCGTCCGCGCCGGACAGAAAGCCGCGCCGCGTCTCCGCGTCGTGGTCCAGGTCGACCCACGTGAGGCCGCGCTCGGCACCGCCGGCGAAGTTGGGGACGTCGAGCTGCTCAACGAGGGGCGTACTGAGGCCGATGGTGGAGAAGATGCGCCCGTAGCCCCGCAGCTCGTGGATGCCCATCGTGCTGGTCACCTTCTCGATGCCGCTGCGGAGCGCGTGAAGGGCGCGGTTCAGGCGCTCACCGCCCTCCGCAGCGGTGACACCCAGCGCTACCTCCAGCAACGTGGAGGGCACAACGGCATCAGCTCCCAGTCCGAGCGCGACGATGATGTCATGTAGGTTGCGAAGGCCGGCACTGTGCAGGACGAGTCCCACCTGACGTCGATAGGGCACCGGCGTGCCATTGTCCCCGTGCGCGGTACGCAGCGCCTTATCCACCATCGCAACTGCTAAATGGGGGGCGACCCAGGCCTGTCTGTCCTCGAGGGCCGATCCATCCTCGATCACGAGGAGTGTCACGCCGTCTTCAGCAGCGGCGAGCGCCTCGCGCACCAGGCGGTGGGCTGCCAGTCGCACCGGTTCCTTGGGCCGGGTCGCCAGCGAGAGCTTGCGCACGGCGCGTCCACCACCCAAGGCTGCGCAGACATCGTCGAGCCGCAGCGCGGCATGGTCGCCGGGAGGCAGGAAGGACGAAGGGGGTCCGGCGATGAGGAGCGGTGAAGGGAGCATCAGGTAGGGCCCGGCGCTGTCGTCGCTCGGTCGTGGACGCAGAGGCGGGCGGGGTCCCAGGACGACCTCGGTCGAGAAGTGTTCCTGTTCGCGTTCACGGTCGATGGCGGGATTCGTTACGACGGCCACCTGCTCCTTGACGTAGTCGCTGAGGTTCCGGACCAGGCTGTCCCCGTCCCCCGCAGCGGCGAGGGCTGCCAGCGGGCCATCGTAGCCGAGTGAGCCGATCGGGTCGTGACCCAGGTCACCGAGCGCCTCGGCCCAGGCGATGTCGTCACGGGTCCAGCCGAAGGCTGCCAGGCGTGCGGGAGCGGGCCGTGGTCGCTCGACGGGTAGGGTGTCTGCCGCCGGAACGTGCGCCACCGGTAGGGCAGGGGTGAGGCGTTTCACGTCGCCAAAGCGGCGGTGCGCCCCCTCGATCACGTGACGCTGGACTGCGGCGTGGTCCCACACCTCGACACCCTGATCGCGGTGCAGTCTCACGGCGATCTTCTCGCCCGGGGCTAGGGGCTTGGGGTCGCCGTTGAGGAGGTCGGTCGGCACAACGCCCTTCTCGGAGGAGAGAAAGCACTCCTTCTCCGTCTGCCCGAACCAGAGGGGGCGCAGGCCCAGTGCGTCGACGCTGCCGATGCAGACGTCACCGTGACGCGCGATGATGGCCGCCGGGCCCTGAGCATAGGGACCCAGCGCGCTGCGATAGGCGCGGTAGACGGCTTGGTCGTCCTCGGGCATACGCTCGATCTCGCTGGCGATGGGTGGGAAGACCAGCTCGGCAGCCTCGACGAGGCTGAAACCATACTGATGGATCAGGGCCTCGATGAGCCGGTTGAGGTCCTGGGAGTCGCTCCCCTCGCGGACCCGTTCGGCGCCCAACATCTCCATCTGCTCACGCAGACGGCTGATCGTATTGATCTCACCGTTGTGCCCGAGCAGGGTGAAGGGCTGGACGCGCTCGAAGGCGGTGGTCGTGTTGGTCGAGTAGCGGGCGTGTCCGATGGTGATTGCCGAGGTGAAGTCGCGGTTGCGCAGCTCCGGGTAGTAGTGATAGAGGGTCTCCACCGAGCCGCGGACCTTATAGACGACGCTGTGATTGGAGAGGGAGGCCACGTGGACGGGTGTTTGCCATTCGATGGCCTGGGCGACCTCGAAGAGGGTGGGCTCGACCGCCTCCAAGGCGCACTGGCTCATCACGCCCGCAACTTGCCAGAAGAGCGGTTCCTGTGCGCGGGCGAGGCGACCGAGGGCCTCGCGGAGTGTCACGCCAGGGCGCTCCAAGAGCAGATCCGCGCCCTTACCGGCGAAGAGCCGCAGCACCTTAGCCTGCCACGTTCGAATGTGCGCCCGCTCGCTCGCCGGGATCATCAGGTGCCCGACGAAGAAGCGCTTGTCGTCGGCGAGCCACGTGGGGCGACCTTCGGCCTCCAGTGCCGCGGTCCACAGCTTGCGCGGGATGTCGGTGAGCACGCCGCAGCCGTCGCCCTCACTTTGGACGTCACCCGAGCGATGCCCCATCTTGCTCAAGGCATCGATGGTGCGCTTGAGGTTGCCGTGCGTGGATTCCCCGCTGCTGCGAATGGAAGCGACGATGGCGCACGCGTCGTGCTCCTGCGTCGGCATCCATGGTTCGGCAGAACGTGAGCTGAAGCGTTTCTCGGTTGCCATATCAGTCTCCCCTCCTTGGACGCTTCCCAAGCGCCTGGCCCCCCATGCTGCTGCGCCGTGAGTCCCCGGCGGGCGCCGGACGAGCTCGGTTGCAGGGCTGTGGGATGGCTAGTCGACGTGGTGAGCAGCGACTTCCCCCAAAGTCGTCTGCGCCACGGCCCGTTAGGGCGATTAGCGGGCAAGTATGCCACGGGCACTGAGACTGTCAAGGCGAAAGTGCTTGCCTCCAGAAGCAAAACCACGTATGATGGATCGGGTCTCAGTTTCGCGGTTGCTTGTGCAGCCGCCCTCACTACCAGCCAAGGAGAGAGACATGTCCGGGGAGTTGAATCCGTTTGAGATTGCGCAACAGCAGCTCGATGAAGCCGCCGCGCTCATGCAATTGGAGCCCGCGTTGCATGAGCTGCTGCGGTGGCCGATCCGCGAGCTGCACGTGACCCTACCGGTCCGTATGGACGATGGGTCGGCCGAGATTTTCCACGGCTATCGCGTGCAGTACAATGACGCGCGCGGACCGACGAAGGGTGGGCTGCGCTTCCACCCGCACGAGACCATTGACACGGTTCGTGCGCTGGCGGCGTGGATGACCTGGAAGACGGCGGTGATGGATATCCCGCTGGGGGGTGGGAAGGGGGGTATCATCTGCAATCCGAAGGTGATGTCGCCCGGTGAGCTCGAGCGCCTGAGCCGCGCTTACATCCGGCAGGTGGGTCGTATCCTGGGGGAGGATATGGACATTCCGGCGCCGGATGTCTACACGACGCCGCAGATCATGGCGTGGATGATGGACGAGTATGCGTTTATGCGCGGGTACAATGTGCCCGGCATGATCACAGGCAAACCTCTGCCGCTGGGGGGCTCGGCGGGACGTGGCGACGCCACGGCGCGCGGCGGCATCTTCTGCATCCGTGAGGCGGCGCAGCGTCTCGGCCTGAAGACCGAGGGCGCGCGTATGGCGATTCAGGGCTTCGGCAATGCCGGGCAGTATGCGGCGCTCCTGGGTCCCCAGCTTCTGGGCGCGTGCGTGGTCGCCGTGTCGGACTCGCAGGGCGGCATCTACAATCCAAAGGGCCTCGATCCTGCGGCGTTGATCGCTCACAAGCAGGAGACGGGTTCGGTGGTGACCTTCTCGGAGGGGGAGGCGGTGACGAACGCCGAGCTGTTGGAGCTCGACGTTGAGATCCTCGCGCCGGCGGCTCTGGAGAACCAGATCACCGGCGAGAACGCCGCACGCATCAAGGCCAAGATCAGTGCGGAGTTGGCCAATGGGCCGACGACGCCCGAGGCCGACGAGATCCTGCACGATAACGGTGTGTACGTGATTCCCGATTTCCTGTGCAACGCGGGTGGGGTGACGGTGTCCTACTTCGAGCAGGTGCAGAACGCCTACGGCTACTACTGGAAGGAGCCGCACGTCCACGAGTTGCTCGATGAGAAGATGACGGTGGCGTTCCACGCCGTGGCGCGGACGGCAGAGGACTACGGCATCAACAACCGCATGGCGGCCTACATCGTCGCCGTGGGGCGTGTCGCGGAGGCCTGCAAGCTGCGCGGTTGGGTGTAGGTGCGGGACCTTCCGGACCGCTCAGAGGGACCTACTTGCGACGAAGGTCCCTCTGAGCAGTCTGGCGAGTCAGCCTCAAATGAGTGCCTAGCGACGGGCGGGCGGCCCTGGATCTCCCTTGAGAAAGGCCACCGCCCGCTCTTGTTCGTCGTTCATGATCACCTCCAGGCTGCGCCCACCGGTGACCTGTGGGACATCGATCACGTGAACGTAGTCAGCGTAGGCTGCATCGTTGGGCAGAAGGCGGGCTAGGTCGTTGGGCGCGGCATCGAGGAACTTGGTGTTGAGCACCGCGCCGCGGCTGCCCAGCGTGATCGGCAGCGGGTAGATCCCCGCCTCAACCAGGTCCTGGAAGAAGTGCGTGCCGTAGGAGGGCTCGGCTTGCGTGCCGTTGGCTGCTGCCGAGACCTCGACGAGTACGCGGGCGTTGTAGATGTCGGCATAGGTGACCTTGACGCCCAAATCCACGTCAGAGCTTCCCCAGCGCCCGGGGCCGATCAGGATGAACGTCGTCCCTGCGAGCGCCTGATTGAGGCGCCCGATCACGCGCGCGATCTCCAGCTTGGTCTCGTAGGTGGGGGCGCGATGATAGCGGTCGGGACGGACGTAGACGATGGTGTGGACGTCCGAGACGCTGCCGAGGGGGACCAGCTCTGCGGTCTGAAGGATCAGGTCTGGGAGTGGGATGGTCTCGGGAATATCGACGGCTTGGCGCTGTTTGTGGCTCACCTGGGGTCTGCACTGGAGCAGGTGGACCGTGTAGTGGGCGCCGGGGTGGTTCTCCGCCACGTCGACCGTGAACTCGATATCCACGGGCCACTTGTGGTAGCGTTCCAGCCGCTCGAGAATCGCGCGCATCAGGCCGATGAAGCGTTGGTCCTTGACCAGTTGATCGAAGGTGAGCAGCAGCTTGCCCTTCTCATCGGCGGGCAGCCGGGCAATGATCGGGCTGATGTAGTCGCCTTTGTCGACTGAGGCCAGATAGCGAATGCCGGGGTAGTCGGGGCGGATGACGTCCTTGGCAGGCAGGGTCTTGAGCTTCCCCTCACTGAGATCCAGCACGTCGATGTAGCGTTGGGCATACTTGCGCAGCTTGTCCGACCCGATATGCGGGCGTAGCTCGGGATGGCTCAGCGCGACGAGGCGCGGGAAGTCGTTGGCGACCCGTTCCACAGCCCGTGTGCCGAAGCCGACCACGAGGCGCAGGAAGCCGTCCTCGCGCCGGATCTTGGGGTTCCAGCGGAACGGGTTCCGGCTGTAGCCGACGCCGGCGATGGCTGGGAAGAGATAGTGGCGGTAGTGCGTGCCCTCGACCTTCTGGATCAGCACCGCCATGCGCTCGTCGTAATCCACCAGCCCCATTTGCTGTCGATAGAGCAGGGCGTCGGGACTGAGGGTGCTGGCAAAGACCTGGCCGACGGCTTGTAGAAGGTTGTGAAGCTTCTCCTCCGCGGTGCCCTGGTTCGGGCAGAAGACGCTCTCGTACTTCCCGGCAAGAGCGGCGCCGAAGTGGACCTCCAACAGGCTGGACGAGCGAACGATCAACGGCGCGTCGCCCACCTCCTCCAGCAGGCCCCGGAGGCTGTGGATGAGCTCATCCGGAAACTGGCCCGCCATATAGGCCGCACGGATGCGGGGGTAGTCCGTCCTGATCTCGTCGGCGCTGCGATACTTCTGGTTCATGTAGCGGGTGAAGCCGTTGAGCATCTGGAACTCGTAGAAGACGTCGGCGCCGATGAAGTAAGACTCCGGGATCCTGACGTGCCGGTGGACCTCGACGGCGCGCTCAGAGGCGGGGCGGGAGATTTCCTCGCTCTCCTTCTCGAGGCTCAGGATCTTCTGTGCGAGCAACAGGCCCGCAGCCTTGCCCCCGATCTTGCCCCGTCCGATGCGGTGCTTGCGCACCTCGAGCAGGTCCCTGACCGTGAAGAGCTCCTTGGCGATGCCGACGAACTCCAGTTGGTCGCTGAGCATCCCCTTGATCAGCACGACGATGATCTCACGGAGGTGGTGCTGTACGGTGGCCAACTGATCCGGCGGCAGCGCCTCGTACGCCTCGCCCTGGGCAAAGAGCAGATCCATCGGCGCGAGCTCGGGATTGAACGAGAGGGTGAGCGGATGCTCCTCCGGTGACGCCAGCTCCGTCAGCGTCTGCTCGATGATGTCATTGAGGCGCTCAGGGGGAAGGTTGTAGGCGAAGTAGAAGTCGGTGAGCTGGTCGCGGATGACGTCCAGCCGCGTGTGCCAGATATGCTCGGATTCCTGACCAAAGGGGTCGGCCAATCCCTCCCGGTGTTGCGAGACAACGGCTTTCTGCTTGACCTCGGCCTCAAAGGCGCGGGCAGTGATGATGCCCTTCGCGAAGAGCTCCTGCCGCATGCGCTCGCGGATCTTGGGCGCTAGGATCGGGTACTGTGCCAGTCGGATATGAATGCCGTAAGCTTCGTGGAGTTGCTCGTAGCTACCGATCCCCACAGGCTGGGAGAGGTCCATCGCGTCCTCCTGGCGAATGATGTCATCGTGGCGCCATTCTACCAGATCTCGTGGGCCTTGCGAAGCTTGTGCGCGCCTATGCGTCGGCCGCCACCCAAGGGCGGGTATCGAGTTGCGATGGGAACGTCATCCTCTCGGGAAACGCCTGATAGGCTGCCAGCTCCGCAGTCAGCATCTCGTCCAGCGCAAAGTCGCTGACACCGGCGCTCATGTCTAGAGAGAGTGGAGTTAGGGAAACCAGACGCTCCACCAGGAGCACGTGGATGTCGGAACCGGGCTCCGTCTGCGCCGGATCGGCGATGATGCGATAGCGGGGCCTACCGGAGTCGCTCGTGCGCACAGGCCTGACGGGATCGAAGTAGCGCCGACGCGAGAGGTAGGTGCGACGCCAAGGCCTCTGAGGTGTAGCGTCTGAGGGTAGGTTGAGGTTCAGCACGTCGATGCCGTAGGGCATACCGTGCCGCAATACAGCGCCGGCGAATCGTCGCACATAGGCTTCTGCTGCAGAGTAGTCCGCGTCGGCGTCGCCGGTGAGATAGTAGTCCGGGTCCATCTCCAGGGAGACGGCGAGGGACGGAATGCCGAAGGCGCTGCCCTCCAGGGCTGCACCGACCGTACCCGAAATCGTGACGTCGACGCTCAGGTTCGCTCCGAAGTTCACGCCGGAGACAATGAGCGAGGGTTGGCGGTCAGAGAACTCCAACAGCCCGTGTTCGACGGCAAGCGCGGGACTGGCATCCACAGCATAGCTGGTCACGGTTCGCCCGCCGACGATCCGATCCTCCCGACGATAGGCCCCGGTCACGGTGTGCGGTATACAACGCCCGGCGCCGGACCACTGTCGATCCGGGGCAACGACCAGTACCTCACCCAGGGGCAGAACCGCCGCAACCGCGGCCCAGAGACCGGCTGAGTCGATTCCATCATCATTAGTCAGAAGTATCAACGGACGATTCACTGTAACCTGCCTTTCCGTGCATGCTGTTATCCACCATCAGCGTAGGTGATGACGGTTAAGTGCAGATTAAGTGCAGGTTAACGGACCGTAAAGCGGGTTCCGGCGACTGGTCGCGCCGCCGAGCAAAGAGCGGAGGCGGGCCGGTTCGGGGCGTTACAGGAGGATCATCACTGCAGCAAGGATCAGACAGCCGCTTAAGGCGACCGCATCCTTAGGGCGAAAGTGTAGCTGCACGAGCGAGGTGCGTGCGCTAAAGCTGCGGTAGCCGCGGGCCTCCATAGCCACGGCGAGGTTCTCGGCGCGCTGCAGGCTAACCAGGAAGAGAGGGATGAGGATCGGGAGGGCCTGACGCGCACGTCGCAGAAGGCCTGAGCGTCCGGTGCCCCACTCGGCGCCGCGCGACGCCTGTGACTTGGCGATACGCTCTGCCTCGCGCGCGAGCAGGGGCAAGAAGCGCAGCGCCACCTGGATCATCAGCACGAAGTCCTGGACCGGCAGCTTGAGCTTCTGTAGCGGTCGCAGCAACGAGGTCAGACCGTGGACCGTCTCGGCGGTTGAGGTCGAGGCGGAGAACAGCGTGATGATGAGGATGAGCGCGGGGAAGCGCAGCAGGATCTTCAGCCCACTGACGATGCTGAAGGTTGACACGGTGAACGGGCCCCAATGCCAGAGGACGGCGAGTGCAGCCTCCTCCACTTGGCGGCTCGGCAGCATCGTGGGCCCCAGCAGCACCTGGAGCGCGACGAGGAAGAGGATGAAGGGCAGTGGGGCCAGCAGACCCTTCAGCGCATAGTTGATCGGCACGCGCGCCACGCCGGTCAGGATCAGCGCTCCGACCAGGGCTACGACCAGTCCGGAGAGCCCCGGGGCGAAGGTGACGGCGAGCATCAGGAGCAGCACGCCTACGATGCGCGTGCGAGGATCGAGGTGGTGGATCGGCGACCCCGTCGGCATGTGTTGGCCGATGGTCACGTAGCGCTGGAACTCGAAGCTCTCCACGAATCCTCTCTCAGTGCCCTATTCGGCGAGTCGCTCGGTGAGGGCGGCGACGAGCTGATGCTCGTCGATGATGTCCTGGGACAGCGACCACCCGCGAGCGTTCAACTCCGTGGCGATCTCCGCGGCGGCGGGCGCCGCCAGCCCCCATGCCTCCAGACGGTCCGCGTCGCCGAAGATAGCAGATACACCGTCGCTCGCCACCGTGGTGCCCTGTGACATCACGGTCACGTCCCTGCAGAGCGCAGCAATGTCCTCCATCTGATGAGAGGACAGGACGATGGTTATACCTTCCTCCGGCGCGCGGAGCTGCTGCAGGTGGGCGAGCAGCTCGTGGCGCGCTCCCGGATCAAGGCCCGCCGTGGGTTCGTCGAGGAGTAGGATGTTAGGCTGCAGCGCAAGGGTGGAGGCCAAGGCCACCTTACGTTTCTCCCCGCCGCTCAGCGCGAAGGTCAGCCGGTCTTTGAACCCCTCGAAGTCGAGCCCGACGAGGGTCATGGCCCAGCGCACGCGTTCACGAAGCGTCTCGCCCTCCAGGCCCGCCAGGCGCGGGCCGTAGGCGATCTCGTCGCCGACATATTGCTCGAATATCTGCATCTCCGGCATCTGGAAGACGAGACCCGCCATGCGTCGCACCGCGCGGACGTCACACGCCGGATCGGTCAGGTCGAAGCTGCTGATGCGGACCGCGCCCTCCTGGGGGCGCAGGAGTCCGTTCAGGTGCTGCAACAGCGTCGACTTCCCGGATCCCGTGGGCCCGATGAGTCCGTGCGCCAGTCCTTCGTCGACCGTCAAGGTGACATCCCGGATCGCGCGACGGGCAAAGGGTGTGTCGCGCATGTAGGTGTGTCCGAGGTCGGTGACCTCGATCAGCGGTGACCCTGCCGCCGGATGGGGTGACGCGATATCGAGCTCTGCCGGACTATCCATCCGCCGTGTCGCCGGCTCCGCACTCCGCGGGAGGGTCTCCAGTGCCGCGACGAGATCCTCTACTGTGATCAGGTGCTCGGGCAGCCCCGGGATGCGCGCGCGCAGTGCCGCAGCCACCCGCGCGGACGTCGGCACGTCAAGTCCGAGCGCGCGCAGCTCCTCAGATCGGCGGAACACCGTAGCGGGCGTGCCATCGAAGGCGACCTCCCCGCGGTGGAGGACGATGACCCGGTCAGCCTCCAGAGCCTCATCCATCAGGTGCGTGATCGAAATGGTCGTCAAGCCCTGCTGATGGAGGTCACGCATCAGCTCACGCACGGCACGCCGCCCGGCAGGGTCCAGCATCGCCGTGGCCTCATCAAAGACAATGCAACTGGGCCGCATCGCCAGGACCCCGGCGACAGCCAGCCGCTGCATCTGCCCGGCGGAGAGCATATGCGGTGGACGGAGCCGCTCTTCCCACAGTCCCACAGCCTCCAAGGCGGCCCGCACCTGGGCCCGGATGCGCTCACGGGGCCAGCCGAGGTTCTCAGGGCCGAAGGCCACATCGTGCTCCACCACCGAGGCCACCACCTGATCATCGGGGCGTTGGAAGACCATACCGACCGTCCGGCGGATCTCCGGATGGTGGATAACCTCGCGCGTGTCACGACCTGCCACGCGGACTTGTCCTCGGCTCGGCAGCAGGAGGGCGTTGAGGTGCCGAGCTAGCGTGGACTTGCCCGACCCGTTGGCGCCGACGACCGCCACGCTCTCGCCCTCGTGGATCTCCAGCGAGACGTTGAGCAGGGCCTCGCGTTCGGACGTGCCGGCGTGGTGACCGGCAGCCGGATAGGCATACGTGACGTCATGGACCGAGATGATTGGGTTCACGAGGGTGAGTATAGGAGGAGACGGCTGCAGGTCAACGTGAGGGAGGGCGACTGAGGTCGCAGAGGACTCATCTACGGGTATAATGGCTCAGTAAGAAAAGGGGGGATGCAATGACGAATCAACGAGAAGAACCGACCTCAGGTGATCGAACCCGCAAAGTTGTGATCGCGGGCGTGTTAGGGGCCATCTCGGCCCTGTTGGGTTGGACGCGGCTGGGCTTCATCCCGTGGTTTTCCGGCGCCTCGCTGACGATTATGCACGTGCCGGTGATCATCGGCGCGGTGCTCGAGGGGCCGTGGGTGGGGGCTGCGATCGGTCTGATCTTCGGTGCTTTCAGTATGCTGCAGGCAGCGATTGCGCCGACGGGTCCGACCGACGTGTGGTTCACGAACCCGCTGTTGGCGGTGCTGCCACGTCTGGCGATCGGACCGCTGGCGTGGTTGGCCTACCGAGGCCTCAAGCGATGGCCCGTGCCTGCCCTGGTCGTGGCGGGTGTCGTGGGTAGCGTGTCGAACACGGTGCTGGTCCTGGGCATGATCGGTGTATTGGGCCACCTGCCTTGGGTGGCCCTCCCCGCAATTGCCCTCGCCAACGGTGTACCCGAAGCTGTCGGGTCGGCTGTGATCGTCGTCGCCGTCGTGGCGGCGTGGCGTCAGATTCGGATCGGCTCAAGGCAGGGCGCCAACCTCTAGTTCCTCGCTTGCCGGGTTGCTCAAGAGCGGCTCAGACGCCTGTCTAGGCCGCGTTGAGCAGCCCGGAAGCCCGACGTCCTCGTCTCCTCACCGTAACTCTTTCACTTCGCGCGTGTATTAACGTGGTGGAAGGGCTGTCGGGACGCATTCGCGTGACGGCAGAAAGCCAAGGAGTTGCGGAGAGGGGGGTGCATGACGAACACCAAGGCCATAGAGCTCACGCTCGAGGGCCGGCGTGCCGAAGCCCTTCAAGGGGGGGGAGCGGCACGGATCGAGCGGCAACACGCCAAGTGTAA
>CAZYYC010000085.1:0-15571 GCA_964650935.1 uncultured Anaerolineales bacterium
GCCTGAGCCAGGATGCCGATCGAGCGCTCGAACTCCGCGATGTTGATGTGCTCCCGCGGGGTATGGTCCAACGAAGAATCGCCGGGCCCGTAGGCCGCCATCGGGCACTCCCATACCGGACCCACGGTGTTCATGTCCGAGGTCCCGGTCTTGAGCTTGAAGCGCGGACGCCCCCCCGCCGCGCGGATCGCCCGCAGCAGCGCGCGCACCGGCGGCGTGTTCTTCTCACAGCGATAGGCCGGATCCGACCCCAGGAACTTGAGCTCGGCCCCGTTGCTCCACGCCTCCATGCCGGCTTGGAGCACATTGATGCCGAAATCCGGCGGGAGGCGGGCCACGATGTTCATCTCCACATAGTCATAGAGGCCATCGCTGTAGGTATGCAGATCACGCAGGGCAGGATCGAGCGTGTTGAAGCGCCCCTCCTTCCCCTGGTTGTAGGCATAGGCATAGCGGCGCAGGCGGTTCCAGAAGTGCACCGCGTGCTCGGCAGGTCCGGGCGCCTCACCCGCGCTGTGCCCACCGGGCTGCACCAGGCGGTACTCCATATTGAGCATCCCCTTATACCCCAGGGTGATACTGTCCCAATCACTGGGCTCGCCGATGATAACATAGTCGGGCGCGGACATCGTCTGGGCGAGATGGTGGGCCCCCCAACCGTGGGATTCCTCTTCAACCGCACCGATCACCGTAACCCGGGCCTGACGCAGCTTCGGTGCTACGCGCGCGGCGGCGAGCACGAAGGCCGCCAACGGCCCCTTAGCATCGACAGCACCGCGACCGTAGAGGTTATCGCCGTCCCAGCGCACGGGAATGAAGCCCGGCACAGTATCCATGTGGCCCAACAGCACGATCTCGCACGGCGCAGCCGGGTCGCCTACCGTGCCGTGCACGTTGCCGGCCTCGTCGCGGCTCACGCGGAAGCCCTGCTTGCGCATCCGCGTCATCAGGTACTCGGCAAAGACATCTTCACCCCCCGAGGGGCTGGGAATCGATAGCAACTTCTCTAGAAACTCAGCTGGATCCACTTTATCCTCCTCACGCAGCGCCCTGCTCCCCATCCGATGGACATCTGAGGGAGAGGACGATACCGGGCTGCCGGCTCGGAACGAGGAAACGCGCTCAATCCCCATCGACGTCTCCTCCCAACCGCCCGACCGTCAACGACTGCGTGCGCAGGTGGCGAATCGCAACCACCGCCGCCCTCAGCGCCACCAGGGTCGTCACGTAGGGCACGTGATGCGCCAATGCCGCAGTCCGAATGCGATAGCCCGACGTGCGCGCCAGATGCCAGGGCAGCGGCACACCCCGTTGTTCAACGGTCTGCACACGTGCCGAGTCGCGATGGCGACCGCTACCGCCATAGGTCGAGGGCGTGTTGACCACAAGATCCACCTCGTCCTGCACGATGATGTCCACACAGTCAGGACGCCCGTCGCCCACCTTGAGCACCTCGCGCGCCTTGACGCCCATCGCCTGCAGGGCACGCGCGGTGCCCCGCGTCGCAACGATCTCGAAGCCCAGATCGGCAAGCTGGGCCACCAACGAGACGCCCTCGCGCTTATCAGCGTCCGCCAAGCTGACCAGTACCGTCCCCTCCGTGGGTAGCGGATTGCTCGCGGCAATCTGTGCCTTAGCAAAGGCCTCAGGGAAGCTCTCCCCAAAGCTCATCACCTCACCCGTCGAACGCATCTCGGGGCCCAGTAGGATATCGGCACCCTCAAAGCGACCGAAGGGCAGCACGACCTCCTTGACCGACGACCTCACGGGCCACGCCATCGGCGCGCGCTGTGTTTCATCCAGGTAGGTGTCAAAATCCACCGCCGATGAGACGTGGCTCGGATAGGGCCAGTAGGGCGCCAACAGCTCCCGCAGCGACCTGCCGACCAGGATCTTCGCCGCCAGCTTGGCCACCGGAACGCCGATCGCCTTGCTCACGTAGGGCACGGTGCGCGACGCACGCGGGTTGGCCTCGAGCACGTAGAGCTCGTTGCCGCGGATGGCAACCTGGATATTGACCAGACCGACCGCCCCCGTCGCCCGCACCAGGTCGGCGACCGAGGACTCGATCCGCGAGACCATCGCGCTCGAGAGGCTCACCGGGGGCATCACACAGGCGGAGTCGCCCGAGTGCACGCCGGCTTCCTCAATCTGCTCCATCAGCCCGGCAATCCATACGTCGTGCCCATCGGAGACCACATCCACATCGAGCTCGACCGCGTCCTCCAGAAATCGATCGATCAGCACCGGATAGCCCGGGGAGACACGCGCCGCCTCGACGATATAGTGGCGCAGCTCCTCACCGCTGTTCACGATCTCCATCGCTCGCCCGCCCAGGACGAAGCTGGGCCGCAGCAGCACCGGATAGCCCAGCGCCTCAGCGACCGATAGCGCCTCCTCAACGGTCGAGGCCAGACCGTAGGGCGGGCTCTTGAGACCGAGCTCGGACAACAGCGTGCCGAACTGCTCGCGGTCCTCGGCCATCTCGATGGCTGCGAAGTCGATGCCCATCAGCGGCACGCCGGCCTTGACGAGCTCGCGCGCCAACTTCAACGGTGTCTGCCCCCCGAATCCCACCACGACCCCGATCGGCTTCTCTTGTTCGACGATGTTCAGCACGTCCTCAATGGTAAGGGGCTCAAAGTAAAGGCGATCAGCCGTATCATAGTCAGTCGAGACCGTCTCGGGGTTGGAGTTGACCATGATGGCCTCGTAGCCCTCCTCCTGAAGTGCCCAGACGGCGTGCACGTTGGCATAGTCGAACTCCACGCCCTGTCCGATGCGGTTGGGGCCTGATCCCAGGATAACGACACTCGGCCTATCGGTACGCTGCGCCTCGTTCTCGATGCCCCCGTAGGTCGAATAGTAATAGGGCGTATAGGCGTCGAACTCCGCAGCACAGGTATCCACCATCTTGTAGACGGGACGCACGCCCAACGCCTTGCGTCGCGCGCGGACCGCATCCTCGGGCTGCGAGAAGAGCTCGCTCAGCTCCAGATCCGAGAAACCCCACGCCTTGGCCTCGAGCAACACCTCACGATCCAGCTCCTCCAAACTCAGGTCACGCAACCGCGACTCCAGCTCGATGAACTGCGCCAACTCCGTCAGGAACCAGCGATCAATGTGGGTATAGGCATTGATCTCGTCCAGGGAATAACCACGACGCAGCGCGGCGTAGATGTAGGCCAGGCGCTCGGGCGTGGGGTTCGCCAGGTGCTCCACAATACGCTCGAAATCGAGCTTGGGTGTAGCGTCCAGCTCCAGCGAGCGCAGTGCTTTGCCGAGCGCCTCCTTGAAGGTGCGTCCGATCGCCATCGCCTCGCCTACCGATTTCATCTGCGTTGTCAGACGCGGGTCGGCACCGGGGAACTTCTCCAGCTGAAAGCGCGGGATCTTCACGACGATGTAGTCGAGTGTCGGCTCGAAAGCCGCTGTCGTGCGACGCGTGATATCGTTGGCGACCTCATCGAGCCGGTAGCCGACGGCGAGCAGGGCCGCGACCTTGGCGATCGGATAGCCGGTGGCCTTGGAAGCCAGGGCCGACGAGCGCGAGACGCGGGGATTCATCTCGATCACCACCATGCGTCCCGTCTCCGAGTCAACGGCGAACTGGATGTTCGAGCCACCGGTGTCGACCCCGATGGCGCGCAGCACGGCCAGGGAGGCGTCACGCATGCGCTGGTACTCACGATCGGTCAGCGTCTGCGCCGGTGCCACGGTGATCGAGTCACCCGTGTGGACACCCATGGGGTCGAAGTTCTCGATTGAGCAGACGATGATGGCGTTGTCGGCATGATCGCGCATCACCTCCATCTCGAACTCCTTCCAGCCGATCACCGACTCCTCAAGCAACACCGTGTGCGAGGGACTCTCGATCAAGCCGCGGGCCACGATCTGCGTCAGCTCCTCGGCGTTGTAGGCGATACCGCCCCCCGTGCCGCCCAGCGTGAAGCTGGGACGGGCAATGAGCGGATAGCCCAGCTCACGCGCGACATCGAGTGCCGTGGGCAGATCGCTCACCTGCACGCTGCGCGGGACCTCCAGGCCGATCCGCTCCATCGTCGCCTTGAAGAGCGCCCGATCCTCGGCCAACTGGATCGCCTCAAACGAGGCGCCGATCAATTTCACCCCGTAACGCTCGAGGACACCTGCTTCAGAGAGAGCAACCGCCAAGTTGAGCGCCGTCTGTCCCCCCAGCGTCGGGAGCAGCGCATCGGGACGCTCCTTCCGGATGATGGCCTCGAGGAACTCCACCGTGAGCGGCTCGATATAGACCGCGTCCGACAGCTCGGGATCGGTCATAATCGTCGCGGAGTTCGCGTTGACGACGATGAGCCGATAACCGGCCTCCTTCAACGCCTTGAGCGCCTGCGTGCCGGAGTAGTCGAACTCGGCAGCCTGACCGATGACGATCGGGCCCGAGCCGATGATGAGAATGGATTCGATATCGGTGCGCCTGGGCATAGTCCCCCTTAGTCGTGGTGATGAACCAGTGCGACAAACTGCTTGAAGAAACCCTTGGCATCGTGGGGCCCAGGGGACGCCTCGGGATGATACTGTACCGAGAAGGCGGGATAGCCGAGCAGCCGCAGCCCCTCGACCGTGCCGTCGTTGAGCGACAGATGGGTGACCTCAATGGGACCGAAACCGATAGGGCTCTCACCCATCAGAGGTGTGGCGGGCAACCGTTCAGCCATCGTCGTGGAACGCTGCGCTTCCGGGTTCCCAGCCAGCAGCTCCGGGCGCACCGGCTCGAAGGCCGTGTCCAGTGGTGACCAGCCGATGCCGAGGCTCGTGGGATCGACCGCAAAGCCATGGTTCTGCGTGGTGATCACGATCCCTCCCGCCTTCAGATCCTTGATAGGGTGATTCGTGCCCCGGTGACCGAAGCGCATCTTGTAGGTCGTCCCACCTGCCGCCAGTCCCAGGAGTTGATGCCCCAGGCAAATGCCCGCCACCGGCACGCGCGCCCGGAGCAGGCCACGGATCAGCCGGACCGTCGCGTCCAGCGGCTCGGGATCGCCCGGACCGTTAGAGATCAATACCCCGTCGACGCCCAGCGCGAGCACCATCACCGGATCCGCGTCGTAGGGCAAGGCGGTGACCCGGGCGCCGCAGGCGATCAGGTCGCGGACGATCCCCTCTTTGCGCCCGGCGTCCAGGACCGCGATGTGCACCCCAGAAAGCTCCCCCCCCAACGCCGTCACACGCGACGGCGTGACGTCCGCTGCCAGATCCTGCCCGCGCATCTCAGGGCTCTGCCGAACGCGGGCGAGCAAATCGGCGGCGTCCGACGCCGGCCCGATCACACCTCGCATCGCGCCGTGGGTGCGCAGATGTCGGGTCAGCGCGCGGGTGTCCACCCCCTCGATCGCGACGATACCGGCTTCCCTCAGGTAGTCGGTGAAGGACTGGTTCGCGCGGTGGTTGAAGGGTTCGCGCACCGCACGATGGACCACGAAGCCGGCGACCTGAACCCGTGTCGATTCGACATCGTCGGGATTCACACCGTAGATACCGATCTCCGGATAGGTCATCACCACGATCTGACCACGATACGACGGGTCGGTGAGCACCTCTTGGTAGCCCGTCATCCCTGTGTTGAAGACTAACTCGCCGAAGGACTCCCCCGCCGCGCCGATCCCCCATCCCTCAAATCGCGCGCCATCCTCCAGCACCAGCAAAGCCGGCATCCTATCGCCTTGAGCCATCCCCCCCTCCTTTGCGCTCTCCTTTCCGGGTTGCTACGCCTATTCCCCGGCAACCCGGAAGGGAGCGACCCATCGTCGACGATCACGCATCACGCCGCTCGCCGCGCCCTCACGCTGCCAGCACGACAGCCACCTTCTCAATCACCGTCTCGATATCCGCCTCGCTGATCACCAGCGGCGGCAGGAAGCGCATCACGGTGGCCCCTGCCGGCAACGCCAGCACCCCCTGCTCCGCCAGCGCAGCCAGGTAGGCGCCGCTGCGCTCCCGCAGCTCGATGCCGATCATCAGACCCAGCCCCCGTACCTCGCGGATGACCGGCGCATCCAGGGCGCGGAAGGCCTCGAGCAGGCGTGCCCCCAGCTCAGCGGCGCGCTCCGGCAGATGCTCCTCTCCCATCGCGTGGATCGTCGCCAGGGCCGCGGCGCAGGCCAGCGGATTGCCCCCAAAGGTGCTGCCGTGGACGTGTCCCGGCAACGCGCCGATGTGCTCCGCGATCAACGTAGCCCCCATCGGCACGCCGCCCGCCATGCTCTTGGCAACCGTCATGAGATCCGGGCGCAGGCCGTAGTGCTCGCTCGCGAAGAGCCGGCCCGTTCGACCAAACCCGGTCTGGATCTCGTCGACGATGAAAAGCGCGCCTCGCTCCTTACAGAGAGCCTGCACGCCTGTCAGGAAGTCCGCGCTTCCGGGAATGACGCCCCCCTCACCCTGGACAACCTCCACGATCACGGCAGCGGTCGTGTCGTCGATCGCCTTGGCCATCCGCTCGAGCCGGTCGTAGGGCACGAAGCTGACGTCGGGGATCAGAGGTTCGAACGGCTCGCGGTACTCCTTGCGCCACGTCGTCGCCAGGGCGCCCATACTCCGACCGTGAAAGCCGCGCATCGTAGAGATAATCTTGGTGCGTTCCGTGTAGAGGCGCGCGATCTTGAGCGCAGCCTCGACCGCCTCCGTGCCCGAGTTGCAGAGGAAGGCGCGGCTCAGACCCGGTGGCGCCACCCGCACCAGCTCGGCGAGCAGTTCGGCCCGCTTGTCGTTGTAGAAGCCGTTGGGCGCGAGGAAGAGCCGCTCGGCCTGCGCCTTGACCGCCGCCACCACGGCGGGGTGTGCGTGTCCCATATTAGCTGCGCCGTGCCCACCGATGCAGTCAATGTACTCGGTGCCGTCAGCATCCCAAATCCGCGCCCCCTCGCCGCGCACCAGGACAATGGGCTGTTTGCCGTAGACGCCGCTCTCGTATTCGTCCTCCCACGCGATCACCTGATCGCGCTTGGTATCTGTCTCGTTCACGTCCCCTCCCCCTCGTTGGTTGAAGCGATCGGCTACTTGATGACTGTCCCCTGTCCTGAGAGCGCGGTCAGCACCGGCTGATCGACGCGCCCGTCAGCCAGGATCACTTGACCCACCCCTTCCTGCAGTGCCTCGGTAGCGCCTAGGACCTTGCGCTTCATACGGCCCTCAGCGTACCGGTCGAGATAGGTGCCGGCCTGCGCCTGCGGGATCTCCTCAATCAGGCTGCCCTCATCGTCGACATCGCGCAGCAGCCCCGGCACATTGGTCAGGATGACCAGCGTCTCGGCACCCAGCGCAGCGGCAATGGCTGCCGCAGCCCGGTCGCCGTCGACGTTCAACGCCTCGCTCTCATAGCTGATCGCCTGAGGGGCGATCACAGGCACGAAACCGGCGCCCATCACAGCGGTCAACAGATCAGCGTTCACCTGCTCGATCACACCGCTGTACTCATCGCGCAGGATCTTGGTCTTGCCCCCCTCGCGGATGCGCAGAAACGACTTGCGCCGACCCTCCAGGAGCCTCCCGTCGATGCCCGAGAACCCGACGGCATTAACGCCCAACTGCTGCAGCCGCTCCACCAACAGCTTGTTGATCTTGCCGGCGGTCACCATCACGAAGATCTCCAACGTCGCCCGGTCCGTGTAACGGCTGCTGTGGCCCGAGACCGACGTGACGAAGCGCGGCGGATGCCCGAGCTGCTCCGAAATCACGTTGGTCTCGTGGGAGCCGCCATGCACCAAGACCACCTGTTTCCCCTGCTTGACCAAGTTCGCGACATCCACGCAGACCGACTCGGTATCGACCCCTTCGCCGCCGCCCACCTTGATGACGATCATGCTGGCCTCCAATCCTTTCCTACACAGGGTGCAGCCCGGGGAACTCCAGCCCCAGTCTCTCATCCCATCCATACATCACGTTCGTCGCCTGCACAGCGCTGCCGGCCGCCCCCTTCATCAGGTTGTCGATCGCCGCGATCACCACCAGGCGCCCGCCCTCGGGATCCGCCACGAAGCCGACGTCGCAGATATTCGATCCGGCGAGCAGCTTGGGTTCGGGGTAACGATGGATGCCACGCCGCGACCTGACCAGGCGCACGAAGGGTTCGTCGCCATAGTCGTCGCGATACATCCGCCAGACATCCCGCTCCTCAACCGGCTCCTTGACCAGACAGTGACACGTCGCCAGCGCGCCGCGTACGATCCCCACCGAGGTCACGGTGAAGTGAAAGCGCGGCTCAGCGGGGTCGAGCTCCAACTCCTGAATCATCTCGGCGATGTGCCGGTGACCGAAGGGTGAGTAGGTGCGCACCACGTTGTCGCGTTCGGGATGGTGAGAAGCCGGGCTGGGCCGATGCCCGCCCTCGGAGGACCCGACCTTGACCTCGACCACGGTCTCGCGCACGAGTCCCCGCTTGTAGAGGGGCCGCAGCGCCAGGTTGGTCACCGTGGCATTGCACCCCACACCGCTGACATAGTGCGCTCCGGCAAGCTCCTCACGATGGAACTCCGGCAGCCCGTAGACGAACTTCTCCAACCATTCGGGGTGCGGATGCGTGTACTCGTACCAACGCTCATAGTCGGCAGGATTCCTCAGACGGAAGTCGCCCGACAGATCAACGATGCGCTCCGCCATGCCGGCAAACTCATCAATCCGATCCCAGGTCACCCCATGAGGCAGCGCCAGAAAGAGCAGATCGCACGGCTCGAGCTCGGAGAGCGATGAGAACTGCAGGGTCGTGAAGCCCCGGAGATTGGGGTGGACAAAGTAAGCAAACTGCCCGGCGTAGGTCTCAGACGTGATCTGGACGACCTCGACCTCCGGGTGGAAGGTCAACAGGCGCAACAGCTCGCCACCCGCGTAGCCCGAAGCGCCGACGATTGCGGCTTTGATCATACCTTTCCCTCCTCTGCTACCTTCAGGACATAGTCCACGATCTTAGCGGCGATGTCCACATCCGTCGCCTCGCGCGCGCCGTGAAACTCCGGCGTGTGGTTGACCTCATTGACCAGGAGTTGCCCCTCGGCATTCTCCAACAAGTCGACCGCCACAATGCCTCCGCCCACCGCCTTGGCTGCGCCCACGGAGAGCTCGATGAGCTCATCCGTGATCGGACAAGGCAACGGCGTGCCTCCCAACGCTGTGTTGGTGATCCAGTGCTCGGACCGGCGATAGATCGCGTAGACGATGTCGTCACCGGTGACCATCACGCGGATGTCGCGACCGGGCTTGTCAACGTACTCCTGGATGTAGACGACGCCATGCTGATAGCCACCCAACGTGCTCTTGTGCTCCAGCAAGGCCTCTGCAGCATCGCGATCGTTGACGCGCGCCAGAAGCCTGCCCCAGGAGCCGAAGAGGGGCTTGAGCACGACCGGATAGCCCATAGCCTCGATGGCCTTGAGCCCGGACTCGGGCGTGAATGCCACCGCCGTCCGCGGCATCGGAAGGCCCGCCTCCTGAAGCGCAGCACTGGTCAGCAGCTTGTCGCCGCATATCGAAATCGTCTGGTGCGGACTCACCGTGGGGATCCCCAACCCCTCGAGCCAGCGGCTGATGTAGTAGGCGTTTGTATGGCTCAGGCAGCGCACCAGGAAGGCATCATAGGCGCCCGGCGGCCCGCCATCCAGCTCAAAGGTCAGGTCACGGGGATCGAAGCGATCATACGTCACCCCGCGATCGTCCAGGGCTGTCGTGATGAGCTTCTCCTCAACACGCTTGCGCGAGTACAGCAGACCGATCTTCATTCAAGGACCTCCGGTCACTCGCCCCAGTCTTCCTCGACCTCAGGCGCCATCTCGACCTCGAGCGGATCGGTGGAAATGACCTCCAACTCGACGCCACAGTCGGGACAGACGATGATCTCGCTCTCCTCTACGTTCTCATCCAACGTCAATTCCGCTTCGCACTCAGGACACATCACGGTTGCCATCTCTACCTCTCTCCTTATTGCTGTGAATGGTGGTCTGGACTCAGGTACAGAAAAAGCCAGTCCCTGTCTGGGACTGGCTTCTACTTCCAGCTAAGCGATCTCGTGCTAGCTACGCACAGAGGCGCCGACCCAGCAGGCCTGGTTCAGCATAGCTCGAGCTCGTCGCTTCAGTTCAGTGATCGTGATCATTTTTGTACCTTGCCGCACAGCATACCATAGGCCCGGATTTTGTCAACATACCAGAGTCGGGAGTCAGGTAACTGTTCAGCGTCGTCCTAGAGTGTGGTATGATGCAGCCGATGGCAGACGAACTCGAGTCATTGCAGACGGAACTGGCGCAGTTGCGCGATGAAAACGCGCGACTGGAAGCCGAGGTGAACCGGCTCACGACGGCGTTGGCAGAAGCCCGCATGGGTGAAGCCCAGCCAAGCGAAGCCGGAAGGCGAGAAGCGACCGCGCGAGAAACGGGTGGCAGAGCATACTACGTCGCCTAAGCGTGCCCCCCACGCGCTGGGTGCGGCACGCATTGGAGCACTGCCCGACGTGCCGGTACGAACTGCGCGGGGAGCCCGCGACCTACACGCGCGAAGTGATTGAGCTGCCGACGCCGCAACCGGCGGAGATGATTGAGCACCAAGTGGTAAAGCGCTAGTGTCTGGCTCGACGACCCGGCAGGATCCGTAGCTGATCGGCTTCACTTCGCTGATCGCAATGACTGGTTGGCGGACGTTTTCGTGCGGAAAGGAATGAGATGACCCACTTCAACTTATGGACCCGAGGCGCCGTACGATCCGGCCTCAGAGGGCGTGCACCGTTGCGCCACCGCCGGCCACCCGGCGCCATCATCTGCGCCTTCACGGGTGCGCTCGCGCTGCTGCTGGCGGCGGGTGCAGCGTCGCTGGCGGCGCCCCTGCACCCGCCTCAACCAGCCCGCAGTGCGCAGACGCCGGTCCGGGAGGCGTTGCCGAGTTATGTGGGCCTCAACACAATCCACATTACCTATACCCATGAAAGCACGTGCGGCGCAGCGTGCCGGCGTGACCTGGAGGTGCTGCTGCCCGACGGCTCCGTGAAAGTTCTGGAGACGATCGCGGAGGGCGCCACCACCGGTAGCTACCAACACGACAAGCTGTCCAGCGGAACGTACGGTTACCGTATCGTCGAGACCGTGCTCGCCAGTGGTCTGCCGGTAGACACCACGACCACGCGCTACGGCACGATCGATGGGCTCACCATCGGCGGCACCCTGGTTTACGACGAGGTCGTGGGCGAGACGTTTGCCTGCGTGGTGCCCGGGGGCGTGACCGTCGGCGATGGCCTCACCCTCGCGCTGGACGGCGCCCGCCTTATCTCCAACTGCACGATCACGCTCCAAGGCAGCGGTGCGCTCTCTGCCCAGGGCAGCGACTTCGTGGGGGACGTCCTAACCCTCAGCGGCGCCGGCAACGCCGACGTCATCGGCAGCACCTTCAGTGCCATCGACCTGGATGTGGGTCCCGATGTCGTCGCCAGCATCACGCAGTCCCGTTTCGAGGGCCCGTTGCGGCTGAAGGGCGCAGCCGGATCGCTGCGTTTCCAGGGCAACGCCTTCGCCGACGTGGTCCGGCTGCTCACCCGAAGTGCGGCGACCTTTGAGGACAACCTTTTTCTCACCGGCCTCTCGCTCGACGAGGAGACGCCCGAGTCACAGAGTTGGTGTGATGAAGACAACGCGTTGAGCCCTACGATCCGGAACAACAGCTTTGTCGGGCGCGTCGCGTTGGGCTACACGTTGAGCTATACCCTCACCACCTGTAGCGATGCCGGCTTCAAGCCCGTAGAGGTCGGTCCAAACTACTACGGCGACCCGCAGGGACCGGTCTACGGTCAGGTGCAAGACGATCCTGTCGTGCCGGGCATTGACTACGGCATACGCTGGCTCCAGCGGGGCGCCGCCGTCTTCCCCAATCCCTTCCTGCTCGGAAAACACCTGGAGAGCGGGACCCAATGGCAGGACGCGGAGCCTTTTCCCACGTTCTGGGTGAACGGGTATCGCCTGGGCCAGCACACGCTCACCAATCAGATCACCGACCTCATGCGCAACAAGGAAAGCCTCTTTTCGGTGGATCTGGTGACCTCCCACGCGCAGGTGGGGGGCGCCAGGGTGTGGGTGATGTGGAACGGGCAGCGTGTCGAGCCCTCCGTTTCGGTGGCTCAGCTGGTCCGCGACCCGGGCAGAAAAGCCGTCATGCTCCGCAATGCCGTCACCACCATCGACTTCTTCCTGCCCCCTACGGAGGGGGTAACATCAACGTTGGAGCTCTGGCTCGACACGACCGGGCTGACCGGCTTTCCCGATGCGGCTACCAGCGGCGAGATCAAGAAACTCGTGACCCTGTCCATCCCGCTGAAGGGTGCCCCGCGCATGATCGGCATCCATATCGTCCCGGTGACGGTCGACGGTGTGACCCCATCGGTCGGCGCCATACGGTCCACGCTCGAGAGCGCCACCCCGGCGATGCTGCCGGTGGCGTCGAAGAACCTGCGCATCAGTACCACGGGATATTCGCCCGCGTGGAACACGACCTATATGCCGACGGCTGTCCTGCTGAATGCCGTGGCCACCGATCTGGTGCGCTACCGCGGGGCGATGCGATACGACCCGAAGGAGTTCCCGAAGGGCGAGCTCATGGACTTCTTGGTGGGGGTCATGCCCGCCGGGAGCCTGGGCGGCGGCGACGGCGTCTACCTGAACCTGCGCCGCGGTATTGTCCTGGTGGATGAAGGCAAATCGGAGGCGGTCTTCCACGAGCTGGGCCACGCGATCGGCCTCTACAACCTGGTCGAGCAGTATAACTGGCCCAACTACCCGCCGAATGGCTACCCCGTGGAGGGCGTCACCCTCTTCATGAACCAGCCAACCACGTCGAATGCTACGATCAGCGGCGTTTTCACAGGTGACTCGGGCCGCGTCGTCCACACGCCGGCGCCCGGACAGTGGTGGCATGACCCGCACCTGGTGGTGGTCGATGTCATGGGGAATACCGCTCCCTTCTGGCCGGATCCTGGCACCCTCAAATCGTTTTCGGATGCCTTCTACAGCCTGGCCGCGGAACCGCGGCCAACGGTGCTTTCGCCGGCGGCTGAGCTCGATCTGCGTCGGGTGATCGTCACCGTGGCGACCGAGCGGGTGGAGGTTACGGAAGCATCCTTGTTTTTTGGCGAACGGCGCTGCGCGGCCTATCGTCCCATCATCGAGACGGCGCGCCTCTTCCCCCGCGATGCCTTTGAGGGCGTGACCGGCGGATCTGCCGGCGATCCCGACGTGACGCACGGAGCGCTGCCCCTGTGTGTGACCGCAGACGCCTACACCTACGCTTCGGGGGACATCGAGCTCTGCGTCGTGCCCATTGACGAGAACGGCATCATGCCCGAGTACGAGCAGTGCCAACGGGTGTTGGCGCCCGAGCAGGTGAACACCGCTCTGCAGCGCGATGTGGCTGTCCTCTTCTACGATGTGCCGACGTCCGCCGTGCGCTACAGCCTGCTGACCCGGCGCAGCCCGGTGTCGCCCCTATTGCTCACCTCCAGCGCGTCGCTGGACGTGGTCCTGCTCGCGCCGCCTGCAGGCCAGACACTGACGGATACGGTGACGCTGAGGTGGGACTCCCAGGCCACCCCTCGCGACCCAGGGGTGCCCATCGGGCAGCCCCTGCTGGCCCAGGTCTCCTACTCTAGCGACGACGGCGTGACCTGGTCGCCGGTGGGGATGCCGGTGGAGGAGGAGTCCGTGGTCTTAGGCACGGACTTCCTACCGTCGGGCGTTCCGCTCGCGTTCCGGGTCACGGTCTCCGATGGCTTCCTCACGGATGCTGCGCAGGTGACAGGGCTGCATGTGCCCGCTCGACCGCCTGAGGTGGTCATTCACAGTCCTCGAGATGGAGATCGGGCGGCGCCGGGATATGCGTGGTTCCTACAGGCCTGGAGCCGGGAGGATGGGGGCGGCACGCCTGCCGTGGGGGCGTGGCACTCGTCGCTGGATGGGCCTCTAGGGAGCGACCCGGTGCTCGGCGCCGTGGTGTTGAGCCCGGGCACGCACCGGCTCACCTATGCGGTCACCGATAGGCTGGGGGCCTCGGCCCAGGCGGAGGTGACGGTCAGCGTTGGACCCATGCCCACGGTGGACCTGGCGATCGCTCCGGATGCCCTGGCCCTCACGATGCCCTGGCGCGATCCGGTGGTCGTGCAAGCGCCACGGCTGCGGATGGGCACCTCGCAGACCGCCACCCTCACGCTGCGCAACACCGGCACGGTGGTGACGGCCACGTTGCAGCTCTATATTCAGCCTCCCGGCGCCCTTGAGCGGCTGGTCGCTCAGGAGACGCTGAGCCTCGCGCCCTTTGAGACGCGCTGGGTCGGCGGCGCGTTCACGGCAACGGTAGCCGGTGCGCATCGCTTCCGGGGCGTCGTCACTGCGGAGTCTCACCCGGACAACGATCCGGGCAACAACGTGCGCGAATGGGAGATCCTGGCCGTGTCCCCGGCCCAGCTCGTAGCCGGCGCGGCCACGGTCGAGTTCACGGCGCCTGCGGGCACACCCATCACTCGGTCCATCACGCTGAGGAACACAGGCGGTCTGGGCTTGATCGTCCAGCGGGTGGCGCTGGAGCAGGGCGCGGCGTTGACCACCGGTTTCCGGCTCTGGGAGGACGGCTGCTCGGGGATGGCCCTGGCGTCCACCGAGGCGTGCCGGGTCACGGTGCAGTACACGCCGGCCGAAGGGATCGAGGAGCAGGTGCGGCTTGAGATCGGTTCGACCGACCCGGATCAGCCGGCGCAGGAGGTCGAGCTGATCGGGACCGTGGGGGAGCTCGCGGCGGTGTGGGAACACGTCTACCTGCCTCTGGTCGTGAGGTAGCACCAAAGTCAAGCCCGGCCTCAAAGTGGGCGCGGCGGTCTGAGACCTTTGAGCTCTTCGGAAGAGCTCAAAGGTCTTCCGGATAGGTTCTCCCCGCACCCCCCTCACCCACGGTCACCCACCTGCGCGAGCTCTCCGCACGACAGCGAGATGCTGTCGTGCTGCCCGTCGCCCAGGCCGGCCGCTTCGGAATCGGGGCATCAGGATCCTTTCCGACAAGACCCTCACCCCGCAGCAGTTGCCCCGCAGCAGAGGCTCCGTCTGCTGCGGGGAGATTGTTTCTTTCAGCATCAGCATCTGTCTCTGCATCTGATTCCTTCCCTGATCGGGTAGCCATGGCTGACCCCCTGCGTCGCCGGGCACCCTGACACTCTGGTCTGCGGTTCGCCTCGGCTGGTAGACGTAGGAGCTCCGTGCCGCATCCCGACCGTCGCTCTCGCGGACCGGCAACCCGTGTGCCACGGCAGCACGGACGCCAGCCTTGATGCTGTTGAGCGACAGGTGCGTGCCGCTATCGAGCCGGGCCCAGTCGCTGCGCTTGCTGCCGTGGCAGAACCCGTCGAGCGTGATCCGCCGGCCCGCGTCATAGTCCTGGAAGCCCCAGGTGTGGCGCAGCACATACAGGATCACCTTGAGCTCGGCGAACGTCGCGATCCGCCCCAGCTCGTCGATCAGCGCCGGAGCACCGAAGCAACTGCATCTTGACAACCTATTCGAGTATCACTATAATGATAGTAGAA
>CAZYYC010000086.1:0-15049 GCA_964650935.1 uncultured Anaerolineales bacterium
TCCTCGTCGTCGGGATTCCAGTAGATGTTGACCATGAAGACGGTTGCGGCGAGGGCCAAGAAGAGGGCCGTGACCAGGAACGCGCGCGACATACGTTGATGGTAGATTTCACGCTCAAGCGTGAATTGAGACGTGTCACGTTTGCGCTTGGCGATAATGGCCGAGATCACATAGCCCGCTGCGCCAATCAGGCAGATCACAGCGATCCAGATCACCTGCCGGCTGAGCCAGTACAGGATAACGTTCATGGTGCTCGTGAGGGCTGATCAGCCGGTCGCAGGATTCAACTCGTCGTAGGCCCGGAGCACGCCACGCACGATGGTCTCGAGTCGGGGCACGAGCGTCTTGCCCGCCTCAAGGACCTCCTCATGGTTGGGCGCCGGAGCGCCTTCCTCGCCGATGAGGGTGTTGGTAATGCCGGAGAGACCGAGGACACGCATACCGCTGTGCCGTGCCGTGATCACCTCGGGTACCGTTGACATCCCGACGGCATCGGCGCCAATGACCCGTAGGAAACGCACATCGGCGGGGGATTCGAAGCTGGGGCCGGCGAGGCAGATGTACACCCCCTGCTGATGTGGCACCTTGGCATCCACAGCGACGTTCCGCGCCAACGCGCGGAGTTCCGGATCATACGCATCGTTCATCCCCGGAAAGCGGGGGCCGAACTGCCCGAGGTTAGGGCCGCGCAGCGGGTTAGGGCCTGCCATACCGAGCAGGTTGATATGATCTCGGATGATCATCACCTCCCCGGCCTGATAGGTCATGTTGAGACCGCCGGCGGCATTGGTGACGATCAGCGTCTGCGCGCCCAACAGAGCCATCACACGCACCGGGAACCCGATCTGACCCATGCTGTAGCCCTCATAGAAGTGGGTACGTCCCTTCATGACGACAACAGGTTGACCCTCAAGATTCCCCAAGATGAGTTGTCCCTGGTGCCCCTGGACCGTGGAGACAGGGAATCCGGATATCTGCGCGAAGTCGATCCTCACAGCGTCTTCAACAGCCTCCGCCAGGGGATTCAGGCCCGAGCCCAGGATCATGCTGACGCGTGGGCGGAAGTCCTGGCGATCGTAACGAGCAAGGTGTTGGCGAATACCGTCAACGGCCTCCTCAATGGCTTCCATCGTGATGAATGTCTCCATCAGAGTCCTCCTTAGTAGAATCTCAAATCGCAAATCTTCTGATCTCAGATCGTGTGTTTGGAGCCAAGCTTTGGGCGTCGGTTGACCGGAAATGAATCTCTTCCATAGCTAGGTCTCATCGACGGTCTTCCCTGCTCGCGGGTGGGCCCGGTCATAGGCCTCACGCTTGCGCCGACTTGAGACCTCGGTGTAGATCTGGGTCGTCGTAATACTGGCGTGCCCCAGGAGCTGCTGCACCTCACGCAACTCCGCGCCACCCTCCAAGAGATGGGTGGCAAAGGTATGGCGCAGCGTGTGCGGTGTCACCCAAGCGGGTAGCTCAGCGGCTTCAGCATAGTGCTGCACCAGGAACCAAAGGCCCTGGCGGCTCAACGGCTGCCCAAGATTGTTGACAAAGAGCAGCGCCTCGCCTCCCAACCCTGCCTCCTCCGGTGTTCGAAGCAGGAAGGGACGCCCGTTCTCGACATAGCCTTTCAGGACCTCGACGGCGCTTGGGTAGAGCGGAATGATCCTTTCCTTGTCACCCTTGCCGAGGCAGCGTACGGTTCCGGTTGCCAAGTCGATGTCCCGGCGACGCAGGTGGATGATCTCCGAGGCCCGCATGCCTGTGGCATACAGTAACTCCAGTAGTGCACGGTCCCGCAATGCTAGCGGGGTCTCCTCCAGCGCAGCGTAGTGTAGCATGCGTTCGATCTGCGCTCGAGACAGCGCACGAGGCAGACGCCGTTCGGCCTTCGGCTGATGCAGCCAGTCCAAGAGCTCATGTTTGATGACGCCTTCGGCGTAGAGAAAGCGCAAGAAGGCACGTGTTGCGGCGACCTTGCGCGCAACCGTAGCCGACTTGTAGTCCCGCGTCTGAAGTGCGCTGAGATATCCTTCGAGATCCTCGGGTGTTAGCTCATCGAACGCGACGTTGTGCTCCTCCGTCGCGTTCAAGGTGGCTTGCGTTGCTGAGGTCGCGAGTTGGACCTCCTCCAGATAGGTGTGGAACTGGCTTAGATCGCGTTCGTAGGCCGCCAGCGTGTTGGGTGCATAGCCGCGCTCGTATTTGAGGTGGTGGAGAAACTGCTGCAATAGACTGTCCATAGCGGCTCCTAGTGATCGCCGGCACGTGCATCAGGGGGGCATCGATGTCGTTCATGTGACCGCTTGAGGTTGCTTCGTAAGGGTGAGACGTCCCGACGCGTCAGCGACCAGAGGTCGTGGGCGATGTCTTCGGTCGCGTGGGGGGTGGCCATAGTCCGTGATCGCTCGGCCATCGTTCGGTGTTCCTCGACATCGGTCAGCAGATGCGCGACGGCCCTGGAGACCTGTCGCGGCGTGGGTGCCCAAATGCCGGCACCGTTCTCCACGACATAGCTTACGTTGCCCTCTTCCTGCCCTGGAAGCGCCGTGTAGAGTACGATGGGGAGACCCGCGATGAAGGCCTCTGCCACGGTATTCGGCCCGGCCTTGGTCACCAGAATGTCGGCGGCCCGCATCCAAATCTCCATATTGTCCACGAAGCCCTCGATGTGGACGGACGGCGGCAGTGGGCCGGCTCTTCCCGCGAGCTTTGTGTGCCGAGCAGGAGAAGCGCGCTTCTTGCAGGCCGGATCGTCGATAGCCGCTCCGTCCCCTCTGCCGCCAAGCGCGGCTTGGAGCGCGCTGTTCTTGCCGGTGATCACGACGATGTCGGCGCGATCCGCCAGGGTATAGGCCAATGCGTGAACCACCTGCTGCAACGGTCCCATACCATCACCTCCACCCGTGACGAGGACGATGTCCCGATCGGGTGCGAGTCCCAGACGTTGGCGGGCCTCCTGCTTTGGGAGGCCCATCGCAGTGACGAAGCTGCGTCGCGTCGGCATACCTCTGATGTGGACCTTGCTGGGCAAGATACCGCAGCGCAGCGCGCGCCGCCGGGCTGCAGCCGTCGGCACAAGATACATGTCGGGTCCGGGTGTGAACCACGAAGCGTGGGTGGTCACCAGGTCGACGACGACGATCGCCAGAGGTGTCGGCTCGTGGAGCTGCGCTAAGCCCAGCGAGACCGAGTAGTTCGGAATGGGGTGAAAGGAGACGACCACATCGGCAGGGTGCGCGTGCAAGACGTTGCACAACGCAGTACGCGCGTAGGGCCAGACGAGCTTGGACATCGTCTTCATCAGTCCGACGTCATTTGAGAGGTGAAATCCCATGCCCCAGGGAATGCCGTTCAGCCCGACCGCCGTAGGGTACCACTCGGGGAAGCGTCTGAAGGGCCACTGGCCTAAGGCGACGAAGATATCCACCATCTCGACCGACTGTTGGTCCCCGTATAGCCGCTCCAACTCCCCCTTGACAGCCTGGGCTGATGCGCGATGGCCTCCCCCAGTATCTGAGAAGAGGAATAGAAAGCGCTTCATACGGCCTCCGGATCTCGACGTTGGCGCCCATCTGGCCCCGTAGCCTCACCACTCAGGGCATCGATCTCCGGCCCACGCTCGACGAAGCGTCGGATGCGTCCCTCCAGTCGGCGCCTAGGCACGAGTACGTAACGGTGACAGGTCGTGCATTCGATGCCGATATCCAGGCCGACGCGCAGGATGCGCCATGTCGTTCCCCCGCACGGATGGGTCTTGCGGAGTTCGACGAGGTCACCCACACGCAACGCCAAGGGTCCCGGCATGCCGACTATCCCCGAAGCCCGTAGGCGAGGGCCAGCAAGGCCGCTTCCGCGATGATGATCAGCGCGAGGTAGCGTCGCTGATGGGTATCGGTAGAACGCTGCGATGTCCCCTGACCTTCCGCAACCATATAGCAGCGGAGCTCGCCGAGAGGCCCGGTCACACAACGTTGCGTGAAGCGTGGAATCAACACAAAGCCGGTCAAGGCACCGAAAACAAAGCCCCCCAGGTGTCCCCACCAACTGATACCGGGCAGTAGCCCGACGGCGATGTTGATGACCGCCATCTGGATCAGGCGGTTCAGAAAGTTCCGTCCTCCAGTTAGGTGCTCGTGATAGGTCCAGAAGAAAACGACGAGCGCACCCAGCACGCCCATGATGGCACCTGAGGCGCCCACGGTCGGCGTGTTAAGCGGCGAGAAGAGAGTGACCAGCACGCCGGCACCCAGCAACGATACACTGTAGATAGCCACGAGGCGCCGCGTGCCGAAGAAGCGTTCCGTTAGTTGCCCCAGGCCATAGAAGGCATAGAGGTTCAGGGCGATGTGCATCAGATCCGCGTGCAGGAAGCCGGCCACGATCAGCCGCCACCATTGACGGTACTGCACGACCAGCAGGGGCACTAGGGCACCGTAGAGGGTCACCAGGTTGTTCAACAGTAGGTTGGCGAGGTAGACTAGGATGTTGATGCCGATGAGCGCCAGGGTGGCTCCGACCACCGACCGGCTCGGGAGCGCCACTTCCCCTGGGACAGGCACCGGACGACCGTCATGCCTGTCTGGTGGCTGCAGCCCGGAAGGATCTGTTGGTGGGGAGGCGGTGGAGATCGATCCGAATTCGTCACTCATGGTAGCGATACCCGTCGAGGATGGACGCGCTGATGCTCGGCCCGGATAATGCTGAAGACCTGCTCCACAGCGCTATCTAGCGCGCACTCACGGTTGATGACCACATAGTCGAAAGCCGGGAGGCGTTCCATCTCGTGTTGAGCGGTCTCGATACGCTGCTGCAGCTGGGCTTCCGACTCCGTACTGCGGCGCTTGAGCCGCGTGACCAGTTCATCCTCGGATGAAGCACTCAAGAAGACCAGGACTGCTTCGGGAATCAGGCGCTTAATCGTTGTCGCCCCCTGAACGTCAAGGCGCATCACGACGTCCTGGCCGCTCGCGAGGGCCTCACGTACTTGTTGCTTAGGGATGCCCTTGTACTGATCGTAGACCAGGGCGTACTCCAGGAGTTCATCCGCCTCGATCAGGTCCTCGAATGCCTCCGGCGAGACGAAGAAATAGTCAACGCCATGCACTTCCCCTGGCCTCGGCGGGCGGGAGGTCGCAGTGACGACGAAGTGAAACTGCGCGCCGTGGGCCTTCATTCCCTCAACCAGACTGTCCTTGCCCACGCCTGAGGGACCGGAGATGACGATCAGCAGGGGGATCACCTGCGGATGATAGGGGTCGCGAATGTCGTCAACTTTCATTATGTTTGCTCCTGTCGGCGGCTCCCGGTATAATAGCGCTGTGTTGGCTGGGTCGCCCTTGGGCCTGCCTGCTCTGCTCGGACCCTTCGCCTGACCAATGATCCTGGTTATCCATCAACACGATGGTCGGCGCCCGGGTTGGAACATGAGGGCAGCTAGACGGTCTCTAGGGCAGCGAAGGCTGCCTGCTAATCGCCTGAGAGCAGGCCTTACTATACCACAGATACATAAGGAGAGGAAAGATGCCGATCTATGAGTATCGTTGCGGAGATTGTGGGCGTCGATTCTCAGTCTTCTGGCGCACATTCTCCGATGTCAACGAAGAGAAGATCATGTGCAAGCGCTGCGGAAGTGACGATGTCCGTCGTCTGGTCTCACGCGTGCGGGTCGTTCGCTCCGAGGACAGCCGCCTGGAGGATCTGTCCGATCCCAGTGCGTGGGGAGACCTCGACGAGAACGATCCCAAGAGCATGGGGCGCTTTATGCGCAAGATGATGAGCGAGATTGGGGATGAGGCCGGCGATCTTGGCCCGGAGTTTGAGGAAGTCGTCGACCGTCTGGAGGCGGGTCAGGATCCGGAGGAGATCGAGAAGGAACTGCCGGACCTGATGGGGGAGGGCATGGGCGGCGGTCCCGGGGGCGGGGACGATGTCTACAGCGCCTCCGATTTCGATGACTGACACGCTGGCGGGACGCTGGGCCCTGATCCTCGGCGCCTCCAGTGGTTTCGGAGCCGCTACGGCGCGCGCTCTGGCTCGTGAGGGGATGAACGTCTTCGGTGTGCACCTCGATCCGCGGCGCACGTTGGAGCGTGCTGAGGACGTCATCGCCGATATCGAGGCGACGGGCCGGCGCGCGATCTTCTTCAACATCAATGCGGCTGATCGGCGCCGACGCCGGATCGCGATCGAGCGCATCGGTGAGACCCTCGCGAATGACCCGGCGGGGTCCATTCATCTTCTCGTCCACACTTTGGCTTTCGGCAGCCTGCGTCCCTTTATCGCTGACGACCCGGAGGAGGCTGTTGACGAGAGCCATATGGATATGACGCTCCGCGTGATGGCTCACAGCCTGGTCTACTGGACCCAGGACCTGGTCGGCGCCGGATGGCTGAGGCAGGGCAGTCGGATCTACGCGCTATCAAGCATCGGCTCACAGCGTGTCTCGTCGCATTATGGGCCGGTCTCTGCGGCTAAGGCAGCGTTGGAGGCTCATACGCGACAGCTCGCTGTGGAGCTGGCGCCACGGGGCATTGCCGTCAACTGCCTGATGCCGGGCGTGACCGAGACGCCGGCCCTCCGCGCGATTCCGGGCCACGAGCAGATCCTGGAACAGGCGCGTGCCTACCATCCGGCAGGACGCCTGACGCAGCCCGAGGATGTCGCTCAGGTTTTGGTAACGCTCGCCGAGCCGCGTCTGACCTGGATCTCGGGGGCTGTCATTCCGGTTGATGGGAGCGAATCGGTGGTTGCCGCCGGATGACCCCCTCGCGCTCGCGCCGTGTTGACATTGTACCTAGCTATGTTACAATACCTAGAGTTTACCAGACCCACTTAAGTTGCGCGTCTCGAGTGCGGCGCAATACTGAGTGGAATAGGAGTTGGAAGTGGAAGAATTGAATCATACCTCTGCGCCTTCTGAGCCCGTGGACCAGCCATCTGATGCACCTGATGATGTGGATGTGACCTCCGTGTCACAGCCTGAAGCTCCCGTAGAGCCCGCCTCATTGCCCGAGCCGACGCCCGAGCCGATGCCGGAGTCAGAGGCACCGGAGACGACGGCATCGGAAAAAGACGTCGCTTCAGACGCATCTGCATCTTGGGAAGACCAGCTTGAGGAGTCTCTTTCTGCCAGCACGCTGAAGCGTGGTGAGCTCCGCGAGGGGACGATCCTGTTTCGCAGGGGTGACGGCTTTGTCGTCGATATCGGCGCCAAACGCGATGGCTTCGTGCCCATCGAGGACATCCAGGACATCGAGGGGCGCGAGTTCAACGTTGGGGATGAAGTGCCCGTCGTCGTGGCCAAGTTCCGTGACTCGGACGGCAATGTCGAGCTGTCGATCTCTCAGGCACTGCTTCAGGAGGACTGGCTCATCGCCGAGAAACTTCTGGAGAGTCAAGAAGTCTACGGATCCCGCGTCACGGGTTCCAACCGGGGTGGGTTGACGGTCGAGTTCGGTCGATTGCGCGGCTTTGTGCCGATGTCGCAATTGATCGGTTTCAACCGCATTCGCCAGCCCGCTGAGCGACAGCGACGCCTTGAGGCTATGGTTGATGAAGAGGTGATGCTCAAGGTCATCGAGGTCAACCGCCGGCGCCGGCGCTTGATCCTGTCGCAACGTGCTGCGGCTAAGGAATGGCGGGCTACGCGACGTCAGGACCTGTTGGAGGAGCTCGAGGCAGATCAGGTGCGACGTGGTCGCATCAGCCAGATCACGGACTTTGGTCTCTTTGTGAACCTGGGCGGTATGGATGGCCTGGTCCACATTTCGGAGCTCTCCTGGGGGCGCATTGAGAACCCGGGCGAGATCTACCACGTGGGTCAGCGTGTCAAGGTGAAGGTGCTGAATGTCGACCGTGATCGCCAGCGGATTGCGCTTAGTATCAAGGCCCTGACCCCGGATCCGTGGGAGAGCGCTGTCGAGCGCTATGAGGTCGGTCGGCTCGTTCAGGGACGCGTGACTCAGGTGGTGGACTTCGGCATTTTCATCGAGCTGGAGCCGGGCATTGAGGGGCTCTTGCATAATTCCGAGCTGCGCGACATCGCACAGCGTGAGGAGCTCGCCTCTGGTGATAGCGTCCTCGTTAAGGTCATTCGGGTCGAGCCCGACCGCCGCAGAATCGGTCTGAGCGTGCGTCAGGTGCGCCCCGATGAGTGGGAAGAGTGGGCGCTTGCCGAGATCCAGGAAGAAGCCGAGATCGCTGCTGCTGAGGACGACGACGATGAAGACGACGAGCTCGATTTCGGCGAGGTCTCCGACATTGACGAAGGTCAGGATGAGGAATTTGAGGACGTCGATGCTGACGACGATCTTGACGATGATGACGTTGACGCCGACGAAGGTGGCGAGGATGATGTCGACGCGGACGTCGAGGTCGACGCGGACGTCGATGTCGACGCGGACGTCGAGGTCGACGCAGATGCCGAGGTCGATGAGATCGTCATCGCCGACGAGGATGTCGAGGATGACGAGACCGCCACAGATGACGGGGCGCTAGAGGACTAGAACGACCGCAATGGCAAATAAGGAAGAGAAGATTGTCGTTGAGGGTACGGTCGTCGAGGCCCTGCCCAGCACACAGTTTCGTGTCAAGCTCGAGACGGGTCATGAGATTCTGGCCTATCTGTCAGGCAAGATGCGCAAGTATTACATCCGGATTCTGCTTGGGGACCGTGTGCGTGTGGAGCTCTCGCCCTATGACCTTACACGTGGACGCATTGTCTACCGGCATAAGAAGCAGCGCACAGGCGACCCGGACGACGAATAGGCCGCGTTGGGACCTAGATGCTATGGCTTGAGAACGCCGACCCCACGGGTCGGCGTTCTTGGCGCCACCTTCGCTGTATGATGAAAGGATGAGGGATGGATCTCTACCAAGCAATGCTCAGCCGTTATTCGGTGCGCCGCTATCGTGATGAAGCCCTGGATCATGAGCTCCTGGCGATGATCGACGATGTGGTCAGCCACGTCCATCCTCTGATCCCGGGGAATCGGTTCCGCGTGATGCGGCGCGATGTCGTCAGCGGTGAAGACCTGATTGCGGCGATGGGTGGTTACGGTAGGATCCTCTCCCCACCGCACTATATAGTCGGCTCCATCGTAGGCAGCCATATGCCGTTGGTTGACCTCGGTTATCGGCTGGAGCAGGTCGCGGTGCAGATCGTGCAACTCGGTGTCAGCATGTGCTTTATCGGCAGTCTGGGCCGGGAGGAGAATGTGCGGGTGCGCTTTCGGCTGAACCGAGACGCACGTACCGGCGCTTTTCTCATCTTCGGTCACGATGCTGAGTCGGTCGCGGATCGTACGATCAATGCGGTGATCCGCCGGACCTCCGGTGGGGCCACGAAGTTGGCCACCGACACCCTCTTCCATCACGAGTCGTTCGACACGCCCGGAGCTCCACCCAAGCATCTAGCGAAGTTGGTCGAGGCCGGTCGGCGTGCGCCCTCCGCCAATAACGCGCAGCCGTGGCGCTTTCTGTGGCAGGACAAGACGTTATATCTCTTTCTCAAACGTTACAACAACCGCTACGGCAGCAAACCGGACCTTCAGGAGTACCGCTACTTCGATGGTGGGACCTGTATGGCCAACATCACGATGGCGATGCGTGCCCTGGAACTCGCGGGCCGGTGGCAGCTCGTCGACGGTGTCCAGGCGGGGTTTCCCGAGTGTCCTGAGACGCTGGAACCGTTGGCCAAGCTAGTGCTGGACTAGAGGGGCGCTTGCCTAGCTCACCGGTTCCACGATGCCCTCGGAGACACGGAAAGTCGCTGTCCGCTCCCGGAAACTGTCCGGGAACATCTCGGCGTCGGTGGTAGCCAGAATCGTCTGCTCGACGTTGCCCAGCAGGTTGAGCAGATAGCCCCTGCGAGCGCGGTCCAGTTCGGCAAGGACTTCATCCAGGAGTAATACGGGGGCCTCACCGCTGAGCTCTTCCAGCCAGCGTAGCTCCGCAAGGTGCAGGGCCAACACCGCCGTACGTTGCTGCCCTCGCGACCCGTAGATCCCCAGATCGTGCTCATTGGAGATAAAGCGCATGTCGTCGCGGTGTGGGCCGACGAGTGTCATCCCCCGTTCGATCTCGTGCCGGCGCTTGAGCGCGAAGGCCTGGCGGTAGGCCTCGTACAATACCTCGATATCGACACCGGCTTCATCCTCGACCGCGGGGAAAAGGGCCGGCTCGTGGTTCGAGCTGGCGGTGCGTAACGGCTCAAAGTCAGGCTCGTAGTGCAGCCTTAACCATGCATCGCCCCCGGTCAATTCTCGATGAAGGCGATCGATGTGCAGCGTGAGTTCGCGCAGCACGCGCCGGCGATACAGAGAGACGGTCACCCCGCTGCGTACGATGCGCTCCTCCAGGGGAGCCAACTGCAGAGGATCGCCGCCGCGTTTCCGGAGGTGGCGCAGCAGGGCATTGCGGCGTGATACGGCCTTGCGATAGGCGCTATAGACCTCGACATAGGTCGGATAGGCCTGAGAGAGCAGGTTGTCGAGATAATTCCGCCGATCCGCCGGCGCGCCATGGACGAGCTGGAGGTCCTCCGGCAGGAAGAGTACCACGTTGAGATGTCCGGCGAGGTCTGAGAGGCGCACCGATCGCTGGTCGATGTGAAAGCTCTTCTGCATACGGTGTTGCCCGTTTGACAAAGACCTGCGCTCCAGGGCGATTTCCAGGGTCTCGATGCGCTGCTGGCGATGAACCTCGGCCCGCAGATGAGCATAGGGCATAGCAGCATCCTCGGCAGCCCAGTGGATCACCTGCTGATCGACGTGTGTGAGAGGTGATGAGCCGAGCGCCAAGAAGGCGATCGCCTCAAGGAGGCTGGTTTTCCCCTGTGCGTTGGCGCCCAGGAGCAGGATAGGGGCCGCGGGCAGGTCCAGTTCCAGTCGATTGTAGGTGCGGAATTGCCGCAGGCTCAGATTCTGTATATACATCGGAAGGACATTGTAGCATGGGCGCATGCAAGCTCAAGGACAGTCATTCTGCTTTCTTGTGCTGACCTCGAATCGTGGTATGGTGGATCATCATCGGATCGATCTCCACTCAGCTCTGTGTGCCACGATCAAGGAGGCAGCCTGCATGAAGCCTAGACCCATCCGTACGGTATCGGTGATTCCCTCACTTCCGGAACCACTCCAACCGCTCTGGCAGTTGGCCTACAATCTGCGTTGGGCGTGGAAGCACGATATCATCGAACTCTTTCTGCGTCTGGACAGTGAGCTCTGGGAGCGGACTCACCACAACCCCGTGCGCATGCTGGGCATGATCGACCAGGAGCGGCTCGAGCAGCTCGCTACCGATGTCGGCTTCATGGGACATCTGGAACGCGCCACACGTTATCTCGACGAGTATGTGAGCGCTACGGATTCATCTTGGTTTCGGCGCACGTACGGCCCGACGGAGGGCCCTCAGATCGCCTACTTCTCCCTGGAGTTCGGTCTGACCGAGTCCCTCATGATCTTCGCCGGCGGCCTGGGTGTTCTGGCAGGCGATCATCTGAAATCAGCCAGCGACCTCGACGTGCCTCTGGTAGGGGTGGGGCTGCTCTACCAGCAGGGTTATTTCAGGCAATACCTCAATCAGGCCGGCTGGCAGCAAGAAGCCTATGAGGACAATCACTTCGATAACCTACCGCTGACCCTGGCGTGTGACGAGGACGGTCACCCCTTGATCATCGAGGTCCAGTTCCCGGGGCGGACCGTGGCGGCACGGATCTGGCGCGTTCAAGTAGGTCGCATTCCACTCTATCTGCTCGATACCAACATCTCGCAGAACACCCGACCTCAGGACCGCGACATCACCGATCAGCTCTATGGTGGAGATCAGGACCTCCGCATCCGTCAGGAGATCCTCTTGGGCATCGGCGGTTACCGCGCGTTGGAGGCCCTCGGTCTATCTCCCTGCGTCTATCATATGAATGAGGGGCATTCGGCTTTCTTGGCACTGGAACACATCCGGCAGTTGATCCATCGGCATGGACTCTCATTTGCTGAGGCGCGCGAAGCAGCCTCGGCAAGCTGTGTCTTCACCACGCACACACCTGTGCCCGCCGGACACGATCGTTTCCCACCGCAGTTGATGCAACATTACTTCAGCGACTATGCTGCTCACGACCTAGGACTGAATTGGCACGACTTCATGGCCCTGGGTCGGGAGAATCCCTTCGACCACAATGAGGCCTTCTGCATGACGGTCTTGGCGATGCGTCTCTCCTCCGACACCAACGGTGTGAGCGCGCTGCATGGCGAGGTCACGCGCAGAATGTGGCAGGGATTGTGGCCCGGAGTGCCGGAGGACGAGATCCCGGTGTCGCATGTGACGAACGGGGTGCACATCCTGTCGTGGATCTCGCGTGATATGAAGGTGCTCTACGATCGCTATCTCGGTCCTCGGTGGCGTGAGGAACCCGGCGACCCGGATGTCTGGCTCCTCGCCGGCAACATTCCTCCCGACGAGCTGTGGCGGACCCACGAGCGTCGCCGCGAGCGGTTGGTCGCCTTTACGCGACAGCGACTAATCCGCCAGTTGACAGAACGTGGTGCCTCGCCAAGCGACGTTCGAGGGGCGGATGAGGTGCTCGATCCCGAGGCCCTGACCATCGGCTTCGCCCGCCGCTTTGCCACCTACAAGCGGGCAACGCTGCTCTTGCGTGACCCGGATCGCCTGGCGCGCATTCTCAACGACCCCGAGCGTCCCGTTCAGATCATCTTTTCGGGCAAAGCACACCCCAGAGATGATCCGGGCAAGGCGATGATCCAGCAGATCGTGGGGTTGGCCCGCGATGACCGGTTCCGTAACCGCATCGTCTTCCTTGAGGATTATGACATGATCGTGGCACGCTACCTCGTGCAGGGGTGCGACATCTGGCTGAATACCCCGCGCAGACCCCGTGAGGCGAGCGGCACGAGTGGGATGAAGGCGGCTGCCAACGGCGTCCTCAATCTGAGCACGTTGGATGGTTGGTGGGCTGAGGCCTATACGCCACAAGTCGGGTGGGCCGTTGGTCGGGGCGAGGTCTACGAGGATGCCGACTATCAGGACCGGATCGAGGCTGAAGCGCTCTATGACCTCTTGGAGCGCGAAGTCATTCCGACCTTCTATGAGCGCTCCGGGCGGGTGCCGCGCCGGTGGGTCGAGGCGATGCAGGCTAGTATCGGTGAGATCTCTTACTTCTTCAACACCAACCGTATGGTGGCTGAGTATACGGAGAACTTCTACATGCCCTTGGCGACGCGCTATCGGCGGCTTGCCGCGGATGATTTCAGCGGTGCCAAAGCGCTTGCGGCTTGGCGTGAACGTCTCTCCGGAGTTTGGTCTCAGGTGCGTGTGGAGTCGATAAATGGTGAGATGCCGCAGCAGCTACGGGTTGGGCAGACGTTCCAGGCCCACGCCCAGGTCTTTCTGGGCGAGGTCAGACCCGAGGATGTCTGCGTACAGCTCTACGTAGGCTTGGTCAATCCCAAAGGTGAGCTGGCTCAGGGTGAGCCCGTCGTGATGAGGGTCAGCGAAGCATTGGATGAAGGTCGCTATCTCTACGTAGCCGACGCGATGTGTGGGATGAGCGGGCTCCATGGCTATACCGTCCGAGTTCTGCCTTATCACGACGATCTGACGACGCTATTCCAGCGCGGCTTCATCCGCTGGGCCGGTTAGCCTCGCCTCAAGGATGCGATCCTTGCCGGCTAGGTCTTGATGAAGGTGTAGATCGGCATCTCCCGCAAGACGACCTTCGAGAGCCGCCCGGCTGAGTGCCAGGGCGGCTTCTCCTTGTCGCTCGCCGATCTCCACCAAGAGGTATCCTCCGGTCGCCAGACGTTCGCGAGCCTGGCGTAGCAGGCGTGTGATCACGCTGAGCCCCTGCGGGCCACCCAGTAGCGCGGTTCGCGGTTCATGGCGTACCGATGCGGGCAGTTCGGCCCACTCCGTCTCTGCGACGTACGGGGGATTGCTGACGATCACGTCGAAGGGCCTGCGCAGCGGTGACAGTAGGTCGGCCTGCAGCCAGGTGATGCGCCCTGATACACCGTAGCGTCGCGCATTCTGTCGCGCGACGCGGAGGGCGGCGCCGGAGAGGTCCGTCGCGAAGAGGTGCAGTCCCGGTGAGTGCACTGCCAAGGTCACTGCGATGCATCCGGATCCTGTGCCGACCTCCACCACGCGCGGGTTCGCCAAGGTGGATAGACGCTCCAGTGCCAGACTGACCAGCAGCTCAGTCTCGGGTCTGGGGATGAGGACGTCCGGCGTCACCGAGAACGGTAGCCCGTAGAACTCGACTTCGCCGATGAGGTAGGGCAACGGGGAGCCTGCTGCCCGCCGCTGCACGAGGTCGGTGTAGTGTTCCGCGGTCCGGGCTCGCAGGGGCCATTCCGGGTGGGCTAACAGCGCCGTGCGGGTAACTTGAAGCACGTGAGCGAGGAGACGCTCGCCTTCGGTGTAGGGACGATCCGTGACGGCGGCGAGGCGCTCCGCCGCCCAGCGCCGGGCCTGACCGACAGTGGTCAGATCAGGATCCATGGACAAGGCTACTCTCGTTTGAAGCGCTTTTCCAGCTCTTCCAGAAGTTCGGCGGCTTCGACCAGCTTGTCCAGGGGGTTCTGCTTTCCCGTGAAGTAACGATAGTCACACGGCATAATATCCAGCCGTTCGACCAGCGTCCCGTGATGCTTGCGTACCGTATCGACGGAGACGCCGTAGTGTTCAGCCAACTCCTCCATCGGCTGGTCGTGCAAGTTGACTTTCCGCACTGTGTAATCCAATGCAGCGGCCCAGGCCTCGGGCTTAGGAATGTTCAGCGGTTCCTCGCCCAAGATGATGCGGAACTCCAACCACATGTGGATAGCCGCACCGATCATATCGATCGGCAGATCGGCAGTGGTCATCTTCTCTGTGAGATGATCCTCAACAGGATCCATACCGCTGGCAAAGAGCTGCTCGATGCGCCCCGACACTTTGGAGTTGGGCTCGAGTCGCAGGTAGTTGGCTAAAGCCCGGAGGGCGCGATCAAAATCGCCCGCACGTGAGAGCACTTGGGCCATGCTCATATGGTAACTGGCAT
>CAZYYC010000087.1:0-14945 GCA_964650935.1 uncultured Anaerolineales bacterium
AATGCGCTGTTTCGAGGCGCCACAGAGCACCGGGATGATATCGCCGGAGATCGTCGCCTGCCGCAGACCGCGCTGAAGATCGGCCAGATCCGGCTCCTGCTCTTCCAGCCGCTGCATCAGCAGGTCATCGTCAATCTCGCAGATGCTGTCGATGAGGCTTTCACGTGCTGCCGTCACGACCTCCGTCATATCCGCGGGCACCGGCGCCACGGAGTAGGTGTCGCCCTCCCAGGTCATTGCCTGTTGGGTGAGCAGATCGACAGCGCCGCTGAAGGACCCCTCGGTGCCGATAGGTAGCTGGATGGGGACAGCTCGTGGCGTCAGACGTTCGCGTACCTCGTCCAGCACCCGGTTGAAGTCGGCACCGACGCGATCGAGTTTGTTGATGTAAATGAGACGCGCGAGTTTCTCATGGTTGGCATGTGCCCAGACAGCCTCTGTCTGCGGCTCTACGCCACCCACACCGCATAGGACGACGACCGCCCCATCGATGACGCGAATCGAGCGGACGACCTCAGCGGTGAAGTCAATGTGCCCGGGCGTATCGATCAGGTTGATGCGGTGATCGTGCCAGTGGCACGCTGTAGCCGCCGACATAATGGTAATGCCGCGTTCTCGCTCCTGGTCCATCCAGTCGAGCTGGGTGTTGCCGTCGTCGATCTGCCCCGCTCGATGGATGCGCCCGGTATGATACAGAATCGCCTCCGACGTCGTCGTCTTGCCCGCATCCACGTGGGCGAAAATGCCGATGATCCTGACGTCAGCTATGGGTGCTTCTTTCCTCGCCATCTGTGAGTTGCTCCTCAGTTGTGCTCTGCTCTGGGATGACCGAGCGGCGGTCATGAAGTCTGGCCGCCGCCCGGTCAGTTGGTGCCGCTTACCGCTCTCTGTCGGTGCATGCAAAAGGCCTCGCCCGAATACACGCGAGGCCTCACGTATACTTCATCGTCACAAGTTATTATAGATGGTGCACGTCAGAAGTCAAGATCCCGGCGCCGCTAACTGCTCTGTCCCAGTCGCTTGATGATCTCATCCGCACTTGCCTCAACCGGCTTGTCCGTCACATCGACGACGTGAAACCCGCCACGCTGGTAGACCTGGCGAGCCAGGGCCAGCTCCCTGCCCACCTCGGCAGGGCGCGCATAGTCTGATTCGGTCGAGATGCCCATCAGCCGCGTGCGTTGGCGTCGGAAACCCAGCAGGCGGTCGATGTCGATCGTTAGGCCGATGACGCGACGACGATCCAGCCTGTAGAGCTCCGGCGGAATCGGGATCTGTGGGACGATCGGCATGTTCGCGGCTTTCCATCCAAGGACCGACAAGTAGATACTCAGCGGTGTCTTGCCCGTGCGAGAGACTCCGATCAAGACCACGTCGGCGTCGGGCCAGTCCTCACGCCTGAGCCCGTCATCGTGTGCCATCGCATACTCGATGGCTGCGACGCGTTCGAAGTAGGACTTGTGGAGCTGCCGGTAGTAGCCTGGTCGCCCCAGCGGGGCCTGCCCAAGCACTACGGTGAGCCGATCGAGCAGGGGGCCCATCAGGTCTAGGGCCGGAACATCGTGCCGCGCTGCCGTCTCGATCAGCTGCTGCCGCAACTCGCCATCCACCAGCGTATGGACGATCGTGGCTCCTGATGCGCGAGCCTGGCGTACGGCATCTTCGATCTGCGCGGGGCGACGGACGCTGGGTAGGATGATCACAGGGACCTGAACATCGGGGAACTGCGCTAGGACGGTATTGACGACCTGCTCTGCGCTGGTCCCGACACCGCCGGAGACGATGATGAGCGATGGTGGTCGAGGAGCTTCAGACATAGCATCATCCTCCTTGAGATAGTTCAGAGCGATGGTCAACAAAGGGCAACCAGATCGTGAAATGGGTGCTGCCCGTGGTGCTGCCAAAGGTGATCCGCCCGCCGTGGGCCTGGACGATAGCCTGGGCGATCGCAGCGCCGAGTCCCGTGCCGCGAAGTTGCCCGCTGTCGTCAATGCCGCCTCGGAAGAAGCGCTCGAAGATGCGTGGCTGCTCGTCCGGCGGGATTCCCGGACCCGTGTCGTGAACTGTGATCGTGAGCCATTCACGCTGTTCGTGGGTCTCGCGGTCGGTCGTCAGCGTTACAGTGCCCCCGGGTGGCGTGAAACGGATTGCGTTGTCCATGATCTCCGATACCGCCTGGATCAAGCGATTCCGATCGCCGTGGATGGACGGCAGGTCGTCCCCCCTGCTCGGAATATGCAGTTGCAGCCCGGCCTTCTCGGCTTGGTCAGCATAGCGGGCTGTGAGGTGGTCAACAATCGTCCGCATCTCGACCCGTTCCCATTGGGTTAGGGCCTTGCCGCTATCCAGTGAGGCCATCTCGAGGATGTCTTCGACGAGGTGCTGGAGCCAGCTTGCCTGTTCGTCGATCACGTGCAGGCTCCTGGATTGTGGCTCCGTAAGCTGTGTCCTGCCAAGTAGGTGTGCGTAGAGCCTGAGCGTCGTGACCGGTGTGCGTAGCTGGTGGGAGATGTTGTCCAGAAAACGCTTCCGCGCTCGATCGAGATCACGTAACTGGGTCGTGTCGTGCAGCGTGCATACATACACGGTGGCGTCGTGTTCAGGATCCTTCATGGGTGAGATGCTGAGATCCGTGTCAATGCTGCGGCCATCCTTGCGCCGGGCCTCTGTCTCGCCGCGCCAGGGATCCCCGGTCTCGCGGACCACGGCAAGAGCAGGCCCGACCACATCTCCGAGCACTTCGGAGGCCGGACGTCCCAGTACGTCGTCGCGGCTGTAGCCGGTCATCTCGCTGAAGGCGGGGTTGGCATAGCGAATGCGATTCTCGCCGTCGATGGCTAGGACGCCGTCGCTGACATTTCGCAGAATCGCGTCACTGAGCTCCTTTTCGGCAAGGATCTGCGCCGTGCGTGCCTTGACCTCGATCTCGAGCTGCTCGTTGAGGCTCTGCAGTGCTTCTGCAGCTCGCCGCTGCTCGGTCACATCGTGCAGCATCACGAGATACCCTTGAGGCCCCGCGGGGCCTCGCTTCAGGGGCGTAATCTGCCATTCGAAGGTTCCCAGCTCCGGAACGGTGAAATCGCCTCTCGATGCTGTCTCCCAGAACGGGTGCTGCGCGGTGGTCGCGATCTCGGGTCCGCGCAGCAGCCCCATCAACTGCGCGAAGACCTCCTCTGCCCGTTGACCGATCACGTCGACACCGCCGATCCAGGCGCGGGCGGCAGGGTTCACATCCACAACGCGGCCCTGCGGGTCGAGAACTACGACCCCGTCCTGTATGCTCTCGACGACGTGGTCACGTGCCACCGGCACGAGGTCCAGCAGGTGCAGTCGGCGGAAGGCGTAGCTCAAGGTCAACCCTGACAGGGCGAAGGCCACGGGCGTCCAGTCGGCGGACCCGAGTATCGTGCGACGGATGACGTAGAGCATGCTGATCAGCCAAGGGGGCACGAAGCTCAACAGCATCGCCAGGGACTGCGCCCGGTACAGGTGGCGCCGGCGAGCCGCCTCACGAACCAGGATGATCGTTGCTGTGGTCAGCAGGACGTACTGGTGAGCGACGATCACCCACCAGGCGGGGCCCCGCCCATAGACCATGATGCGATGGTCGGTGTCCATGAAGGTAAAGCTGTTCCAGATCAACCCGTGCTGACCATTGGTCAGCACGAGCAGCAAGGAGATGGCAGGAATCAACCACAGCGCGAGACGGGCAGCGAGTGACCTCAGTCGATGACCCTGTTGGGTGAACTGGACGATGAAATGCAGGAGCAAGGGGGCACAGGAGAGACTGCCGAAGTAGGCCACGGTCGACCAGAAGATCCTCAGTTCGAGTGTGACGGCATTGGCCTCCACGACGTACGTGCCCGCCCAGACCGCGATCGCCACCATGCTGAGGGTGAGGCTCGTGCCGCCCGGACGATCGCGATAGCGCGAGGCCAGGACGGCAGCTCTTAACGAAAGCAGCGTCGCGATGCTGAGTCCGACGACATAGGGCGTGATCTGCCAGTCCACTGCTCACCTCTCTCCATACGTCGCAGTTTGCTGACCCGATTATAACCTCTTGATCGTGAATCTCAAGCGGATTCGTCGGGGCGAGTGGGGGGCAACTTGACAGAGACGTCGCGTGGCGTTATACTCGATCATGGCGCTGTAAAAAAATCAAGCGATAGACTTGGAGGAAGCGATGCGTGATCGTGGAACCGGGGGGGCGGCGCACCCGGAGCTGCCGCTTATCTATGAGATCGTCGATCTGGACACGCTCAGGACCATCGCGGACCCCTTGCGGGTACGCATCTTCGAGCAACTTGTCCCCAAGCCCCGTTCCATTAAGGAAGTGGCGGCCCAGCTGGGCCTTTCGCCGGGCCGATTGTACTACCACGTCGGCCAGCTGGAGGAGCGTGGCCTGATCAGGGTCGTCGATCAGCACCTCGTTGGCAACCTGGTTGAGAAGGCCTACCGTGCCGTGGCCTCCGAGTTGGAGGTCGCGCCGGACCTGCTCTCCTTCGACACGCCGACGGGCAAGGAGAACATCAACACGTTCCTAGTTGCTGCGCTTGATGCAACGCGTGAGGATCTCGTCCGTAGTCTGGAAGCGAGAACCTATGCGCTCGAGATGGGTGCAGCGGAACGGGAGCGCTCGACGATAGTAACGCGGCGGGTAGGTCGGCTGCCGGAGGGGCGAGCTGCTGAGTTGCAGAAGAGAGTCAAGGCATTGCTGGCTGACTTCGACGCGTCGAGTGTTGAGGAGAGCTGGGATGCAGACGAAGCTCACACCTATGCCTTCACCGTGGCTCTCTATCCGCACTTTGACTACCCCGCCGATGAGGTCGATGGGGCGACGGCAGATGGACGACGGGATGCGGAGGACTAGATGACATCGTTGCGAAGTGCAGAGGGGAGCGTGGGTGGTCAGGGCTTGCGGGCCTTCCTTGTGATATGGCTGGGCCAGGTGATCTCCATCATCGGGTCCGGCCTGACCGGCTTCGCCCTTGGGGTGTGGATGTTCGAGGAGACGGGCCAGGCGACGCCGTTTGCGATGACCGTGCTTTTCGCCACCTTGCCCAGGCTGCTGCTGGCACCCGTTGCGGGTTCGCTGGCCGATCGCTGGAATCGCCGATGGATCATGGTGTTGGCGGACACCGGCAGCGCGCTCGTGACGCTTGGCGCCATCGCCCTCGTGATGACCGATCGGATCGAGGTGTGGCATGTCTACGGCATCGCTCTTCTGGGCGCTATCTGTTCGTCGTTGCAGGAGCCTGCCTACCTGGCCTCGATTGCGGTGCTGGTTCCTCATGAGCATCTGGGACGCGCGAACGGCATGGTGCAGGCAGCGCAGGCCATTGATATGCTGCTCTCACCCATGCTGGCAGGAGCGCTCTTTGGTGTGGTCGGCATGCGCGGGATCTTCCTGATTGACATCGCAACCTACGTCATCGCAGTGGGTTCGTTGCTGGTTGTAGCGATCCCGCAACCTCAGCGCACGACGTCGGTCGATGACCCAGAGGACAAGTGGCAGGACCTCACGTACGGATGGCGCTATCTCTGGGCCCGACCCGGGTTGTTTGGCATGCTGATCTACTTCGCACTGGTCAACTTCTTTCTGGGTACGATTGGGGCACTTTCGGGGCCTCTGGTGCTCTCGTTTGCTGAGCCGGTGGTGCTGGGCACCGTGCAGATGGCTTCGGGTGTGGGTATGCTCCTGGGCAGTGTTGTCATCAGCGCGTGGGGTGGGCCTCGGCGGCGCATCACAGGGGTGGTGGGCGCCATTGCTGCCGCCTCCGTCGGGATCCTCGTGATGGGATTGCGGCCATCAGGTGTAGGGGTCGGTGCCGGTATGGCGCTCTTTCTGTTCTTCATCCCCATCGCCTCGGGCTGCAGCCAGGCCATCTTCCAGACGAAGGTCCCACTCAATGCCCAGGGGCGCGTATTCGCGGCGAGGAGTATGATCTCGGGGTCGATGATGCCCATCGCCTATCTCCTTACCGGGCCTTTGGCCGATCGTGTCTTTGAGCCACGCCTGCAACCCGGTGCGCCATGGGCCGACGGCTGGATCGGTCGGCTGATGGGCGTGGGTGCCGGTAGGGGGATCGGGTTCATGTTTGTGATCGCGGGTGTCTTCCTGATGACGGCCAGCCTGTTGGCGTGGACCCATCCACGCATCAGGCACCTTGAGGCCGAGCTACCCGATGTGGAGGCCTCGGTCACGGCACCTGTCGCCTGAGACTGTCGACGCCCGCGACTGTCCGCCCGGCGGCTTGCCCTGGAGCGCTTCCTGCCGGGTCTTCCCGGTTGTCTAGGCACGCGGAATCGGTAGAATCAGATCATCTATTCATTGTCTTGCGATGGCTGGACCGGACATGCATGCCTGCGGGTAGCACGTCCGATTTTCTTCATTATGACGGGCAGAAAGGACTCATCATGAACCGCTTTGCTGTTGTAACAGATAGTACCTCGAATCTCTCTCCGGGAATGGCTGAGGATCTGGGTCTTCCCATCATCCCACTCAACGTACACTGGGGCGGCGAGTCATACTTGGATGGGGTCACCCTGGATGCTCAGAGGTTTTATCAGTGGTTGATGCAGCGTAAGGACTTTCCCAAGACCTCACAACCTTCGGCGGGTGCCTTTATGGATTTCTTTCAGGCAACGGCGGAGGCCCAGAACACGGATACCATTCTGGGGATCTTCATCTCCACCGAGATGAGCGGTACCCTGGCATCGGCCTATCAGGCCAAGGCCGAGCTTGCGGAACTGCGGCCCGATTTGCGGATTGAGATCATCGACTCGAGGTCGGTGTCTATGGGATTGGGATTGCAGGTCCTCGCCGCGCAGCGCGCCGCGCGAGCAGGCATGGATGTGGAGGCGGGTATGCGCGAGGTGCTACGGTGCCAAGAGGCGCTCCATATCGTGTTCGCGGTTGACACTCTGGAGTTCCTGCATCGCGGTGGACGGATCGGTGGAGCAGCTCGGTTGTTGGGTTCAGCGCTCAACCTGAAGCCGGTGCTTACCATTGAGAACGGGTCGGTGGAGGCACTGGAGAAGGTACGTAGCCGTCGGAAGTCGTTGCGACGTGTAGTCGAGCTTGCTGAACAGCGGCTCGATGGTCGTCAGCCCAGCGAACTCGCGTTCATGTCGACGGCTGCGGATGACGATCTGGCCTGGATGACTGAGTTGGTCGTGGATCGACTGCGGCCCCGCCGTGTCTACTCCGTGGTGCTTACGCCGGTTGTCGGTACACACGGCGGACCGGGAACGATCGGCATCGCGTTTCACGCGATGGAGGATGACTCCGAGTGGGGCGGCGAGCTGGGCACTCACCCCAGCGGGGAGGACGGCACATGAGGATGACGGAGCTGATCGAGCGCAAGCGTGATGGGCTGCGCCTGACTCAGGAGCAGATCGATTTCTTCATCGATGGCTATACGCGGGATGAGATCCCGGACTACCAGGCAGCAGCGCTGCTGATGGCCATCTTGCTGCGGGGTATGCAGGATGAGGAGACACGCGACCTGACGCTGGCGATGGCGCGTTCCGGTGACATCCTCAACTTGAGCGATGTGGCGCCGGTCGTGGTTGACAAGCACTCCACCGGTGGTGTGGGTGACAAGGTGAGTCTGGTGGCAGCTCCGATCGTCGCGGCCGCCGGATTGCCGGTGGGCAAGATGTCGGGGCGAGGCCTCGGATTCTCGGGCGGGACGCTGGATAAGCTGGAGTCGATTCCAGGCTACCGTGTTGATCTGACGGTTGACGAGTTCAAGGCGCAGCTGCAGCGGATCGGGATCGTGCTGACCGGCCAGTCGGCGAATCTGGCGCCCGCGGATGGCAAGCTCTACGAGCTTCGCGATGTGACAGGGACGGTCCCCAGCCTTCCATTGATCGTGAGCTCGATCATGAGCAAGAAGATCGCTGCCGGAGCCGACGCCATCGTGCTCGACGTCAAGATGGGCAGCGGGGCGTTTATGCGCACGCTCGATGACGCTCGCGCCTTGGCGCGTGATATGGTGCGTATCGGTCGGGCTGTCGGACGTAGCGTGGCTGCGCACATCTCCGACATGAATCAGCCGCTGGGCCGGGCAGTCGGTAATGCTCTCGAGGTTGCCGAAGCCATTGAGGCGCTGCGGGGCGAAGGGCCGACGGACCTGGTCGATCACGTCGTGCGCATCGCGGGCGAGATGCTGCACCTGGGGGGCCTCGCGGACGATTTGGAGGAGGGGACTCGCCGGGCTGCCGCGATGATCGACAGCGGCGCCGCCTATGACAAGTTTCGTGAGTTGGTCGCGGCGCAAGAGGGAGACACCCGTTATGTGGACCAGCCGGAGCGCCTGCCTCAGGCCCGCATCGCAGTGACGACCGAGGCTACCGCTTCAGGCTATGTCGCATCGATGAAGGCGGACGAGATCGGGATGACGGTCGTTGACCTCGGCGGCGGTAGGGAGAAGAAGGGCCAGAAGATTGATCATGCTGTGGGTCTGGTGATGCACGTTGCCGTCGGCGATCACGTGATGACCGGGCAGCCGCTGTTCACGGTTCACGCCGCCTCAGAGGACGATGCTGAGCGGGCGTCCGGTCGCGTGCTGGGCGCTTTGCATCTCACGGAGGAGGCGGCTTCGCGTCTGCCGCTCTTCTACGAGCGCGTCACCTAGGGGTGTCCCGGACCCGTGACGGTTACAGGCGGCGATCTGCTTCCGCTATGAGCGTCGTAGTGCCGGTCTCGCCCTCTGACGTTGTCATCCGACCTGAGCGTGTTATAATTCTGCCAGTTGCCTCTGGAGGAAAGAAAGAGAATGCAGACCTATCTAAACATCGTGCAGATTATTCTAGGGATCGCCCTTGTCGTTTTGGTGCTGTTGGAGGTGCGCAGCGGTGGCACCGGTGGCGTCTTCGGTGGATCGCAGACGAGCCTGATCCGCAAGCGGCGCGGTCCTGAACTGCTGCTGTTCCGGTTGACCGTGATCACCTCGGTGCTGTTCTTCCTGGTTGCTATCGTCAACGTCTTGGTCGTTGGCTAACAACGTCGCACCCGGTTGGGGGACGCGTGCCTGGCGGCGGATCGGCTGCCGCTCTCTGCACCGTCCCTCTTCCGTGTCACGGCTGTGCTGAGAGGGATGTGACGTGTTTCGGCGCATCGGCTGGCAGGTTGTGCTGGTGGGTATCGGCTTCCTGGTCGCAGCCACCATCCTTGCCTACGTGGCCTCTACCTACACCACTGAGTTCCGCCCGGCTCCGGGTGGTACCTATGTGGAGAGCGTGGGGGGGTACCCTCAGACGCTCAACCCGCTCCTGAGTTTCTACAACGATGCCGACAAGGATGTGACAGGCCTTGTCTTCAGTGGGTTGACCCGCATGAATATGCGAGGCGAAGTAGAGCCCGATCTTGCCACGGACTGGGAGATCGATGCTCAGGGCATCACGTACACGTTCCGCCTCAGGCGCAACGTCGTGTGGCACGACGGATATCCTTTCTCAGCCGGAGACGTCATCTTCACGGTTGAGCTACTCAAAGACCCCGACTATCCGGGTCCGCCTGACGTGGCAGAGCTGTGGCGCACCGTCGATGTGACGCGGCTGGACAATTACACGGTGCAGTTTGTGCTTCAGGAGCCCTATGCACCCTTCCTGGACTACACGACCGTCGGTATCCTGCCCGCGCATCTTCTCGAGGGCATGAACGCAGCGGATCTCTCGCGTATCGACTTCAACCGCGCCCCCGTGGGTACCGGCCCCTTTCATCTGACTGAGATTGAGACGGGCGAAGGGCACATCGCCTCGGTGACGCTGCGCCGCTTCCCACGCTACTATGGTCGGAGTACCTATCTGGAGAACATCGTCTTGCGCTTCTACCCGACCTCGCGAGCCGCGTTCGAGGCTTATCAGGACGATGCGGCTGAAGGTGTGGCCCGTATTGATGTCGAGTTCCTTCCGGAGGCTTTCGAGGAGCCCAACCTGCGGCTCTTCTCCGCGACGACCGCGGAGATGGTGATGATCTACTTCAACCAGTTGATGACCGACACGCTGCCGTTCGGTGACGTGCGAGTGCGACAGGCGCTCTACTATGGCCTCGATCGACAAGTGCTCGTGGATACGATGCTGGCGGGACAGGCGATCCTCCCGGCGACGCCGCTGCTGCCGGGTTCGTGGGCTTACAGCACCCAGGGTGTGCCGGCCTACACCTACGATGCCGAGCGGGCGCTCGATCTACTAGGGGAGGCGGGCTGGCGCCGCGCCGGCGTGACAGATACTCTGCGTAACCCCCAGGGTGACGCGATGGCCTTCACGTTGACCGCTTCCAACGATCCGCTCGAGCGGGCATTCGCGGAGGCCGTCGCCGACCAGTGGCAGCGTCTGGGTGTCTCGGTGACGGTGCAGACGGTGCCGGGACTGGCGCTGACGGGCGTGCTCGACTCGCGCAGTTACCAAGCTGCCGTCGCGCGCCTGATCGTGCCCGGTGATCCCGATCCCTATCCTTTCTGGCACGAGACACAAGCACTACCGGGACAGGGGCAGAACTACGCCGGACTTCAGGATCGGCGCATCAGCGAGTTGGTCGAACAGGCGCGCATCACGGTCCACCGCGAGGAGCGCGAGGCCTTGTACCGTGAGTTCCAGCAGGCCTATATGGAGCTGCTGCCGGCGCTGCCGCTCTATGTGCCGGTCTACACCTACGGGGTGGATGTCGGCGTGAGCGGAGGCCAGCTTGGACCGATGATGTCGGCGGGCGATCGCTTTCTGACTATGCCGGAGTGGTATGTGTTGCAGAGGAGGGTTGTGGCGAGCCAGTTTGAGGGAGCAGCGCGCTAAAGAGGGCGAGGATCGGGTGCCGCGTCGGTGGACGTCGCGCCGAATCTTGCATCCTTTTCGCTTTACTGTACAATGACACGGATGGTTACCTAAGTACACGTTTGGAGGACGAGGAATGACGAAAAAGTGGGTCTATTTATCGCGTAACGGCAAGGAAGCCTATGCCGAGGTCCTGGGCCACGAACCAAGCCTAGCTGAGATGAAGGAGATCTTCGGCGGCAAGGGAGCTGGATTGGTGGATATGACCGCGGCCGGCGCCCCGGTGCCCCCGAGCTTCACCATCACCACGGAGTCTTGTGTTGCCTACATGAAGACGGGCGAGTTCCCGGACGGGATGTGGGACCAGACGCTTGAGGCACTGAAGGACATTGAGGAGCAGACGGGCAAGAAGTTCGGCGATCCTGAGAACCCTCTCTTGGTCTCTGTACGCTCGGGTGGTCGTCTCTCGATGCCGGGTATGATGGATACGGTCCTGAACCTTGGCCTGAACGATGAGACCCGCGTGGCGTTGGCCGAGCTGACCGGCAACGAGTGGTTCTCCTATGACGCCTATCGTCGTTTCATCACGATGTTCTCTGATATTGTGATGGGCTACGACCGCCTTTACTTCGAGGAGAAGCTGGACGAGCTCAAGGAGAAGGAAGGTGTGGAGCTCGATACCGAGGTCAGCCTTGAGGGCCTCAAGGGGCTCGTCGACGCGTACGAGGATATGTACAGGAATCGATTCGGCGAGGACTTCCCCACCGATCCCTACAAGCAACTTGATCTGTCGATCAAGGCGGTCTTCGATTCGTGGAACGCGCCGCGCGCCGTTGCCTATCGCGACCACGAAGGTATTCCGCACGAGTGGGGGACTGCGGTCAATGTCTGCACGATGGTCTTCGGGAATATGGGTAGCGACTCGGCGACCGGTGTTGCCTTCAGCCGCAGCCCAAGCACGGGCGAACACGAGTATCTCTACGGTGAGTTCCTTATCAACGCGCAGGGTGAGGACGTCGTGGCTGGGCTGCGCACACCGCAACAGATCAGTCTGCAGGGCTCGCGCGAGTGGGCGGAACGTCAGGGTATTTCCGAGGAGGTCCGCGCGAAGCGGTTCCCGAGCCTTGAGGAGGCTATGCCCGCGGCCTACCAGCAGTTCCTGGATATCGTCGCGATGCTGGAGGGCAACTATCGCGACATGCAGGATATGGAGTTCACCATTGAGCGCGGCACCCTGTGGATGCTCCAGACGCGGACGGGCAAGCGCACCGCCGCTGCTCACGTCAGGATCGCCGTCGATCTGACGAATGAGGGTGTGATCACCAAGGAAGAGGCGCTGATGCGCGTCGAGCCCGAACACGTCGAGCAGTTGATGCGTCCGGCGTTCGATCCGGAAGCGGTCAAGACGCCGATTGCGCGCGGCCTCAACGCTTCGCCTGGGGCGGCTGTGGGCCAGGCGGTCTTCACGGCTGATCGGGCTATGGAGCTGGCGACCAGTGGCGTGGATGTCATCCTGGTTCGGCCTGAGACGGCACCCGATGACGTCCCCGGTATGATGGCATCTAAGGGTGTCCTGACTCAGAAGGGTGGGGCGACCTCGCATGCCGCCGTGGTGGCGCGTGGTAACAACCTGCCCTGTGTCGCGGGCTGTGGCGAGATCTCGGTTGATGTGAACCGTCGGCAGTTCATCGCCCCCGGTGGGACGGTGGTCCGTGAAGGCGAGGTGATCTCGATCGATGGTTACACGGGCGAGGTCTTCAGCGGTGCAGTGCCGATGATCGCTAGCCAGTACGATGAGCAGGTCGATCTGATCACGCTGCTCAGCTGGGCCGATGGGATCCGCAAGCTGGGGATTCGCACCAACGCTGACCTGCCTCAAGATGCACGCCGCGCCGTGGCCTTCGGCGCCGAGGGTATCGGCCTCTGCCGCACCGAGCATATGTTCTTCGACGAGCGCGCACGCGATGCGGTGGTGCGGATGATCATCGCGGAGACTGACGAGCAGCGCGAGGCGGCACTCAACGATATGCTGCCGATCCAGGAGCAGGACTTCGAAGGCGTCTTTGAGGCGATGGACGGGAAGCCGGTCATCATGCGCCTGATCGACCCGCCGATGCACGAGTTCCTGCCCAATCGCGACGAGCTGACCGACGAGCTCTACACGCTGAAGATGGAGATCCTGGCGAACGCAAGCAACTTCGAGGAGCTTGATGAGTTGCGGGTCAAGCTGGACCAGACCGAGAAGATGCTGCGCATCGTCGAGGGTATGTGGGAGATCAACCCGATGATGGGTCTGCGCGGTTGCCGCGCGGGCATCATGTACAAGGGCCTGACGGAGATGCAGACGCGTGCCTACTTCCAGGCTGCGTGTCGCTGTGCCAAGCGGGGCATCGACGTTCACCCTGAGGTGATGATCCCCTTGGTCGGCGTGGTCGCCGAGCTGGAGTACGAGCGCGACAAGCTCGAGGTCGTCGCCGCCGAGGTGATGCGTGAGGAGGGCATTGAGGTGCCCGCGATCTTCGGTACGATGATCGAGGTGCCGCGTGCCGCACTGACCGCCGGCGAGATTGCCAAGAAGGCAGAGTTCTTCTCCTTCGGCACCAACGACCTGACGCAGATGACCTACGGTTACAGCCGCGACGACGCCGAGGGCAAGTTCCTCCTGCAGTACGTCGAGCGCGGTATCCTGCCCGTGAACCCCTTCCAGGTCTTGGATGAGGAAGGTGTGGGCCGGCTGGTTGATCTATGTGTCAAAGAAGGCCGGGCCGCGAATCCCGACCTGGAGGTCGGTATCTGTGGCGAGCACGGTGGCGATCCGCAATCGATTGACTTCTGCCACCGCGTCGGTCTCGACTATGTGAGTTGCTCGCCGTTCCGCGTGCCGGTGGCACGTCTGGCGGCGGCGCAGTCGGCGATTCGTAACGACTGAATCTCACTCGACTGAGACAAAACACAATGGCGGGCCCTTCAAGGGCCCGCCGTTGTCATTGGGGGACGCAACTAGACAGGCAGGTCGGTGGCGGTCGGCGCCGCAGCAGCCTCAGGTGGGTTCCAGAGTAGACTGGCATCGGTGAGGATCGAGCCGATGCGGGCTGCATAGGCCGCGCGGATTTCCCGGTGGAGCGGGATCTGCTCGAGATAGGTACGACGGTAGTGGCTATCAGAGGGGATCAACGCATGCTTGCGCATCATCTCGTCGTAAGCTCGTCTCAGATAGCGCGATGCGGCATCGGCTTGATGGGCCGCGGCTAGAGCCTGGCTGTATCGGAAGAGCACCTCCTCGCTGACACATTCAACGACCTGCGCAAAGCCAAACCGCTGGTAGATCGCGTGCCCCCGCTCTGCCGTTTTGAGCGCGAGGTCCAGGTACTCTGCCTCGCGGCCCTTGACCGTCTGGGCGAGTCCGAGATAGGCAACGGTCGCCTTGGTGCAGGCGGCCATCTCGTACTGCTGGGAGACCAATGGACTACCCTCTGCAAGATCCATCACGGTATGACTGATCTTGAGGCTCTGCTCAAGGCGTTCGACCACCCGATCCGGATCGGCCCTTGAGGCCGCGCGGGCCCCTTCGGCGTTGAGCAGTATCGCCTCGACCAGCAGGCGGCTCGCCTGCGCTCGATCTTGCAGAAGATCACTCTTTTCCTCGATCTCTGCGAGCGCCGCCCGGGCCCCATCGTGATCAGCTTCGGCCACCAGGATCTGCGTTACATGGAAGAGCGGATAGACCTCGTGCCGTGACCCTTCGAGGATATGACGGCACTCCTCAAGGGCACTGAGTCCACCGGCCTGGTCTCCAAGGTAGATGCCCTTGATGCGCCCGCAGGCCTGCAGAGCTTCACTCTCCATAGGGTGGTGTCCGATCTCGCGACTGGCGTGCAGGCGTTCCTGCTGGTATTCGGTCAACAGGCGATAGTAATCGCCGGTGCGCTCAAACTCGAGGCCGAGTAGATTGAGCAGGGCCATCTGAACGACCTTGTCCTCAATGCCCTCACTCATCGCCAGTGCTGCCGCAGCCTCAAGGTAGTGCATCCCGCGCTCGGGTTCGTCACCGAACGCGTAGATGCCTCCCATCCCGACCAGCAGACGCGCTTCGTAGCTGCGCTCTCCCGATCTACGCGCCAGCTCGAGGGCTTCCTCAGCCAACGGCTGCCATTCCGGGTCGCTCAGGA
>CAZYYC010000088.1:0-3484 GCA_964650935.1 uncultured Anaerolineales bacterium
CTCGTCGGGAAAGGCCTGCCAACCCATCCAGACGGCGCCGGTGGCAAGCCCCAGGGTTATGCGACCGCCGGAGAGGTGGTCAAGCGCGAGGGACTCACTCGCGAGTTTCCAGGGGCGTCGCAAAGGGACGGGGGTGACCATCGTGCCCAGGCGGATCCGGTCCGTGACCATAGCAGCGGCAGCCAGTGCAATCATCGGATCCTGACACCAGATGGCGTCACCCAGGAAGCAGCCATCCCAGCCGGCTTGCTCGGCCAGGCGGGCAAGCTCGGCGACGGTGCGTGCCGTGTTATCGGGTAGGGCTAAGCCGAAGCGAATCGTCATAGAGCTGCTCCTCTCTGGATATGATGTTCAGTTAGCGGTTATCAGTTGGCAGCTATCAGTTGTCACTCTTCAGTCACGGGCGGTGGCGGGGAGGACGTTCGTGCTCCTTCGTCACCTGTTATTCTAGCACGGTATGCAGGACAAGCACCGGACGTAATCCGGGGCTCCCGCCTTTGACGCGTCGATCGGCTGCGCGGACTCGGCACCTGCGATCCGTAGATTCCGCCGCCGGACCAGCCCGCCCCGAGACGGGGCGGGGAGCTATCACGAGCAAGCTTGTAGCCCCGTCTCGGGACGTGGGACGCCGGGAGCCCTAGCCTGCCGGCGCTCTGCCGCCGGGCCCGCCCGGAGACTTGGCGGGGAGCCTAGACAAGCGAGCTTGTAGCCCCGTCTCGGGGCGTGGGACGCGGTGGGGCCTTCGCTGGAAGCCACTCCAACATCGGTCACTTGCGAGGATCCGGACCTCAACTAGACTTGGGGGTGTCGTCACAAGATGTCTATCGCCGATAGGAGGGCCCTCGATGGGCATGCTGTCCGTGGTCGTGCGTCGGAACCTCGATCCGACGCTGGCGATGCTGCGCGAGGTGGTGGTTGACTGCCCCGACGTCCTCTGGATGAGTCCGGCGACCGGCATTCGGCAGCACGTCTACCACATCATGGTCGGTATGGACATCTGGCTGTCGCCCGATCCGGGGGCCTACCCCTTCGATGAGATCGTGGAGAGCGACGCTGCCGAGTTTGGAGCGCCGCTGTCGGACCGCATCTCACGTGCATTCCTGCTGGCCTACCTGGAGCGACTGGAGGCTCGGATTGCTGCGCTTCCCGGCGATGACGCCGCCTACCTGGACGAGGTGACGCTGCGGGGTCGCCGGTTCACCTTCCTGGACCGCTGCCTGGGCCAGCTCCGGCACGCGCAGCATCACATCGGCGTGATCAACGAGCGGCTCTACCGGGAGGGTGAGCACGAGGTGGATTGGCAAGGGTATGGTGAAGGCTAGGTGAGCGGGCGGATTGAACCAGGAGATCAGAGGAGGTAAGCAGATCATGGGTAAGTTGACGGGAAAGACGATTGTGATCATTGCCGCGCACGAGTTTGAGGATGTCGAGTTGCTCTACCCGATCCTGCGCCTGAGCGAGGAGGGTGCGACGGTCTGGGTCGTGCCTGTAGATGCGGGCCTGCACACGAACCCCTATCTGCCCGGCAAGCCGGTGACCGGACGCTTTGGCCATACGATTCCCATCGCTGTGATGGAGCCGGGTGTGCGCTACCATGTGAAGACGATCGAGGAGATCGCTGCGGAGGATGTCGATGCGCTGCTCTTCCCCGGTGGCTACTCACCGGATGCTCTGCGGCTGCACACGCCGACGCTGAATCTGGTACGCGCCTGCTATGATGCAGATAAGTTGGTGACGGCAATCTGCCACGGTCCGTGGATCCTGGTCTCGGCGGGCCTGATGAAGGGTCGAAGGGCCACAGGCTATGTCGCGGTGCGCGACGACGTGATCAACGCCGGGGCCGAGTGGGTCGATGCGCCGGTGGTCATCGACGGTAACATCATCACGGGTCGTGTGCCCGATGATCTGCCTGAGTTCTGCCGGGCCATCATCGACACGCTGGCTGCGGCATAGGAGGGCGCTGTGGATCTCTTCCTTGGCTGTCAGGATCAACGACTGAACGACTCACTGGCCTGGCTCAACGAGCCGCCTGCATGGACCTTTGGGGCTGACGGGCTCTCGATCGCGCCCGCGGCGGAGACCGATTTCTTTCGACCCTATCAGGGCACCGGGAAGGACAATGCGGGTCTGCTCTATGCCAGGGTCACGGGTGACTTCACGGCGATCACACAGGCGCGGGCACATCTGGTGGGCTTCGGCGATGCTGCCGCGCTGACCGTCCGCGCCCACGCGACGCAATGGGCGAAGCTCTGCCTGGAACGCAGCCCTATCGGCGACGTGTCAGCCGTCTCGGTCGTCACGAATCCCTGGTCGGACGATGCCAACAACGAGCTCGTGCCGGACCCGGCGTGTTTCTTGCGCATCACACGCAAAGGCGATGTCTTCGGGATGCACTACAGCCTGGACGGCGCGACCTGGCGGTTTGTGCGGACCTTCGGTATGGCAATGCCCGAGACGGTGATGGTCGGTATCCACGCGCAGGCGCCGTTCGTGGGCGGCTGTCGCGTAACGTTCACGCGCTTCGACCTGGTTCCGGAGGCGGTTGCCGACTTCCGTTCCGGAGATTAGCTTTCAGTCACCCCTGAGGAGGATACGGTATGTCAGAGACGACGAAGAAGGTTCCCATCGGTCTGCAGCTCTATTCGGTGCGCGGTGAGGTCGACAAGGACCTGCGGGCGGCGCTCGAGTCCGTCGCGCGCATCGGCTATGTGGGCGTTGAGCCCTACGGCTACAGTGGCGAGACCCTGGATTGGATGGGCTGGGATCCCCACGAGATACGCAAGATCCTTGATGACAACGGGTTGGCATGCTGCGGCATGCACCTGCGGACTGAGGCGCTCATGGGCGACAACCTGCAGCGCTCCATCGAGATCAACCAGATCCTGGGCAACCAGTTTCTGATCATCGCGGCGGATCAGCCCCGGATGAGCGCTGTCGACCGGATCATGGAGTTGGCGGACATCCTCAACCGTACGGCGGAGACGCTAAAGCCGCAGGGCATGTGGACCGGGTATCACGCACATCACTTCGACTTTGTGCGCTTCGGCGATGAGACCGCCTGGGAGATCCTCTTCAGCAACACCGTCGCCGATGTGGTCATGCAGATGGACAACGGTAACTGCGCCAATGGCGGCGGAGATCCCCACGCGATCATGCGGAAGTTCCCGGGGCGCGCGCGAAGCCTGCACCTCAAGGATTACGGCGGCGAGCCGGGGTCGGTGATCGGTGAGGGTGTCGCCGACTGGGACGAGTTCTTCGAGATCGCCGAGACCCTTCACGACCCGCAGTGGTACGTCGTGGAGGAGGGCGGCGAGGGCGGCTTGGGGTTCGAGGTCTGCGCCCGCAGCCTGCAGGCACTCAAGCGGATGGGCAAGTAGCCTGCGTTATCGACCGAGATAGAGCATAGGCCGGGTCGTCGCCACGCGACGATCCGGCCCCTACTTTGTAACGGATGCGCTACAGGGCGCCGCGGAGTAGCTTGGCC
>CAZYYC010000088.1:3494-14769 GCA_964650935.1 uncultured Anaerolineales bacterium
TCGCGGCGCAACCACTCAAGGCCCGTGTCCCGAAGCTGCTCGGGCTTGGCCCTTGAGCAGGACGCCAGCTTTGGGTAGGAGGCGTTGCACAAGCTACAGGGCGCCGCGGAGTAGCTTGGCCTTCTGCGCCATATAGTGCTGGAAGCTGGGCCAGCTCACGTCGGGTGGGACAGTGTGATCGATGATGGGGATGAAGCCGCCCTCCTCGATCAACGGGATGAAGGTCCGCAGATGGGCATCGATGGCCTCCGGGCCTTGGGCGAGTACACGTTTGTCGACCCCGCCCCAGAGCCGCAGCGACCTGCCGAAGGTCTTCCGCAGCCGGAGCGGATCCTGACCGGCAGCGCGCTCCAAAGGCCAGAGAATGTCGACCCCGGCCTCCATCAGTAAGGGGATCAGGGCTTCCGGGTTGCCGTCTGTGTCGACGGCAACGTAACGGACGCCATGCGCTTTATAGAACTCCACCACGCGCTTCATCCTCGGGAAGATGAAGGTCTTGTAGGTCCGCGGGCTGAGGAGCGGCCCGGTCTTCATCGCCATATCTTCGTTGAGGCAGATGTACTCGACCGTCGTTGTCTCGAGCACCGGGCGCGCGCCCTCGATGAGGAAGTCGGCATGGTGTTCCATAATATCGTGGACGAGGGCCGGCTGATCATACCAGGCGTAGGAGAGGCCCTCGGTCCCCATCAGCTCCCGCGCCCACCAGTAGAAGCCCAGTGTGGTGCAGTTGGGCCCGAAGACCAGGGGGTGGGTGCGGTTGCGCCAGCCCTCCAGGCGGAACGTCTCCCAGTTCGCCTCCAGGCGCTGGGGGCTCGAGGGGTCGAAGCGCTTCTTGACCTCGCGCCAGTCTTCGGCGTCGTGGACCGGGAAGTCGATAAAGTGATCCATCGAGGCGCGGGTGCCGTGGGCGCTGCCCTCTTTGAGACCCTTGCGAACCATACCCTTGTGGTCGCGAAAGGTGATGGTCCGTTCGTCCTCCTCGAAGACCTCGTAGTCGAAGCGTGGCAGCGGGTCACCACAGAAGAAGATGAACTCCTTGGGATCCATCCCCAAGGCTGCCTCTCCCGGGAACCACTGCCAGTGTAGCGAGGTGGGGTCGAGCCCCTCTGCTTCCCAACGGTCCTGAGTCTGGCCCCAGACGCCGAGTTCCCAGTTGGGGACGACGTCGACGGGCCGGAAATCCATGGTGGCGATGAAGCGTTCGCGATGGTTCATACGGAGCTGGGGCCCTCTCAGGCGATGGTAAGGTTAGAAAGCTGTCTTTGCCGGCTTGCCGGGCTCGGCCTTGGGTGTGGGGATCTTCAGTTCCGTCCCCGGCTGAATCACATTGGGATCCTTGATCACATCCTTGTTGGCTTCCAAGATCTCGCGCCAGCGGTCGGCGTCGCCCAACTGCTCTTTGGCGATCTTGCTGAGTGTGTCTCCACTCTTGACGGTATACGTCTTGGCCATCGTTAGCCTCCTAAGGTGAATGTGAACCCTATCCTCAGTATAGGCTCATCGGCGGTGAGCCACAAGTCACGAGAACTTGAGTTCGGCACTCGACGGCAAGGCACCAGAGCCTCTCAGTCGCACCAGGTCCGCGAGTCGGGCACCTCGAGCCACGCGCCGTCCTGGGCCACGGACTGCTGGCTGATGAGCCCGGGAAGCGTCATGTCCATCGCTTCGTGAATGCCGATGGGGCACGGGCTGCCGTCGACGATGCTGTTGACAAAGTCGAGGACCTCGAAGTAGTCGCCGCCTCCGTGCCCGGCTCGCAATGCGGCTTCCGGTGGGTTGCGCCACATCTCGGGGAGATAGTTCTCCTCCAGTGTCTCCAGCGTAAGCCAGGTATTGGGATCGGGGCAGAGGTCGGCGAGCCAGATCTTGTTGGGCTCGAGCTCGCTGCGGGCGGACTCGTAACAGCCGGTCGTGCCCTGGAGGGCGTAGTTGGTCATCGCGTGGGGTCGGTTGGAGAGCATGTCGACGCGGATCTTGGTGAGTCCGCCCTTGGCAGTCTTGGCGAGCATCACCACGCTGTCCTGGTTCTCGTAGAGATCGCCACGGGGGTCGCGGTAGTGGTGTCCACTGCCCTCGCAAGCGACGCGGACAATCCGGTCGTCCATCCACTGAAGTACAGGGCCCAAGCTGTGGGTGGGATAGGTGATGCCGTCGATGCCGGTCTGCCAATGGCGCCGCCACTTGGTGATCTCGTTAAGGCCCTTCAGCTCGTGGAGGTATTCACCCTCGGCGTAGTAGACCTCGCCAAAGAGGCCACGACGTACCAGCTCCTTGACGAGGACGTTCGCCTTGATGTAGGCGTAGTTCTCGGCCATCATATAGACGGCATCGGACTTCTCCGCTGCTCTGACGAGGGCCCGACACTCCTCAACGGAGACGCCCGCTGTGACCTCGCAGAGGACGTGGACGTTGCGCTCCAGGGCCATGATGGCCTGCTCAGCGTGGAAGTGCATCGGCGTGCCGATGACGACTGCGTCAATGCCCGACCGGTCGAGCATCTCCTCGTAGTCGGTGTAGAGCTGCTCGGCGCCGAGTGCCTTGGCGGTCTCGGGCAGCGCATCCTCGCGGATATCACAGACAGCGAAGATCTGAGTTGAGGGATGGGCGTCGAAGGGGGCGCGGAAGCTCGCGCCGCGGCCAACCGCGCCGACGATGCCAATCTTAAGAATGTCTTCTCGGGACATACGGGCTCCTATGGGGTTCTTGTTGATGTGCGTACCTCTATCTTCGTCATTCTGGTCCACATCGCGCTAAAGCACAAGGCGTTGCTGTGTTGTTCGCTTGGCCTATAATGGTGCGCGGCGTGATTATCGTCAATGATGCGCTGTCGCCATCACCGTGAACCAGGAGGTTGTCCACACGATGTCCTCTCCACTCAAAGCGATTGTCGTCGGTGCGGGGCACCGGTCGCTGCTGTATGCGTCCTACGCGGAGGACCACCCCGATGAGCTCGAGATCGTCGCAGTGGCCGATCCGCTGGGCTACCGGCGCGACGAGGGCGCGCGGCGCTTCAGACTACCGCAGGACCGTTGTTTTGCGACAGCCGATGAGGTTGCAGCCCAGCCGAAGTTCGCCGATGTCGCGATCAACGGCACGATGGACCACCAGCACGTCGCCACCTCACTGCCGCTCCTGCGCGCCGGCTACGATCTGTTGCTGGAGAAGCCCTTTGCGACGTCGGAGGCGGAGATGTGGCAGCTCGTCGAGGCGGCCCACGCTCACGGGCGACGGGTGATGATCTGTCACGTGTTGCGCTTCGCCCCCTTCTACGCCGCCATCCGCCGGCGGGTGCTCGATGGCGGCATCGGCGAGATTCTGAGCTTGGAGACGGTTGAACACGTCTCCTATCACCATATGGCGGTGGGCTACATCCGGGGGAAGTGGGCCCGGCGCCGGCATGGGTACGCGTCGATGCTGATGGCCAAGTGCTGTCATGATCTTGACCTGATTGCCTGGATGAAGAGCGGCATCGCGCCGAGTGCGGTCGCGAGCTTCGGGAGCAACTTCCAGTTCACGCCTGAGAAGGCCCCGGCGGGTGCGGGCACGCGCTGCCTGGTGGATTGCCCCATCGAGCCCGAGTGTCTCTATTCGGCCCGTAAGCACTACCTCGACCACCCGGACCGCTGGGCGTTCTACGTTTGGGACAGTCTGGAGCCTCTGGGAACCCCGACGCTGGAGGATAAGGTGGCCTCCCTCAAGGGAGACAACCCCTATGGTCGCTGCGTCTGGAGGTGTGATATGGAGGTGGTCGACCACCAGTCCGTCGTCATCGATTTTGCCGACGGATCGACCGCGACCCACTCGATGGTCGGCGGTGCCTCCAAGCCCATGCGCTCCATGCACCTGATCGGCACCCGCGGCGAGATTGAGGGCATCTTCGAAGAGCAGCGCTTCGCTATCCGGCGGATCAATCCCCGTCCCGGATGTGAATATGATGAGGAGCTGGTGGATCTGACGGTTGGCGATGACCTGCACGGTACAGCGGGCGGTCACGGGGGAGGCGATCTCGCCTTAGTGGGCGATTTCGTGCGCGTCGTGCGCGGCGAGGCGCCCTCGATCTCGACGACGAACCTGGATGACTCGGTGGCGGGTCACTTGATCGGCTTCTCGGCGGATCGCGCGATGGAGGAGCGGCGGGTGGTCTCTTTGACGTAGGGTCTTGGTCGCTGCTCAGTTCATGGTAAGATGGCGTTCAGATCTCGCAAAGGTCGGAGTTAGGTATAGAGGAGGCATCATGCGCTACGGTTATTTTGACGATGAGAACCGCGAGTATGTTATTACGCGCCCTGACACTCCGCTTCCCTGGATCAACTACCTGGGGTCGCAGGCCTATTTCGGGTTGATCTCCAATACGGCCGGCGGCTACTCCTTCTACCGCGATGCCCGCCTGCGGCGCATCACCCGCTACCGCTACAACAACGTGCCCTTCGATGCCGGTGGGCGCTACCTCTACGTGCGCGACGCCGCCGCCGGCGCATTCTGGTCGCCCTCGTGGATGCCCACGCGAACCGACCTCGACGCCTACACGTGCCGCCACGGCATGGGATACACCGTGATCTCATCGTCGAAGGATGGCGTGGATGTGGAGACGCGCTATTTTGTGCCGCTCGACGAGGATCTGGAGATCTGGCAGGTGACGGTGACGAACCGCCGTGATGCGCCCGCCGATCTCTCACTCTTCTCATCGGTGGAGTTCTGCCTGTGGGATGCATGGGACGACGCGACGAACTTCCAGCGCAACTTCAACATCGGACAAGTCGAGATCGAGGATGAGGTCATCTACCACAAGACCGAGTATCGCGAGCGCCGCGATCACTTCGCCTACTTCGCCTGCTCGGAACCGCTGGCCGGGTTCGACACCCAGCGGGAGGATTTCCTGGGCGCCTACCGCGGTTGGGACGATCCGGTCGTGGTCGAGCGGGGCGCGTCGGCGAACTCGGAGGCGCTTGGCTGGGCGCCGATCGGATCGCACCACGTGAAGCTGTCGCTCGCTCCCGGCGCCTCGCAGCAGATCATCTTCGTGTTGGGCTATCAGGAGAATCCCCGGGACGCGAAATTCGACCCTCCCGGCTCACAGCGCATCAACAAGACGACGGTCAAGCCCATCATCGCGCGCTACCTGCAGCCCGATGTCGTCGATGCGGCCTTCGCCGCGCTGCAGCGCTATTGGGACGGCATTCTTGGTGTCTATCAGGTGCAGACGCCCGACATCCACACCGATCGTATGGTCAACGTGTGGAACGCCTATCAGTGTATGGTCACCTTCAATATGTCCCGCTCGGCCTCCTTCTTCGAGTCCGGTATCGGTCGTGGGTTGGGCTTTCGGGACTCCAACCAGGATCTTCTCGGTTTCGTCCATCAGGTGCCGGAGCGGGCACGCGAGCGGACCCTGGATCTGGCGGCGACGCAACTCGAGGATGGGGGCGCCTATCACCAGTACCAGCCCCTGACCAAGCGCGGCAACGATGCCGTCGGCGGCGGCTTCAACGACGATCCCGCCTGGCTGATCCTGGGCGTCGCGGCCTACCTCAAGGAGACCGGCGATTGGTCGATCCTCGATGAGCCGGTCCCTTACGACAACCGACCGGGAACGGAGACGCCGCTCTACGAGCATCTGCAGCGCAGCTACCGGTTCACGCTGGACCATCTGGGCCCTCACGGACTGCCCCTCATCGGGCGTGCCGACTGGAACGATTGCCTGAACTTGAACATCTTCTCCGATGAACCAGGGCAGTCCTTCCAGGTCGCGCCGCTCAAGATGGACGGCACGGTGGCTGAGTCGGTCTTCATCGGTGGGCTGTTCAGCCTGGCAGCCAGGGAGCTCGCCGATATCGCCGAGGCCCGTGGCCTGGGGGATGAAGCCGCGACCTATCGCACCGCCGCGGAGAAGATGGAGGTGACGGTCTGGGAGCATGGGTGGGATGGCGCCTGGTTCCGCCGCGCCTACGACGCCTTCGGCGAGGCCCTGGGCTCGAAGGACAACGATGAGGGCCAGATCTTCATTGAGCCACAGGGGATCTGTATCATGGCGGGGATGGGCGTCGAGGACGGTCGTGCGGCGCTGACGCTGGACTCGGTCAGGGAGCGGTTAGCGACGGAGCACGGAATTCTGCTCCAGCAGCCTGCCTTCTCGGCGTACCAGGTCCGCCTGGGCGAGATCAGCTCCTATCCTCCGGGCTTCAAGGAGAACGCGAGCATCTTCTGTCACACGAATCCCTGGATTATGATGGCCGAGGCCATCATCGGGCGCGGCGATCAGGCCTTCGACTATTATGCCCGGATCAATCCCTCGGCCCGCGAGGAGATCAGCGATTTGCACCGTTGTGAGCCCTACGTCTATGCACAGACGATCGCCGGTCGCGATACCCCCAAACACGGCGAGGCCAAGAACTCGTGGCTCACCGGTACGGCCGCGTGGAACTACATTGCGATCACTCAGTGGATCCTGGGCATCCGGCCGACCTATGAGGGGCTGGAGATCGCTCCGGTAATCCCGACGAGCTGGACCGGCTTCACGGCGACCAGGGTCTTCCGCGGCTGCACCTACCGTATCGCGGTGGAGCGTCTGGGGTCCGGCAACGGGGTCTCGCTCGTGGTCGATGGTGTGCCCATCGCCGGCACGGTAGTGCCGATGCCGCCTGAGGGGACTGAGGCGGTTCAGGTAGAGGTTAGGTTAAGTTGATAGAAGGGTTGGTTCGATCATCATGATGTTGAGGTTGGAACGTCGGACGATATCTGAGTCACACAAGGGAGACGATATCGATGCAGATCATTGACGCAGATACCCATATCGCTCCGACCGGCGGCGACTTCGCGCTGGAGGAGCATCTCAAACGAATGGAGCGGGCGGGCGTCGACAGGACGCTCACCTGGCTGAAGCCGGACTATGAGGGTGAGGGCATCGAGGGCCACAACCGCTACGTCTATGACGCGATGCAGCGCTATCCGGACAAGATCCTGGGATTCGGGTGGGCCGATCCTACGGTAAGTGTGGCGCATGCGAAACAGATGGTGAAGGTGTGCACCGAGGAGTATGGCTTCTATGGTGTGAAGCTCAACGGTGCGCAGAACAACTACACAATCGACGATCGTGAACTGGCCTTGCCCGTTATCGAGGAGATCGCCAAGACGGGCAAGGTGTTGGCTTTTCACATCGGGCCCGATGCCTACGAACGCACGCATCCATTGCGCGCGCAGAAGGTCGCCGAGATGTACCCTGAGCTGCAGATCCTCATGGTGCATATGGGTATGACCGATTGGGACATGAACTGTGCCGTCGTCGAGGTGGCGCAAGCGTGTCCCAACGTCACCCTGATCGGTAGTGCGACCGATGCCAAGGCTGTGGGCTATGCGATCGAGCAGCTTGGGCCGGAGCGCGTCTGCTTCGGCACCGACGCTCCCTTCCGCCGCCCCCACGTGGTGCGCGCGTGGTATGAGGCGCTCCTTGAGGACGATCTTAACGAGGACGAGATCCGGCTCGTGATGGGCGGCAATATCGTGCGCCTGTTCGGGCTCTGATGCTTATGTCGACACCCCTCAAAGCGATCGTGGTCGGCGCCGGGCAGCGGGCGCTGATCTATGCTTCCTATGCCCAGCTCCATCCCGAGGAGCTGCAGATTGTCGGGGTCGCCGAACCGGTTGAGGAACGCCGCGAGCACGTTCGGCGCCTTTATGGTGTGGCTCCTGAGCGTTGTTATGCCTCTTCTGAGGAGGTTGCCCGCGAACCCAAGTTCGCCGACGTCGTCATCAACGGCACAATGGACCATCAACATGTGTCGACCTCGGTGCCGCTGCTTGAAGCAGGCTACGATATCCTGCTTGAGAAGCCCTTCGCTATCTCCGAGGCCGAGATGTGGGACCTGGTCCGCGTGGCGCGACGGACCGAACGGAAGGTGCTGATCTGCCACGTCCTGCGGTTCTCCGCTTTCTACGCAGCGATTCGCCGGCGCGTGCTCGACGGCGAGATCGGCGACCTGATCAGCGTGCAGACCGCGGAGCACGTCTCCTATCACCATATGGCGGTCTCCTATGTGCGTGGTAAGTGGGCCCGGCAGCAGCATGGGTATGCCTCGATGCTGATCGCCAAGTGCAGCCACGACCTGGATCTGATCGCCTGGATGAAGAGCGGGGTCACGCCGGCGGCGGTGGCGAGTTTCGGCAGCAACTTCCAGTTCCGTCCCGAGCGGGCGCCCGCGGGTGCCGGAACGCGATGTCTCGTGGATTGCCCGATCGAGCCTGATTGCATCTACTCGGCGCGCAAGCACTATGTCGATACGGATCGACGCCGCAACTTCTACGTATGGGAGGGGCTGGAAGGCCTCGAGGAGCCCTCGCGCGAGGAGAAGATCGAACTGCTCAAGGGCGACAACCCGCACGGACGGTGTGTCTGGCGATGTGAGATGGACGTGGTCGACCATCAGTCGGTCGTGATCGATTTCGAGGACGGCGCAACCGCCACGCATTTGATGGTGGGCGGGGCGACCAAACCCCAGCGCACCATCCACCTCATCGGGACGCGCGGCGAGATTCAGGGGGTCTTTGAGGAGGACCGCTTCGTGCTGCGTCACATCGATCCCCGTCCGGGGCACGAGTTCACCGAAGAGCTGATCGAGGTCTCCGACGGCGCGGATGATGTGACCGCCGAGGCCAACCATGGGGGGGGGGACCTGCGCCTGGTGCGGGATTTTCTGCGCGTGGTCCGTGGGGAGCCGCCGTCGATCTCGACGACGAGCCTCGATGACTCTATCGCCGGGCACCTGATCGGCTTCTCGGCTGATCGTGCCATGAAGGAGCGTCAGGTCATCGACCTGACGTGCAGGCTCTCTCCATAATCTACCGACCTTGCGGAGGTCTGCAATGGCCTCGACCGACCGGCTCATCGCAGACCTCCGCAAGACGGCATTGACCCATCGCCTGACCGCCGGCTGGTCTACGCCTCCGTCACCACCACGCTTTCGATCCCCAACGCCTCACCGATGGCCCGGATCGCCCGCGCGTGATGTCCGATCCCCAGCGCGAAGTGGTGGGTGGGGCCCTCCGCGAGCCAGCGCTGCAGGAAGGTTACGACGTCGGGCTTGAAGACGCCGCGGGTGTTGGTGTTGCCCGTGGCAGGGATCGGCCCGGCGGCGGATGCGCCCTCGGCGATCACGAACTTGAAGGCGCCCCTGTAGGTCGAGGTGATGCCTAGCATCGTGATCGGCCCCTCCTTGATCTTGAACTCAACGGAGGCGCCGGCACCGGGCTTGCCGTGATAGGCCGTAAGGCTGCGCAGCACCGGCTTGCCCTCGGCGATGGCGATGTGATGCGGCCCGTCGTGGCCCACCAGGACGAAGTCCTCCTCGAAATCGACGGGATGGAACTCGGCGAAGCTGCCGCCGATCTCCAGCCGGTCCATGATCAGCATGGCCACGCAGGTCTTCAGGTCTGACTCGCCGCACATCGGGAAGCCCGCCGCAGAGAGCAGTGAGTTGCCGACGATCAGGTTGGCGGCGACGCGCTCGCGCTCGGTCCCCGGTTCGCCCTTGTAGTAGTAGGCCAGCCCATCGAGATCATAGGCGTCCACAAAGGCCTCCAGCGCCACCGACATCTGCGCCGCGGTACGGAGATCCTCGTCGGTGAGCTTGCGCGTCAGGGGATCTGACTGCGGATCGGGGGTGTCGAACAGGGCCAGGATCTCAGAGGCCTTCATCGCGATCTCCTCCTCGGTGACCTCGCGGGTCAGCCGCACCAGGTCGTCGACCTCGGTCTGGACGACGTGCAGCCCGAAGGCTGCCGTCAAGGCCGTCTGGTCGGTATGCATATCGAGCATCGCCTCGATAGGATGCCCGAAGTGGCCGATGCGTGCGCGTTTGAGGTCGTGGAGCACGCGTGCGATGCGGCACCACTGCGCGATCTCGGTCCGAGCGCGGGCGCCGGCAGGCCGGCGGGGATCTCCCCCCAACGTCCCGATGATCATCGGCGGCACGCGCTTGCCCATACGCACGGCGACCCCCGCAAACTCCGGCAGCGAACAGATGTTGTCGTTCTTTAGCTGCATCTCGATCGTGGCGTTGGCGTAGTCGAGACGCGACAGCGGCTGCAGGGCCACCAGCACGACCGGGATGTCAAGCTCGCGGATAAGGGCGCCGAACGTGGAGGAGGTGGCGTAGGTGAGCATATCGATGAAGAGCAGGTCGAGCTCCGCTGCCTTGAGCTTGCGCAGCGCTGCATAGGCTGCCGGGGCGTTGTCGATCATCCCGAAGTTGACCGTCGCTACCCCGTGGGCCTGCACCTGGTCCTCGAAAGCTTGCAGGTAGCTCAACAGGGCCACCCTCAGGCCCGGGAACTGGCTCCAGTAGATATCCAGGCCCACGCCGAGGATGCCGACGCGGGCCGTCAGGGGTTTGCGCCTTGCGATGGTTGCGATCATTGATCCCTCTCAGTCCGGGTGGTATATAGGCCCCAATCTATACGGAAAGCCGCGCGCCGCAAGGTCGATCGACACTTCGCTGTTCCGGCAGTGCTGGGAGTCGGCGCTGTAGTACTCTGCCCGGGATCGCGTCGACAGGATGGTGTGGGTCGGCTAGTTGAGCCGTCTGTTGTGCGCCCGCGAGGTCTGCCCGGCGGCGGCAGGCGCGACGCGGCTTTGACCCGATCGGGCAACCGACCTATACTGAGATCGCGTCGGATCGACGCACGATACCTTGATCCTCACCTTCCCTTAAGGAGGTTACCCGATGACGACGCAGGACTTCCCGTTGACGCTTGAGCCTTCCTCCCGCCTTGGCGACCTTGTGGGGAGTGCCGGCGATGCCGTACTACCGGGCGCGACTTGGTACGAGGCCGAGGCTTCCGGCGCGGGGTTGGCCTTCAGCTTCCCACCGGGAACGCTTGCCGATGCGGCCTGCTTGACCGCCGACTGGCTCCTGGACGGCATACAGTTGGCTGTCTTTGCGGTGGAGCTGCAGGAAGGTGAGGATGGCCTGCTCTTTCGTATGAGCTTCGGGTTGCTCAATCAGTGCGCTGCCCGGATGCGCGTGCCCCTTGAGGCCGTTGATCAGAACCGCTGGCGCTACCCACGGGAGGGCGCATGGCTGAAGCCGCTGTGCTCGGGCGACCGCGTCGACCTAGCTCAGGTTGATCGCATGCGCCTCGTGCTGGTGCGCAAGGGGCCCGACCCCGTTCGCTTTTGCGTCACACCCGTGGTAGCGACCACGGAAGGGCCACCCTTGCTCGAAAACCCCACACTTCCGCAGGGACCGCTTCTGGATGAATTGGGCCAGAGCACGCTCCACGA
>CAZYYC010000089.1:0-14761 GCA_964650935.1 uncultured Anaerolineales bacterium
GCGGCAGGTGAGATCGTGCTCTTCGATCGGAGTTGGTACAACCGTGCGGGGGTGGAGCGCGTGATGGGCTTCTGCACAGATGAGGAGTACCGTGAGTTCCTGCGCACCTGCCCGGAGTTTGAACGTATGTTGGTGCGGTCGGGGATCACGCTGATTAAGTATTGGTTCTCGGTCAGTGATGAGGAGCAGGAGCGCCGCTTCCAGGACCGGCTGAACGACCCGACCAAGCGCTGGAAGCTCAGTCCTATGGATATGGAGGCACGCCGGCGCTGGGTTGAGTACTCGCGGGCGAAGGACGAGATGTTCAAGACCACGGACATCAAGCAGGCGCCCTGGTACGTCGTCAACGCCGATATCAAGCGGCACGCGCGGCTCAACTGCATGGCGCATCTGCTGTCGATGATCCCCTACGAGGATCTGACTCCGGAGTCCCTGGAGCTGCCGCCACGTCAGGAGGACATCGGGTATGTTCGCCCTCCGATCACCGATCAGACGTTCGTGCCCGAGGTCTACCACGGCGGATGCGAGTGAGCCGCTAGGTATCACGTTAGGGCTACTGTCGCGGCTGACTCGTCGAGCAGCCTGTCCGATCTCGTGACATTCATCATCCTCTGTCGCGGGTGATTTCCTCTGTTGCTGTGTCGATTTCTGCGCTATAATGTGGTAGAAATGTCGAAAATATCGACAACCGGGGAGGGGATGGATGACTGTACGGCGATGGAGCCACGCGCGTGTGGCCGATGTCGTGGTGACGGTCGGTATGACCTATGACCGCACCACCCAGGGTGAGGTGGTCGTGACGACCCTCTACCACTATCCTGACGGCGGGACGCGGGAAGGCGATCGCCATCGCACGGCTGTGGCATCCGGGGCGCAACGCGTCGTGCCGCAGATCTGGGACATGCTGTTCGATGAGGTGGTGCGGGTTCAACAGGAGCTGCCCGCCTCCGTGACGCTGAAGCTGGATCCTGTGGAGATGGATGGATGGCGGGCACCCGTGGCGACCCTTCTGCGGATTGTGGGCTACGAACTGCAGGTGCCGGTGGAGGTGTAGAACCCCTCTCGCAGGACGGCGTGGGTGCGTCCGGTAGGACCCTGTCGTTCTCCGTCCTTCATGCTATACTCGCCTCTATGGCGATGCATGCCCTTGGAGGAGCCCTGGACAACATACGGAGCCCAGCACCCGGCGATTCAGAAGCTGTCATCATCATCACGGCAGACAAGCGCTTGGCGGCTGAGCTGTCGGCAGCGCTCGCTACCGAGGGAACCATAGCTCTCCGCATGGTCGAACCGGTGAGAGAGGTTGATGACGTGTTCGACTACCGTCCTGCGGTGGTCCTGGTCGATCTCACGGTTGTCGACCCGAAGGTGCTCGCCGCGCTGCACGAATCTGCACCGACGGTGGAGCTGATCGCACTCGGTGCGTGCGAGATGTGTGAGTTGACCTTTTCTCCTTATGCTTGGCTGCCCCACGATGTCCCCGTGGCGATGCTGGCTGTGATGCTGCGCTCGGCACTCGCTCACCATCGACTTTGCTGTACCTGTGCGGATCTCGAGGTCCAGCTGGCGCGTCGGACCGAGGAGTCCCATCGTCTGCGTGCCTTCAATGAGGAGGTGATCCAGAGTATGGGCGAAGGGTTGGCCATCGAGGATGCCGAGGATCACCTGACCTTCATCAACCCTGCCGGCGCGCGGATGCTCGGCTATGAGGTCGAGGAGTTGATCGGCTGCCACCTATCAGCGGTGGTCCCCCCAGATCAGCGGGTCATCGTGCAGGCGGCGAAGGCGCGGCGCATGCAGCGGCAGCAGGACCGCTATCCGGTCTTTCTGCAGCGCAAGGACGGGTCACGGCTGCCGGTCCAGATCGCGGCGGCGCCACGCTTGACCGATGAGGGCACCTTCCGTGGCACGATCTCGGTTTTCAGCGATCTGACGCGTCAGGCTCAGAGTGAGCAGGCCCTCATGCATCGTTTGGAGATGGAACACCTCGTCGCGGAGCTGTCGACGAAGCTCCTCAACACGGCGGGGGGTGAGTCGCTCGACGATGCGCTCCGCAAGGTGGTCAGCGCCATCGGCGACTTCACCGCCGTCGACGTCTGCCAAATCGGCCTGTTCAGGCGTCGAGGTGCGCAACCCGAGGCTCTCTATCGCTGGTTCTCCGATGCGGCCAGAGCGTGTGGCCTGCACACCTACTCGCTCATAGCAGGCGAGTTTGCCCTGTGGGCGGAGCAGCTGCGTGCGGGTGAGGTGGTGCGGTACTCGACGTTGTCGGAGCTTCCCCCGACCTTGTCAGATGCGCGGCAGATGCTTGAGGAGCTGGGCGTGTGCTCGCTGCTTGCGGTCCCTCTCACGCGGGAGGATGAGCGCTGGGGGGCGCTGTGTGTGGCTATGACGACGGAGACGCGTCATTGGCCGGAGGCCGATGTAGGGCTGATGGTGATGGTCGGCGAGATTCTTAGCAGCGCGCTCGCACGCCAGGCTGCGGCGGAGCGCATCCGACGTCAGGCCGCGCGACTGGCCTTCGTCAACGAGCTTGGGCGAAGCTTGGCCACGACGCTCGATGTGCGCGAGATCTGCCGAGTTGCTCATCTGCACCTGTCGCGGGTGCTCGCGTGTCCCAGCATGATCATCACGGCCTATGATGCTCCAAGTGAACAGTTCGCCCTTCTCTATGCGATCGCCAATGGCGATCCGGTGGATGTCGGTGATCTTCCATCCGTGTCTCTCGACCGCGACCATGGCCAGCACAGTCGTGCGGTCCTCGACCGTGAACCCGTGATCATCGAGGACCTGCAGACCCGGGAACGTGTCTTGCGTACCTTCGTTGCCGCGACGATGCGCGATGCATCTCCGCCACGCGCCGTGCTCACCGTGCCGATGATTGTCGAGCACGAGGTCATCGGCACGGTCCAGGTGCAGGATGACCAGGTCGGTACCTACTCTGAAGAGGATGGCCAATTGCTGGTCTCCGTCGCTAACCAGATCGGTTTGGCTATCCAGAACGCGCGTCTGCTCGAGCGGGCTCGCGAGGAGACGCGACGCCTCGATGAGGTCATGCGCAGCGTGCCTGAGGGGGTGGTGCTGGTGGATCCGGATGGGCGTGTGCTGTTAGCGAATCCGCCGGGTCTCGCCGCGATAGGGGCATTGGCGGGTGTTGGTCTCGGTGAGCGGCTGACCGAGCTCGGTGGACGACCATGGCGTTCGTGGCTGACCTCACCTCGTGCCGGATTGTGGCACGAGATTGCTACGCAAGATGCTGTGTCGCGGATCTACGAGTTGATCGCGCGTCCGGTCACCCGGGGTGCTGAGACCATGGCCTGGGTGATGGTCCTGCGTGATGTCACCGATGCGCGTACGATTGAAGCCCATGCCCAACAACAGGCGCGGCTGGCCGCTGTCGGGCAGCTTGCTGCAGGCATCGCTCATGACTTCAACAACATCATGGCGGTCATCGTGCTCTATGCTCAGATGACACAGGCCGACGAACAGGTCCCGAAGCGGTTGCGCGAGCGAATGGGGACCGTGGTCGAGCAGGCGCGCCATGCCAGCCACCTCATCGATCAGTTGCTGGATTTCAGCCGCAGTTCACGGCTCGAGCCGCAGGCACTTGATCTGGCGGCCTTCGTCAAAGAGCAGATCAAGATGCTGCGCCGGATTCTGCCCGAGCACATCCGTCTCGACCTGAACGTCGGCAGCGACAATTTGGTCGTGAACGTCGACGCGACCCGTGTTCAGCAAGTCGTGCTCAATCTCGCAGTCAATGCGCGGGATGCCATGCCGGAAGGGGGGACGTTGACGCTGGCCCTGGATCGACTCATCCTGCGGCCCGGGGAGGCGCCTCCGCTTCCGATGTTGGGTGCCGGTGCGTGGGTGCGGCTCATCGTGGCGGATACCGGGGTGGGGATCTCGCCGGAGGGGCTCGAGAGGGTCTTCGATCCCTTCTTCACGACGAAGGGCCCCGGCGAGGGCACCGGACTGGGGCTGGCGCAGGTCCACGGCATTGTGAAGCAGCACGGCGGTGAGATCGGGGTGACCAGCGTTGTTGGACAGGGCACAACCTTCACGATTTGCCTGCCGGCTCAGGCAGTCGCGCTGCAACCGGAGACCGTCCTCTCGAATGAGGAGGCGCTGCCCTTCGGGTTGGGACAGACGATTCTTGTGGTGGAGGACAATCCGGCGACGCGTGCTTCATTGGTCGAGTCGTTGAGGTCGTTGCACTACCGGGTGCTGGAGGCCGGTGATGGGGTGGACGCCCTCGCTCTCTTGGATGCGAGGACCGAAGGTGTCGACCTGATCCTGAGCGATCTCATCATGCCCGAGATGGGAGGTAAGGCCCTGGCTGCTGCTCTTCGCGACCGTGGCAACACGGTGCCGCTGCTACTCCTGAGCGGGCATAGTCTTGGGCAGGACATGCGCGGCCTGGAGGAGCTGGGGGTGACGGCTTGGGCTCAGAAGCCGGTTGATTTGGGAACGTTGGCCGCACTCGTGGCTGGTATCCTGGGTGGGTAACCGCAACGGCGAGTTGTGAAGGAGGTGGCTTGTGGCGGAACAACCGTTCGCAAAGCCGAAACACAAGGCGTGGAAGAAGCAGGTTCGACAACCCCTGCCGAAGTGGCATCGACACCAGGGCAGTTCGAATGACTGTGGCCCTTATTCGGCGATGTTTGTGGCTAACAGCCTCCGTGATGCCGCGGTTGTGGATGGAGACCTGCTTGCGCGCAAGATGGAGGGACCGCGCGCTGTTCGAGGGGGGTGGATCCCGTCGCGGATCAAGGGCTGGGCGACGTTTCCGTGGGGCGTGGCACGTGCTCTGAAGCAGGAGGGCTTCGCGGCGCGTTGGCGTGTCCTGGCCCGGCGTCAAGCGCTGCTCGATAATCTCGATCGGGGGCGACCGACGATCGTCATCGTCGGTGAACCGCTGCGCTTCAAAGCCGGAAGGTACGCCGGGTGGTCGCACTACAAGGTCCTCTATGCGTGGGATCCGGACGAAGGCTTTGCCTTCGTTGACCCTGCTGCGCCTGAGGGCGTGATGTACACGTATCAGGCGGAGGTAGATTTCCTGCGACAGTGGACCGCGGTGGGACGGCAGATGATCGAGGTATTGGCGGAAAGACCGTGAGTTGAGGGAAAGGGGACAATCGATGGATATCAACATCATGATGGAGGGACAGGCGGGGGTCTACTGGTCCGAATGGACGCGGATGGCACGGACGGTGGAGGAGGCGGGCTTCGCCGGGCTCTACCGGTCGGATCACCTGCCGCAGGGGGCCCCGCCCGAACAGGCTGCGCTCGAGCTGTGGGTCTCCCTCACATGGTTGGCCTCTCACACCCAACGCATCACCTTTGGTTCGTTGGTCAGCCCGTCGGCCTTTCGGCCACCCGTGATCACGGCGTGGATGGCGTCGCAGGTGGATGACCTGTCGGGTGGGCGGCTGCGATTGGGTCTCGGGGCCGGCTGGAACGAGGCCGAGCATCGTGCCTTCGGTTTCCCGCTGCTCAAGACGGGGCCGCGGTTCGCACGCTTTCAGGAGTACGTGGAGGTCGTCACACGGCTGATGCGGTCGGAGACCCCGGTCACCTTTGAGGGTGAGTACTATGAGCTTCACGACGCAATGCTTGCGCCCCGTCCTCGGCGGGAGGGTGGGCCTCCGATCACCATCGGGGGTAATGGGCGACGGCGCACGCTCCCGTTGGTGGCCAAGTACGCGGACGAATGGAACTGCGTCTGGCGAACGCCGGCGCAGTGGCAGAGGCTGAGTGCGCACCTGGATGGGCTCTTGGAGGCGGAGGGCCGCCGACCCGAGGCCGTTCGCCGCACCTTGATGACGGGCATCTTCTTCGGTCGCGACGAGGCGGAGCTGCGTGAGGCGTTGGCTGAGCGTGGCGAGTCGGCGGAGCAGTTGCGGGCCGCCGGTGCTATCGTCGGCACAGCAGGCGCGGTGCGGGAGCAGCTGGATGAACTGGCTAAGTTGGGTATAGACGGCGTGATGCTGCAGTGGCTTGACCTATCAGCTTGGGATCGTCTGGAAGCTCTGGCCGAGGCCGTGCTGTAGCCGCTGTTGGTCCCCAATGGTGGGTGACGTAAGCGATCTGTCGCCAGGGGTACATCGGACGGCGGATGGTTGAGCCGGTGGGATGGACCCATGGATCTAGTTGGGTAGGCTTGGGGGTGGGTGGACGTGCCGACATCTTGCGACGATAGCGTGTCAACGGAATACCGCCAGGCGACGAGCGCGCTGAAAGCATCGGAGCGCCGCTATCGGGCGCTCTTCGAGGGGGTCTCGGAGATCGTCTACGGTCTGGCATCCGACGGCACCTTCAACTTGCTCAACCCTTTCTTTGAACGGGTCACGGGCTGGTCGGTCGGTGAGTGGGTGGGCCGGCCATTCGCCGACCTGGTCCATCCCGACGACCGTGATGCGGCATTTGAGTCATGGGCGCATCTGACGCGGGGGGAGACGATCGAATACCCTGAGCTGCGACTGCTCACCAAGACGGGCGCCCCCCTTGTTGTGGAGATCACCGCCGCGACACGGATCGATGAGGCCGGAACGACCAGCATCATCGGCTTCGCTCACGACGTTACCGAGCGCAAGGCTGCTCAGACGGCCCTGGAGGATGAGCGGCGGCTGCTACGCATGGTCCTCAACAATCTGCCCGATGCCGTCTATCTCAAGGACCTGGAGACACGCAAGCTGTTAGCAAACCGGGCGGACCTGGACAATATCGGCGTTGCCGATGAGGCCGAGGTGCTGGGCAAGACCGATCTTGAGGTGTTTCCGGAGGACGTAGCCGCGCGCTTCTATGCACATGATCGTGCCGTGCTGGATCGTGGTGAACCGCTGTTCGGCGTTGAGGATTGTATCGTTGGGCATGATGGCCAAGAGCGCTGGATCGTGACCTCCAAGCTGCCTGTGCGAGATGCGTCCGGAAACGTGATTGGCCTGCTCGGTATCGGCCACGACATCACCCAACGCAAGCAGCACGAGGAGCAGCTGCGGCAACGGCTAGCCGAGCTCGAGATGCTGCATCGCCTGAGCCGACAGCTGTTCGCTGCCGGTCTGGACCCCGATGGGACCTACATCGCCGTGCACCACGCCGTAGCGGCGGTCATGCCGTGCGACGCTTTCGTGATCACCCTAGCCGATGATGCAGAGGAGGGCCATCACGGTGTGTATCTTGTTGATCGCGATGGACGGTGGCCTGCCAAGCGTTTCCCGCGAGGAGTCGGGCTGAGCGGTTATGTCATCGCCTGCGGCGAGACGGTCCTGATCGATGATCTGGATGCCAACCACGACCACGCGTTCAGCACGAGCTACTTCGGCAGAGAGGTAGCCGTGCGCTCCATCCTAGCTGTGCCGTTTCGCAGGGATGATCGCGTCGTCGGGATGATCTCCGCGCAGAGCTACGAACCTGCTGCCTATACCAGCCATCACCGGTTGCTTATGGAGACCCTGGCGGTCCAGTTCTCAGCAGCGATTCAGAATGCACATCTCTATCAGCAGCTACAGGCGCGTCTGCACGAGACGGAGACGCTTGCCGCTGTGAGTGCGGCGTTAAGGACCGCGTCGACCCGGGCGGACATGCCGGCGGTCATTTTGCAGCAGCTGGTGGAATTGCTGGAGGTGGACGGTGCTACCTTCGAGGTTGTGGATCCTGGCACCGGCGGTGTGATTATCGAACTGGGGTGGGGGACCTGGTCGGGCGCGACGGGGATGACGATTCCACCGGGCGAGGGGCTGAGCCCTACGGTCTTGGCTTCCGGGAAGCCCTATCTGAGCAACACCGCTCAGGACGATCCGCGTCTGTTTCGTCCCGATCTCTTCGGCAAGGCCCGGACCGTTGCGGCTGCTCCGATGATCACTGAGGGGGATCGCGTCGGGTTGTTGTGGATCGCCAGTGATCGTACGCTGACCGAACACGTGTTGGGCCTGTTGACGGCGATTGCGGATATGGCGGCCAACGCCATCCGCCGCGCGACACTTCATGAGCAGGTGGAAGCTCAGGCCCGCCGCGTTCAGCAGATCGTCGACACGGTGCCTGAGGGCGTGGTCCTGCTCGATTCGCACGGGCACGTTCTCCTCGCCAACCCGGCAGCGAGACGTCATCTCTCAGTGCTGTCTGGAGGGCGTACGCCCGTTACACACTTGGGGGAGCGACCGTTGGTGACGTTCCTCACGCCTCGCGAAGACCTCCGGCATGAGGTGACGGCCGAAGGCCGCACGTATGAGATCGTCGCTCAACCCATCGACGAAGCGTCCGAAACGACGCTGTGGGTCGTCGTGATCGATGACGTGACTCACGAACGACAGGCACGCCTACAGCAACAGCGACAGGAACGGCTGGCGGCGGTGGGCCAGCTTGCAGCGGGTATGGCCCACGACTTCAACAACATCCTGGCGGTGATCGTGCTCTATGCTCATATGGCCCAGAGGTCGCTGGAGCCCTCGCACCCCGTCCAGCGCTGGATGAGCGTAATCAGTGATCAGTCCGGCCAAGCAACAGATCTGATTCAGCAGATGCTCGATTTCAGCCGCCAGGGCGACGTACAGCGTCATCCGCTCGATCTGTACGGACTGTTAACTCAGCAAGTCAGACTGCTTCAGCGCACCCTACCGGAGAGCATCGAGGTGACGTTCGACGCGGCGCCGAGCGCGACCTACGTCGTGCTCGCTGATGCCACACGCATCCAACAGATCATCACCAACCTGGCGCTCAACGCGCGCGATGCGATGCCCCAGGGCGGACGACTCTGCTTTGGCTTGGCGCCGCAGGTCGTTGCAGAGGGCAAGCCCCCACCCATCCGGGAGATGGAGCCGGGCGTGTGGATCCGCCTGACGGTTGAGGATACCGGTACAGGCATGGAGCCCGAGGTGCGCGGGCATCTCTTCGAGCCCTTCTTCACCACGAAGGAGCCCGGCAAGGGCACCGGTCTCGGACTGGCCCAGGTCTATGGGATCGTCGGGCAGCATGAAGGTTTCATCGACGTGGACACAGAGCCGGGTAGGGGGACGACGTTTTCGATCTACTTGCGGGTGTTTTCGGAGACGGCCGACTCGCCACCGGAAGCGGGTCCTGTTGAGGTCTCTCAGGGCGTAGGCCAGACGGTCCTCGTGGTGGAGGACAACGAAGTCCTGCGTGGTGCGTTGGTTGCCACCCTCGGCGATCTTGGCTACGCGGCATTGGAGGCTGCTGACGGCGAGGCGGCCTTGTCGTTGGTTGAGACTCGCGGCTCGGAGGTCGCGTTGGTGCTCAGCGATGTTGTGATGCCCAAGATGGGTGGGGTGGCCCTGCTGCGCACGCTCCGGACGCGGGGCTGGGATGGCCCGGTGATTCTGTTGACCGGGCACTCGCTCGATCAGGAGCCGGTTGATGTGTGGGAGTGGGGCCTCAGTGCCTGGCTCCACAAACCTCCCCTGCCCGGTGAGTTGGCTGAGGCGCTCGCCGCGGCGCTGCCCGGGCATCGTGGCGGCGTGGTTGCTTCGTAGGCGTTGACCTATGGATCCGGCGCGGACCTGAGAAGATGGCCAAGGGCGACATTCGCATCCTGATCGTCGACGATGACGCTATGATGCTGCGCAGCACAACGCGTGTATTGGAGGGCGCCGGATACGAGGTCACCACCGAGTCGAGTGGCCAAGCGGCGCTGGCAAGGGTGCACGAACTCCGCCCGGACCTGGTGCTGTTGGATCGCCATCTCCCCGACCTGAACGGCGTCGAGGTCTGTCGGCACATCAAACAGGATCCGACGCTGACCGAGATCTTTGTGGTGTTCCTCTCCGCGGTCTACACCGATAGCGACGAGCAGTCGGAAGGTCTCGAGTCTGGGGCCGACGGCTACATTGCACGACCGATCGCGAATCGTGAGCTGGTGGCACGGATCGATGCTTTCGTGCGTATTCTGGAGCTCAACCGCAGACTGAGAGAGCAGGCGCTGGCTCTCGTGGAGAGCGAAGACCGCTACCGTACACTCTTCGAGGATACGCCGAATCCCATCTTCGTCGCAGATCATCACGGCATCTACATCGATGCCAATGAGGCGGCGCTACAGTTCCTGGAGACGGATCGTGCGGGTCTGCTGGGACGCTCCGTCTGGTCATCTGTACCTCCGGAGCTTCGGGAGCAGACGCACTCGCAGCATACACCATTCCTGGAACCGCGCACGGTTGAGACGGTCTACCAGGTGGGCGCTCGTCAGAAGGTGCTGCTGCTGAATGTGGTACCGAGAGAGACGCGGCACGGAACGCTGCTCTTGGGGATCGGGCAGGATATCACGGAACGGAAGCGGGCCGAGGCAGAGCTGCGAGAGAGCGAAGAGCGACTGCGTCTGGCGCTGCGGGCTGCCCATCAGGGGTTGTTCGACCTCAACGTGCAGACGAGCGAGGTCATCGTGAATGATGGCTATGCTCTGATGTTAGGCTACGATCCCGCTACCTTCACAGAGACGAATGAGTCCTGGCGTAGGCGGCTGCACCCCGAGGATCGTGATCGAACATCGCAGGCCTATAGGGACTATATTGAGGGTCGTACGTCTGAGTACCGTGTCGAGTTTCGTTTGCGGACGAAGCGTGGGGATTGGAAGTGGATCCTCTCCTTGGGGAAGCTGGTAGCGTGGGATGATGCGGGGCGTCCGTTGCGGATGCTGGGCACGCACACCGACATCAGTGAACAGAAACGGGCTGAGGAGACGCGAGAGCAGCTGCGCAGGCAGGAGCGACTGGCCGCGATTGGGCAGTTGGCTGCGGGTATCGCTCACGATTTCAACAACATTATGGCTGTGATCGTGCTCTACGCTCAGATGGTCACTGCCCAGAGTGAACTGCTGCCGGAGACCCGTGCCCGCGTGCGCGTGATCGAGGAGCAGGCCTACCGAGCCACCGAGCTCATCGGCCAGATCCTTGACTTCAGCCGGCGAGCGCAGTTGGCGCGGCGCCCGATGCAGATCCAGCCGCTGCTCAAGGAGATGGTCAAACTATGGCGGCGTACACTCCCCGAGACGATCAGCGTCACGCTGGACTTGCCGGGCGGCGGCTGCTGGGTCCATGCCGATCCCACACGCATCCAGCAGGTGCTGATGAATCTGGCAACGAACGCGCGGGACGCGATGTCCGGAGGTGGCGAGATCCACATCCGTCTGCGCGAGCAGACCTTCGCGGACGAGACGGACACACCTCTGCCCAGCCTATCGCGAGGGGCTTGGGTTCGGCTCGAGTTCGCTGACACGGGTGACGGCATGTCGGACGAGGTCCGGGCACACCTCTTCGAGCCTTTCTTCACGACGAAGGCGCCCGGCGAGGGGACGGGCTTGGGGCTCGCGCAGATCCACGGGATCGTCAAGCAGCACGGAGGCGACATCACCGTGGCGACGTCTATGGGGCAGGGGACGACCTTCACGATCTTCCTGCCGGCCAGGCCACCGCCAACTATGGACCGGACGGCTGCGTCGGAATCTGAGGTCCGGATGACCGGCTCGGGGCAGCGCGTCTTGGTGGTTGAGGACAACGCGATGACGCGACAGGCCCTGACTGACTCGCTGATGGCGCTGGGCTACCGCCCGATCCCTGCCGCTCACGGCCGAGAGGCCCTTGCCCTTCTGGCGGCGGATGGCGAAGCGCCGGTCGAACTGATCGTCAGTGATCTGACGATGCCGGAGATGGGAGGTCAGGCTCTGGTCTCGACGCTGCGCGACCGCGGGGATAGGGTACCGGTGTTGATTCTAACCGGCCACATTCGCGATGAGGAGATCTCTTCACTGGAGGCCTTGGGAGGCGTGCGCTGTTTGCACAAACCGGTGGATATGTCGCAGCTGGCATCTTCACTAGCCGAGTTGCTGCGAGACGCGCCGGTGACATAAGCTCTCCCTCTCCCATCTTTCGTCCCGATGGGAGAGGGAGAGCTCATCCGCCGGCTAGGGCGCGGGAGCGGGTAGGCCGGGCAGAAACGACGACACGAGCAGCAATACCGCGACGGCGGTGATGAGCACCGTCAGCCCCCATGCCAGGGAGTTCTGCAGTCGCGAGTTGCGCCAGTCACCCATGATCGAATGGTCATTGACCAGTTTGAGCACCAAGACCAAGATCACCGGTAGGAGCAGTGCGTTCAAGGCTTGTGAGAGCCACATCAGCGGGAAGAGCGGGATTCCCGGAATGAGGATCACGAGCACGCTGATGACGATCATCCCCAGATAGAGGCCGTAGAAGATGGGGGCCTCCTTTGACCGCTGATTCAGGCCGCGCTCCCACCCAAAGGCCTCGCAGACGGCATAGCTTGTGGAGAGCGGCAACACCGACGCTGCCAGCAGGGACGCGCCCAGCAACCCGGACGAGAACAGATAGCGGGCGCTGCTTCCTGCCAACGGTTCGAGCGCCAAGGCTGCCGCCTCTGCAGACTCAACGGCGATGCCGACGGCAAACAGCGAGGCTGCCGTGCAGATCACGATAAAGGCCGAGACGATATTGCCCCAAGCGGCGCCGAAGACCACGTCGATGCGCGTATACGAGTACTGCTCCAGGGGTACGCCCTTGTCCGCTACCGAGGCCTGCATATAGACAATGCCCCACGGCGTGATGGTCGTGCCGATGGTCGCCAGCACCGCCATGATGTACTCGGGATCGGGTCGGATGGAGGGTGTCACCGCCTCGCGGATGATCCGGCTCCACGGCGGGTCGAGCACGATCGCCGTGATGATGTAGCTGAGGGCGGCAAGGCTGAGGGCCAGCAGAACCTTTTCCACGTGGGTGTAGCTGCCGCGCAGCACGAGAAAACCGACGGCGAGGGCCGCTAGAGGCACCGTGATGTAGCGGCTGATCCCGAGGAGCTCGGTGCCGGCGGCGATGCCGGCGAACTGAGCCATGGTCGTGCCCACGTTGGCAAGGAGAAGACAGATCATCGCGAAGGTGGTGATGCGGACACCGAACCGCTCGCGGATCAGATCCGCTGTTCCCTTCCCGGTGACCGCGCCCATCCGTGATGCCATCTCCTGAACGACCACTTCGCCGATGGTGACGACGACGATGAGCCACAGGAAGGCATAACCGTAGCGGGAGCCTGCCATCGAATAGGTCGCGATGCCCGGCGCGTCGTTGTCGGCGCTCGCTGTGATCAGACCGGGACCGAGTAGGGCCAGGAAGAACCACAAACGACGGAACGTGTGGACCACGTGATACTTGATCTTGGCCATAGGCTCTCTCCAAGGGGGCTATGAGAAGCGCGGTAAGCGCTTCTTCCAGGCAGTGGGCAGGACGGCATCGATGGCATCGTCGACGGTGACGATGCCGAGCATCTCCTGGGTCTCGTCGTCGACCACGGGCACCGCCAGAAGGTCGTACTTCGCGACGAGATAGGCGACATCCTGCTGTGGTGTGTAGGGGCTGACGGTGACGTGGGTCTCGACGGGCTCGGAGATCGTCTCGAGCGGCTCGTCCGGCGTGGCCAGCACGAGATCGCGCAGTTTCATCACGTGCTGAAGTCTCCGCGCCTCATCCAGGACATAGACATAGTGCATCGCTTCGTCTTCACGTGCCTCTTCGGACGTCCGCAAGTAGGTCAGGGCCTCGGATGCCCTCAGGCCCGTGGGTACTCGCGCGAACTCCGTGGTCATGATGCCGCCCGCCGCATTCTCCGGATAGGCGAGGAGCGTCTCCACATCGGCGGCATCCTCGTTTTCCATCAGGCCCAACAGCTGAGCGCTGTTCGCCTCAGGAAGATCGGCCAAGAGGTCGGCCGCCTCGTCGGGGTCCATCTCCTCCAGGATATCCGCGGCACGTTCGGGGTCCATGTGAAGCAGCACCGACATCTGGACGTCGGCGGGGCTTTCCTCCAGGGCGTCGGCCAGAATCTCGTTCTCCAGACCGGTCAGCAGCGCCTCGCCGGTCGGACGGTCGAGGTCGCTGAGGATGGCCGCGATGTCGGCGGGTGGGAGCTGGCTGATCTTGTCTCGTGAGATGCGCAGGCGGAGCGGGTCATCCTGGTTGAGGGGGGCGACATCCTCCCAGGGGATCACGCCCTCGGGCAGGGACTTACCGAACGCTTTAGCCGCGCTTTGGATAGCACCCTCCAGACCGAGCCGGCGCAGCAGGCCGCGCCCTCCGATGTCGACACCTGTGATGCAGTACTTACTATGGATGCGGGCAACCTGCACATCGTTGACACGCACGACACGGCGCCCCTCCGTATCGACGATTTGCCGATCAAGCACGCGTGCACCCAGTCGTAACTCGTCTCCTTTGGGCGTGTAGGGAATGACGCCCTCGATGGGGACGTTGAGGGTGATGCTGGGATACAAGCTGCTCACCTGGGCGATATCAAGGTGCTGGGGTAACTGATCACTGTCCCTGACCACGAGCGCCAGGATGAGGGGGAACGGTTCGTCAACGTTGCCGATGATGACGTCACCACAGCGCCCGAGCGGACGTCCAAAGGCGTCCCAGATGCGTTGGTTCAGAATCTGACTGAGATACAGCATGGCCTGCCTCCTAGGATGAGGACTAAGGATGATCGCCGTGCGCAGTGTCGTCCGGGTACCGGCAGGCTGCATGCAAAAGGGGTCACAGAGAGATCTGTGACCCCTGGATCATCCTCGGGAGGACAAGCTTGGGATCAGATCAGTCCGTGTGGATGTGCTAGCAGCCGACCACGTCCCGCTAACGGCACTGCGCCGGGTTCGGAACTACTACTGCTGGCGTCTTCAGACGTCTCTGGCATGATGGTTCGTTTATACCTCGTTGGATTCGGTCTGGTGCTGAATAGGAAGAAGCCACTC
>CAZYYC010000090.1:0-14502 GCA_964650935.1 uncultured Anaerolineales bacterium
TCGCGGTCATCGGGTTGCTCTTCCTGGTGATGCTCGGGAAGGTGTCCTTCGGCTAGGCGGTGTGCTGAGCCTCAAGGCATCGCTGTGCGCATCCCTCGCGCAGTGCGATGACGAGGGGGCTGTCACGCTTGACCAAAGCGAGCGGTACGCCTTTGTTCAGCGCCAACTCCTGTGCGGGATCGTAGGGCAGGGTGGCGTGGATAGGGGTGCGCAGCACACGCTGTAGGCTCTCGGTGCTGGGGTGTCTGCCGGGGTTGCTGATGTTGTGTAGCAGAATCAGCTTGGACGTGAGGTCCTGAAGTGCCTGCAGCGTCACGAGGGTGCTCTGGATCGCCGGAGGCGTGTCCCCGGTCAACAGCAGGATGCGCTCGGCCTCAGAGAGCAGGGTCATGGTCCCCGTATTGAGCAACGGCGGCAGATCGATCACCACCGTGCCGGCGATCCGCATCAACGCTTGAAGCATACCCGCGATCTGTTGTTCATCCAGTATCGCGGCATCGAGTGGTTTCGGTGGCGCACAGAGCACCTTCAACCCTGACGTGTGCTCCAGCAAGAGGGGTGCGACGGGCTGGTCCGGGTCCTGGAGATAGGTTCCCCAGTGCGTCTGCGGCTTGAGTCCCAGGAAAAGCGCCGCATGCCCCGATGCCGGTGAGAGATCCCAGAGGATCGTCGGGGTCGTCTCCTGAAGCATGACCGCGAGGTTGGTCGCGACCGTCGTCACGCCGATCCCCCCCTTCAGGCTGAGCACGGGCAGGGCCAGCTGCTGCCGCCCATCCGGTGAGAGCCCGATGGCGGCGAGCACGTCCCCAATGACGGCTTCGAGCTCCTCAAAGCGCACCGGCTTGGTCACATGGGCATCGGCACCGGCATCGTGTGCTGCCTGTCGGTCGACCGGCTGACCGCGCGCGGTGAGCATAATGATCCCCATATGCTGCGTGGATGGGTTCCGGCGCAGCCGGCGGACGACCTCATATCCATCGATGCCGGGCATCATGACATCCACCAATGCTAGGCTGGGACGTGTCGCGAACGCCCGGTCCAGGCCCTCCTGTCCATCCCTGCAGGCGATGACCTCATGGGACGTGCGCCGCTCGAAGAAGACGCGGAGCATCGACAACATATCGGGGCTGTCGTCAATGACGATGACTTTGACCATGGGATACCCCCTGCGTGGTCTCTGTTAGGAAGCTGTGGTGTCCGGGAGGGGTTGCTCGCCGAGAAAGCTGATCGCGGCACGGCTGACCACCACCGCTCCGCCCTCATAGCTGGTCTGCGGGTCGAAGGTGCAGCGTGCCGTGGCGTCCAAGAGCGTGATGAAGGCTCCCGCCTCGCCGCTGAGGAAGATGCGCGGATCAAAGGTGCGGTTCGAGGACTGCAAGCGTCCCCGGATCTCGAAGAAGGGCACGGTCAGGCAGATGCCGAAGGTGTAAGTGCCCAACGTGTAGCGTTGGTCGCGACGAAGTCCATCCTTCTGCTCCAGCGTCAGCACAAAGTCCAGGTTGCGCTTGGTGAGGATGGTGGATGCGTAGTGAGCGCCGATGCTCGCAGGCGCCGTGATCGGAGAGAGATAGGCATCGCGGATCAGCAGATAGTCCGTGCTCGGATCGTAGATGACGTCGGGCAGGGATCGACTCCCTCCGATGAACGTTCCGGAGACGCGATAGCCCTGCGCGAAGAAGTCAGCAACGACGGTGTGGTCGGTTTCGTGTCTCTGCATACCGTTAGCTCCTGTTGATGCGGTCACCTAGTCGGGCAGCCACGTGAAGCTCCGGCGTGCCGTCGTCTGACTGACGATCATAAAGTCGGGGTCGATGCTGTCGGTGACCTGGCGCACGACGAAGACGCGCCAGGCCAAGCGCCGGTCTTCCACCGTCTCCGGCGGAAACAGCTCTGCCGGCACGCGCCAGACCGTCGAGCGCAAGGTGGCCTGATGGGTCGTGCGTCCGTCCTCTTCAGGGACCACCAACTCGACCTGGTAGTACTCGCGGCTGTCGAGGATGCCGACCGAGGCCCACTGAAGAGCGATGATCTGATCGCCACCCGTGAAGACGGCGTCATCCGGCGGAAAGAGCATCGGGGGTGCCGGGTAGCGTGTCAGCCCGGGGGTCGGGGTCGGCGTTACGTTCGCAATCGTCTCGGGTTCGGGTGTGGGTGTGGGTGTGGGGCGTGGAATGGTGAGCACCTGATCCGGCCGGATCGTCTCTGACCCCTCTTCGATGTCGTTAGCAGCCCGGATCACGTCGACGCTGACACCATAGGCCTGAGCGATCGTGGAGAGGGTGTCGCCGCTCTGCACGGTGTGTAGGATGAAGGCACTGGGCGTCTCTGTCGGACGTCCCGGTTCGGGTGTCGGGGTGGGGCCCGGTGTAGGTGTCGGCGGCGGAAGAAGAAGAAGCTGGCCTTCGCCGATGAACTCGGAGTCGAGCTCGTTGTAGGCGATCAGTTCATCGATGGTGATGTCGTGCTCCAGTGCGATGGCGCCGAGGGTGTCCCCCGGCTGTACGATGTACTCGATGGGCGGGATGGGCGTGTAGGTCGCCGTGGGAAGGGGGGTCTCGGTCGCTGTGGGCGTCGTTGTAGGACTTGGCGTCACGGTAGCCGTCCGGGTGAGGGTGGGTGTGAAGGTGGGTAGCTCGAAGCTCTCTTCATCACGAGCCATGTTGAGCCCAAGGATCACCGCTGCTCCCAGCGTGAAAACTGCGACCGCTGCCAACATCGCGATGCGCAGGACCTTCTGTCCCCGCCGTAGGCCACCCGGCTCGGGTTGCTCGGCGGGAGCCGTCGTCTCATCCTCAGTGACCGCGGTCTCCTCGTCGTCCTGCGAGAGCTCCGTGCCACAGATCGAGCATGTTGTAGCGCTGTCCACCACCCGCGCACCACACTCGGGACAGTGGCGACCGCGTTGGTCGGGTAGAGAGCGTATCGTATCGTCTGCTTCCATGATCTCCAGAATCGGCGCGGGTAACCGGCTCGTCGATTGTGTGCGGTCTAGACACTAGGACTTCCGGGCCTGCCGGAACGGCTGTATCATAACACCGTTAGGGGCAAGAGCAAGATTCGCCTGTCAGATGCCTCTTGACTCTTGAGTGCGTCCCGTGGTATAATCTGCGAAGTTTATAAGGTTTACCTTATAAAACGGGGTGGATGTTCGGGGTCGTAGAGGAGCGGCTATGCGTCAGGAACGGGTCGAGGAGTATCTAGGGGCGATTTACCGGCTGCGTGTCGATGGCGAGGCGCCGGTGCCGCTGTCGCAGCTGACGGCCTACTTTGACTTCTCGCCGGTGTCGGTCCATGAGATGGTGCTGAAGCTTGACGCTGAGGGCTGGGTCGCCTACCATCCCTATCGAGGGGTCGCGCTGACCGAGGCGGGAGAGGAGGTGGCGTTGGCCCTCCTGCGCCGCCATCGACTCTGGGAGCGCTTTCTCACGGACATCCTGGAGTTGCCGTGGGATGAGGCGCACGAGATCGCCGGTGGGCTCGAGCACGTGGCCACGGAGAAGGTGACCGAGCGGCTAGCTACCTTCCTGGGCTCCCCGCAGGCGTGCCCTCATGGCGGGCCGATTCCGCCGCAGGCCCGCAGCAAGGAGGAGCTCTGTCTACGCAGCGTGCCCGTTGGGGCTGAAGCCCGCGTATCTCGCATCGCCCCGGAGACGCCGGAGCGTCTGCGCCTGGCTGCCGATTGGCTGTTGACACCCGGTCGCGACCTCAAAGTGGTGGCACAGATCGACGATGCGACCGAGGTGCTGGTCGCAGATGAGAACGCCGAAGCAGCTCGTCCGATTGCTGTGCCGAGTGAGCATGCACAAGCCATCTGGCTGGAACTTATGTAGGAGGTTGACTCATTTATGGTCCCGCTCGAAAGACTCAGTCCAGGAGAGACCGGCTTTGTAGGCGCCTTGCACGGAGGTCACCGCTTGATCTCACGCTTGGCGTCGTTGGGCTTCACGGCGGGTGCTCCCGTCACCGTGGTCCGCAACTACGGCTCCGGTCCGATCATCGTTCTCGTCAGGGGGGCTCAAATCGCCCTGGGGCGGGGCGAGGCCAATCGTATCAAAGTGTACCGTTCGGAGGCCGAATCCCATGCATCGTCATCATCATAACACGGAGGTCGCGCGGTCGAGCGACCGTGAGACGACATCGGACACCGAGCGTCAGACGATTGTTGTGGCTCTGGCCGGGCAACCCAACGTCGGCAAGTCGACGATCTTCAATATGCTGACCGGCTTGAGCCAGCACGTCGGCAATTGGCCCGGGAAGACGATCGAGCGCAAGTCCGGGACCTATCAGCGCGAAGGGACGACATTCCATGTCGTGGACCTGCCGGGGACCTACAGCCTCACAGCCGCCTCGGTCGAGGAGCGGATCGCACGGGACTTCATTCTCCACGACCAACCGGACGTCGTTGTGGCGGTGGTAGACGCCGCGATTCCCGAACGGAGTCTCTATCTCCTGGCCGAGCTGTTGCTGTTACCCGCACCGGTGGTGCTGGTGATGAATATGATGGATGTCGCCGCGCAGGAGGGGGTGGTGATTGAGCCGCGGGTGCTGGAGGCAGCGCTGGGCATCCCGGTGGTGCCGATGGTGGCGACCCGGAGCGAGGGCGTCGAGCGGATGATCGAAGCCGTCGTCGCGGTTGCCACACGGACCTATCCCTACGAACCGCGCCGGCCGATGATCCTGCCATCGCATGAGGAGGTGTTGACCGACCTCATCACGCTGATCGCGGGGTATGTGCGGGATCCCTATCCCGTGGCGTGGGTGGCCCTGAAGCTGCTGGAGGGCGACGAGGAGATCCATGAGATGGTGGAGGCCCTGGTGCCGCCGGATGTGAACGACGAGGTGCATCGCGTGCTCTATGAGCATGAGGATGCCGTGCTCGATATCGCCGGCGCACGTTACGAATGGATCGGGCGGATGGTGCGCGCAGCGGTTGTCCGTCCGCGCGTGGGTCAGGTTGGGTTGACGACGCGGTTGGATGCTGTGCTTACCCATCCGTTCTGGGGTGCGTTAGCGCTGGCAGGGGTGCTCGCCGTGGTCTTCGCGTTCACCTATCTCATCGGCACGCCGCTCCAGGAGTGGTTGGACGGTTTGCTGGGTGAGGCGGGGGCGTTCGTTGGGGGATGGGCGGTCACGGTAGGTGTGCCGGTGTGGTTGGCCGATATGGTGGCGGATGGGATGATCGGTGGGGTGGGGATGGTGATCACCTTCGTGCCGATTCTGGCGATCTTCTTTCTGGCGTTGGGCGTCCTCGAGGACACGGGGTATATGGCCCGCGCTGCTTTCGTCACCGACCGCTTCATGCACCTGATGGGGCTGCACGGCAAGAGCTTTATGCCGTTGTTGCTGGGTTTCGGCTGCAACGTCCCGGCGGTGTTGGGCTCGCGTATCATCGAGTCGCGGCGGGCACGTCTTCTGACCATTCTGCTGGCCCCTCTGGTTCCGTGTGCGGCGCAGCTGGCCGTGGTGACCATCCTGGGCGCCGCGTTCTTCGGTCAGGCCGGGGGATTCATCGTCTGGGGCTTGGTGGCGCTGAACCTGGTGGTGTTAGCCGGGCTGGGGTGGATCTTCCACCGCTTCGTGCTGCAGGGGGAGGCCGCCGTCTTTATCATGGAGCTGCCGCTCTATCACGTGCCGAATCTCCGCACGATCGGGCTCTACGTGTGGCGTAATATCGTGGCGTTCCTGCAGAAGGCGGGGAGCGTCATCCTGGTGGCGTCCTTGTTGGTCTGGTTCCTCTCCTACTTCCCCAGCGGCGGCGTGGTGACCGAGAGCTACCTGGCGGTGATCGGCCGGGCGATCGCCCCGGTGGGACAGCTGATGGGATTGCCGTGGCCGGTGTTGGTGGCGTTGATCACGAGCTTCGTCGCCAAAGAGAACACCATCGCGACGCTGAGCGTGCTCTATGGGAACGCCGCGAGCGGGCTGTCGGCGGTGCTAACGCCCCCGGCGGCCCTGGCCTTCCTGATCGTGCAGATGCTCTTCATCCCTTGTGTGGCGACGGTTGCCGCGATGAAGCAGGAATCACGTTCGTGGACATGGACCATGGTCGGCGTGGGGACGTCGCTGCTCCTCTCGCTTTCGGCGGGCGTGGCGGTCTATCAGTTGGGCACCTGGATCACAGGAGGCTAGCCGTGCTACAGCAGATCCTGGCCCTGATGGCCGAGGCCGAGGTGGCCCGGCAGGATGAGTTGGCGGAACGACTGGGTGTCACCGACGCCCTGGTGTCGGAGATGATGGCCCAGCTGGAGAGGCAGGGCTATCTCACCGAAGCCGAGCTCTGTGGCGCGGACGCCGGATGCCAGGGATGTGCGCTGGCTCAGGGGTGCGGTGCGCAGCGCGTGTTACGCCTGTGGACGCTGACGGAGAAGGGGATGCGCGCCGCGGGACATCGTTGAGTAGCGCTTCGCTGACGAACAGAAAGGGCGCGACCGATTCGGTCGCGCCCTTTGCTTATGGCTGATGCTGTGTTTGGGTCTAGTACATCCCGCCGCCGGGGCCCGCCGGAGGTGCGGGTTTGTCGGGCTCGGGAATGTCGGTGATCAGCGCCTCGGTGCTCAGCACCATCGAGGCAACCGATGCGGCGTTCAGCAGAGCGCCCTTGGTGACCTTGGCAGGATCGATGATCCCGGCCTCGAGCATGTCGAGATACTCACCGCTCATGACGTCGTAGCCCATGTGCAGGTTGCCGGTTTCCTCTTGCTTGCGGCGGACATTGGCCAGAATCACGGCCCCGTCCTCACCGGCGTTCTCGGCGATCCTGCGGATCGGCGCGAGGAGTGCCTTGCGGAGGATGGTGACACCGGTCTGCTCGTCGGGATAGGTCATCTCGAGACCGTCGAGCGCGCTCACAGCGTTCACGAGAGCCACACCACCACCGGGCACGATGCCCTCCTCAACGGCGGCGCGGGTCGCGGACAGCGCGTCCTCGACGCGGTGCTTCTTCTCCTTGAGCTCGGTCTCGGTCGCGGCGCCGACGCGGATGATGGCGACACCACCGGCCAGCTTGGCGAGCCGCTCCTGCAGCTTCTCGCGATCGTAGTCAGAGGTCGAGCGATCGGCCTCGGTCTTGATCTGCTCAATGCGTGCCTGGATCATGCGATCGTCACCGTGGCCGCCCACGACTGTGGTGTCGTCCTTGGTGGTGATGACCTTGTCCGCGCGGCCCAGGTCGTCGAGGGTGGCGCTATCCAGCTTGCGGCCCTGCTCCTCGGTGATGACGGTGGCGCCGGTGAGGATAGCGATATCCTGCAGCATGGCCTTGCGGCGGTCGCCGAAGCCGGGGGCCTTAACCGCGAGGGCGGTCAGCAGGCCGCGCAGCTTGTTGACGACCAACGTGGCCAATGCCTCGCCGTCGATGTCCTCGGCGATGATGACCAGGTTGCGGGCGCCGCGCTGCACCAGCTTCTCAAGAATCGGGACGAGGTCCTGCGCAGCCGAGATCTTCTTGTCGTAGATGAGGATGTAGGCGTCCTCGATGACGGCTTCCATCGTGTCGGGGTTGGTGACGAAGTAGGAGCTGATGTAGCCACGATCGAACTGCATACCCTCAACGTACTCGGTCTCGAACTCGAGGCCCTTGGACTCCTCAACGGTGATGACGCCGTCCTTGCCGACCTTGTCCATCACGTCCGCGATCAGATCGCCGATCTGGCGGTCCTGAGCGGAGATGGCGGCAACGCTGGCGATGTTGGCCTTGGTGTTGACCTCAATGGCGGTGTCGGCGATCGCGGCGGCGACCATGTCGGCAGCCTCGAGGATACCGCGCTTGAGCAACATGGGGTTCGCGCCTGCGGCGACGTTCTTCATGCCCTCTTCGATCAGGACGTGGGCCAGCAGGGTCGCGGTGGTGGTGCCGTCACCGGCAATATCATTGGTCTTGGTGGCGGCCTCTTTGAGCAGCTGGGCACCCATATTCTCGAAGGGATCTTCGAGCTCGATTTCCTTGGCGACCGTCACACCGTCATGGGTGATGGTGGGGGCGCCCCACTTCTTGTCCAGCGCCACGTTGCGGCCCTTGGGGCCGAGGGTGGTGACGACCGCGGTCGAGAGAACATCCATACCGCGCTTCAAACCTGCGCGTGCCTGCGTACCGAATTGTAACTGCTTAGCCATATGTTCTTGCTCCTTCCGAAAATGGTTCAGACCTTGTGCTTTGTGGACTTGCTCTTAGTGGATCGACTACTCTTCAATGACGCCCAGGATGTCGTCAACCCGCAGGATCAGCATCTCCTTGCCCTCGCGGGTCTTGAACGTCGTGCCGGCGTACTTGGCGTAGATCACGAGGTCGCCCACCTGTGGGCCCACGACCTCATCGTCCTCATTCTTCACCTCGACATCCGGCCCTACTGCCAGCACGGTACCCTGCTGCGGCTTTTCTTTGGCTGTGTCAGGGAGAACCAGTTGGCCACCGGCGAAGGTCATCTCATCTTCATCGTTGGGCTCGACAATGACTCGGTCACCCAGGGGTCGAATCTTTACGCTCATACCTTACCTCCGTTTTGGTTTATCGATCTGCAAGGTCTTAGCACTCGAGTGACGCGAGTGCTAACGCTATAAGCATAATAACACGCATAGGGGGGCTTGTCAAGCACTCGGAGGCGTAGACTGCTAAATCTAACGCATTTCTAAACTGCCGATGGGTGAGGTCTTGACCTCACCCATCGGCAGTCGGTGGCGGCGAGCCGTACGCCGGTTAGGGTGTCGGGGTAGGTGTTGAGGTAGGCGTCGGGGGTATGGGCGTCTGAGTGGCTGTTGGCGTGGGCGTCTGGGTGGGCGTCGAAGTAGGCGTCGGGGGCATAGGTGTCGGGGTAGCCGTCGCGGTAGGCGTCGGGGGTATAGGCGTCTGGGTGGGTGTCGGCGTGGGCGTGGGCGGAACGGGCGTCTGGGTCGGTGTGGGTGGGATGGGTGTCGGGGTGGGGGTCGGCGTAGCCGGTAACTTCCAACTGGCGGTGGTATGACAACGCGAGCACTGCCCACGCGAATGCCCGCTAGGACGTGGGTGACAGGAGTTGCAGCTGTTGTAGCCGGTGTGGTCGAAGGCCACGAGATCCCAGTTGGCGGTGCCGTGGCAGTTGGAGCACTGTCCGGGCCAGTGTCCGTCCTTGGTATGACAGGAGGCGCAGTCGGTGAGGCCTGCGTGGTTGAAGGTGGTGACCGACCAGTCGTCGGTGCCGTGACAGGTGGAACACTGCCCTGCGTAGTGACCCGCAGGCGCGTCGTGGCAGGCGGCGCAGTCGATGAGTCCTGCGTGGCTGAAGGTGGTGACCGACCAGTCGTCGGTGCCGTGGCAGGTGGAGCACTGCCCCGGGTAGTGACCCGCAGGCGCGTCGTGGCAGGCGGCGCAGTCGGTGAGGCCCGTGTGGTTGAAGGTGGTCACCGACCAGTCTGCGGTGCCGTGACAGGATGAGCACAGCCCTCCGTAGTGATTCGAGGGCTCATCGTGGCAGGCGGCGCAGTCGGAGAGGCCCGTGTGGCTGAAGGTGGTCACCGACCAGTCGGTGTCGCTGTGGCAGTTGGAGCATTGCCCGGCGTAGTGGGCCGATGGGGCCTTGTGGCAGGTGCTGCAATCGACGAAGCCCGTGTGATCGAAGTCGGTGTCCCACCAGACGATCGTGTTGTGGCAGCTGGAGCACTGCTTGGGATAGTGTCCGGATTTGCTGTGGCAGCTGGAGCAGTCATAGAGGCCGACGTGATCCACCGCCACCCTCTGCCAGCTCTCAGTGGTGTGGCAGTTGGCGCACTGCTTGGTGTAGTGGTCCGGTTGGCTGTGGCAGCTCTCGCAGTCGTCCGATCCGGCATGGTCGAAGGTTGTGTTCTCCCAGTCCTCGGTGGTGTGGCACGTCGAGCACTGCTCGGTGGGGTGTCCGGTGGGGCGCTCTGCCTCGTGGCAGCGGATGCAGTCGGTTGCCGAGCGATGCGCGTAGAAGGTGCTCCACCCCTCATCGGGCGTATGGCAGTGGAGGCAGGGTTCGTCATAGTCCTGGTGCTGCGAGGTGTGGCACTGCCGGCAGCGGTCCAGCCCGGCGTGGTTGAAGAAGGTCTCAGTCCACGAACTCGTCCGGTGGCAGAGGCTGCACTCGCCGTCATAGTGCTCGCCGGGGATGTCGTCCTGGTGACAGCTCGCACATTCATCGAAGCCGGCGTGGTCGAAGACGGCGGCTGTCCAGTCGGTGGTGTCCACGTGGCACCAACTGCACGGTCGCATCTTGGGGCTGCTCACCGCCAACTGCGCGTCGGAGAGCAGCGGCGTGGCTGCGGGTACGGTGCCAGCGGCGGTCCGCACCAGATTCGAGAGCCAACCCTGGGTCGCGCCGTCGGCGTCGGGCGAGATGAAGGTGTAGCGGTCGTGGTCAGACGGCGCCTCCTCCAGGTGGCATGACTCGCACGCCACGACGCCGACGTGGTCAAAGGTATAGGGGCGCCAGCTTTCGGCATCGTGGCAGTCCTCGCAGCCCCCCGCGAAGTGGTAGGGGTAGCGGGCGCTCACCGGGACCTGATGGCATCCCTCGCACTCGGTGGGGGTGTCGACGTAGCGTCCATCGATGTGGCAGGCAAGGCAGTCGACGCGTGCGTGCGCGCCCTCCAGAGGGAAGATGTCGGCGTGGTCGACGAGGTCGCCGAGGAACTGGATGGGGATGGCCTGGCTGAGGGTGGAGGGCGCCGGCAGCAGGCTGGCGAGGCGTGCCGCCGTCTCCCCGCCATCGCGTGTCCGGTAGGCGGCGATGCGCCGTTGCAGGCGCCGCACGGTGGCCTCGGTGGGGCTTCCGTCGGTCGGCCGGCGCAGCGCGATGAGGACGACATCGGCCCGGATGCAGAGCAGGTTGGCGCGACGGTGCAGATCGTCGTCGGGCGGCAGTTGGGTGATCGCGTCGAGCGCGACATCCAACGCTGCCCCGAAGCCTTCGAGCGTCAAGGGGATCTGGTGTTCCTGAGCGACGGCGAGGTCGGCGAGACGGCGCTCCGCCAGCTGAAGGGCCCACTCTGCACGCTCACGGGAGCCTCCTCTGACGTGGAGCATCAACTGCTCGCCGGCGCGCTGCAGCCTGTAGAGCGGGTGGCCCACCTGGTAGGGGTAGATCACAGCGAGGTAGAGGGCGCCTGCCAGGGCCACGACCAGCAGCGCGTTAAAGATCACAATTCCAATCAGGAGTCTCTTCATCGTCATAGTCCCTCCCATCAGCGGGATGGTGCAGCGCCGGGAGGATAGAGGCCGGCGTCAACCAGCTCGTTCTCCGGCACGACGCTGCCGATCGTCGGACGGCGCAGTTCCGCGATCTCCTCGGGACGACCCGTTCGATGGCATGTCGCGCACGCCTCCGTGTCAGTGATGCCGGTCGGCTCATGCTGCGCAGCAACGAGCGCCGGCGCGTGTTCGTGACAGCCATCGCAGCGGTGCTCCGCATAGGTGGTGACGTGGCAGGTGGCGCAGGCCAGGGCGCCCTCCGCACTGGTGTGGTTCAGGTCAAAGGCGTGCTCGGTCAGGGCCGCGGGGCGCCAGGCCATCGTGGTGTGGCAGCGGGCGCAGTCGGCCCCGAAGACGCCCTCGTGGTGACCGGGCTGGGCGTGGCAGCTCGCGCAGTCCTGGGCGAGCCCGGCGAAGACGCGTTCCTGGTGGCAGGCCTCGCAGGTCGCCGCGGCGTGTGCGCCTTCCAGTGCGTAGACGAGCTCGTGGTCGAAGGGGACCATGCGGTCGGTCCCATCGTGACAGAGCAGGCAGTCGTTGCCGAAGCGCTCCTCGTGACCGGCGAGGCCCGGGCTCTCGCTGTCGTCCTCCCTATGACACCCCACGCAGTCGAGGTCCTCGACGGCATAGCCCCTGCCGGGGTGGCAGTCCTCACAGCTCACGGGCGCGCCGTCGGCCCCGGTCGCGTGGCGCTCCAGGCTGAAGCCGGTGAGCGCCGCGTGGTCGATATTGGTGAGGGGGACCTCGGTGACCTCGGCCTCGCGCCCTTGGTGCTCGGTGTGACAGGTGTGGCAGCGGTCGGTGCCCGGCAGGCGGGCGTGCAGCCCGTCGCTCTCCATCAGCTCGCGCGCGACCTCCAGATGGCAGCCCTGGCAGCGGCTCGCCGAGAGGCAGTGGATCGGGACGTGGCAGTGCTTGCACTCCTGCTCGAACTCGGCGTGGGAGGCGTAGCCCCCCAACATCTCGCCGCGCGGCGCCATCGCCGACACCGGGCCGGGGAAGAGCTGACCGGTCGACTTGAGGAAGAGGAAGGTGCTGCCCGCTGCCAGTCCGAGGACCATGGCGATGCGGACGGGCCACCAGCAGAGCAGCTTGCTAAGCGGACCTCTCGTTGTCAGTTGTCGGTTGTCGGTTGTCAGTTTCCCGTTGGGTGGTGCTGACGGATCCGGCGTGTGGGCTGAGGTTCTCTTGGTCATCGTGTTCCTCGGTGAGGGGTCGATCTTCATCAGGGCGCTCCTTGGGCGGGCAGCACGCCTGCGGCGCCTAGCTGCTCGGCCTCGCCCGGCGCGCCGGTGGGATGGCAGGTCGCGCAGTCCGCGAGCGCCGTAACGCCTGCCTCGAGGTGGAAGGCCTCCATCTCAGCGGGCTGGTGGTCGTGGCAGTTGTAGCAGGTGCGTTCGGTATAGGTCGCCACGTGGCAGGTCCCGCAGGAGAGCAGGTCGCCGCCGCCGTGCGTCAGGTCGAAGGTGTGCTGGGTGAGCAGCGCCGGCTTCCACGCCTGGAGGCTGTGGCAGCGGGCGCAGTTGAGGCCGAAGCGCTCGGCGTGGATCGCGGGCTCCTCATGGCAGGCGCGGCACTCGTGGGGGTCGCCGTTGCCCTCGGGCTCCAGCGCCGCGAGGTCTGCCACCTGGACCGGTGCGAGGAGCGCCACGTCGTGGATCGCCGCCAGATCGCGCACGGTGTCCCAGCGGGCCGTGCGGATGAGCGTCACCAGCCCCTGCACCTGGGTGCTGTTGAGGCTGCCGCCCTCCTTGCTGTGCCACGCCGCCATCGTCGTGCCGTGGGGCGAGTAGGCGATGGTGCGGAAGAGGACCGCGGCGCGCGCCTCGGCAAGCGCCGGATCGTCCAGGCCCGGCATCGCGCCGGCGCCGCTGCCGTCAGGCCCGTGGCAGGGCGCGCAACTCTCGAGGTAGAGCACGGCAGCGTCCGCTACGATCTCCTCCTGCAGCGCCTCCGTTGCCGCCGCCATGCGCGCGGGCTCCCGCAGGCCGTAGAGCGGCAGCAGGACCACCAGCGCCAGCAGCGCCAGGAGGCCGAGGATCCCGTAGGCACGTGTCGTTTCCATGGTGTCTCTAGGCGTGGACCAACTGGTCGGGCGCGAAAGCGTCGCGCCGGCTGAGGGAGGTCGTGTCGACCTGGACCAGGTCGTTCTTGATCTTGACGGCGAAGAGATCCAGCGCGCGGGAGACCGGCGGCTTGCCGTGGTCGCCGTAGAGGCTGAATTTGGCCGCGTGGCAGGGACAGACGAACTCGCCCTTCTCGGGGACCCACATCACGCTGCAGCCCAGGTGCGGGCAGCGGGTATGGACCGCGAGGAAGCCGCCCTCCGGGGCGCGCACCAGGAAGAAGCGCTCGTCGGGAAACTCGGTGACCGAGCCTGTGGGAAAGTCCTCGACGCGCCCGGCGGTGACGAGCGCGCCGAAGGCGCCCTCCAGCCCGTGCGAGCGCAGGTAGAGCAGCGCCGCCCCGCCGGCCTCCAGGGCCGCCAGCGCGCCGAGCGCTCCCATCCCCAGCTTGAGGAAGTTGCGGCGGGTCATCGCCGTCGTCTCGGGGGTGAGGGAGCAGGAGGGACTTTCAGTCGACAGTCCACCGTCGACAGTCGACCGTCTATCGTTGCCGGTTTCGGCAGCCGGTCTCTGAGGGTTGACTGCTGACCGGTGACTGTTGACTGTTGACTGCTGAGTGCTGACTGCTGACTGTTGACTGTGGACGGTTGACGTCTTCTTCATCGGCATTTCCTCTGCTAGCGTGGGCTCGGGAGGGTGAGGGCCATGTTGGGGCCGCGGAAGAGGGCGCAGGTGAGCGTCATCACGATCAGGGCGACGGTCAGGAAGGTGAAGAGGGCGACGGTCGCCTCGCTGGGGTCGGCCTTGAGAAGGGCGCCGGCGCCCAGGTAGAGCAGGAGCAGCGTCGCCAGGATGGCCCCGACCGGCAGCAGCCCGTTGGCGACGAAGGTGGGCCAGGTGGGCAGCCACGCGGTCCAGTCGATCCACAGCTCGTCGGCGAGGATGGCGGCGGGGGTGAGGTTGAGCGCGAGCACCGCGCCCCAGAGGGCCGCCTGCCGGCCCCGGGCCGAGCGGAAGGGCAGGCCGATGTCGGCCTCCTTGCGCTCCAGGAAGGGCAGGGTGAGCAGCGCCCCGAAGAGGATCGCCAGCAGCAGCAGCGCCGCCTCGGTCTCCATGTGGAGGAGGAGCTCCTGCAGGCCCCCGAAGTACCAGGCGGCCTTGGCGGGGTTGGGTGAGCGCAGCGGGTCGGCAACGTCGCCGAGCGGCGCCGGGACGACCATCGCGAAGGCGACGAGCGCCGTGAGCACCACGGCA
>CAZYYC010000091.1:0-14478 GCA_964650935.1 uncultured Anaerolineales bacterium
CGCGGCGGCGTTAGTGCCCTCCTTGAGCGCAGATGAACGACTGACGGTACTGGAATCGCCCGATTATCCGCTGCACTTGCCGACCTGTCCCGCGGTGCAGACGCTATCCCTTGATGTGTCTCCCTTCTCTCTCCGGCAGCAGTGGGTGGTGCCGCGCCGACTGCGCGGGCTGGAAGTCGATCTCTACCACAGTCCTTACTATTTGATGCCCTATCGCTTGCCTATCCCGGGCATTGTCACGATTCATGATCTCATCCCGATGATCTTTCCGGAGCACAGCTCGTTACGGGCGAGGAGGCTTTTCCGTCACATGACCTCCTTGGCTCTACGCGTCTCGATCAAGACGATTGCGGTCTCTTATGCGACCCGGGAGGACCTCCTGACACATTTCACCGTTTCCGGTGAACGTGTCTCGGTCATTCCTGAAGCAGCGGATCCGCATTTTACCGTTCCCACCGAGTCCTCCGTGCATGACGTGCGCCAACGATACCATCTTTGGGAGCCTTTTGCACTTTATCTGGGCAGCAACAAGCCGCATAAGAACCTCGTTCGCCTCGTGGAGGCGTGGGCTCAGGTTGCGCCGATGTTCCCTCACTCGAAGCTTGTCATCGCAGGATCCTGGAGCCCCATGCATCCTGAACCGCGACTTCGTGCCGAGGAGCTTGGGCTTACGGAGCGAGCTCTTCGATGGTTAGGGCCGCTGCCGGAGCAGGATCTACCGGCGCTCTATCGGGCAGCTCAGCTGTTTGTCTTCCCCAGCCTCTACGAAGGATTTGGGTTGCCGGTGATCGAGGCGATGGCATGCGGCGCGCCGGTGGCGTGTTCCAATGTCTCGTCACTGCCCGAGGTCGCGGGCGAGAGCGCTTTGCTGTTCAATCCTGAGAGCGTCACGTCGATGGTCGAGACGATCACGAGAGCGCTACAAGACGAAACCCTGCGCGATGCGTTGCACCAGAAGAGCCTGGATCGGGCGGCTGCTTTCTCATGGCAACGCACAGCGCACGAGACGCTCGACCTCTACCGCCGCGTGATCGGCTGAGATCTATAGTGGAGTGTCCGCTGCATATCCTTCATCTCTATAAGGACTACTATCCGGTCCTTGGAGGCATTGAGAACCACATCCGCGTGCTGGCGGAAGCACAGGTTGAGGCGGGACATACGGTGAGCGTGCTGGTGTGTGACCCGGGGCGCCGGACGCGCAAACAGGTGGTGAACGGCGTCAATGTGATCAAGGCAGGGCGCCTTGCCACCGCTGCGAGTATGCCGGTGAGTCTGCGTCAGCCGTGGCACCTGCTCTCAAGTTCCCCTGACGTGATCCACGTGCAGTCCCCTTATCCCTTGGGGGAGATGAGTGCCTTTCTCCTGAAGCCCCGTACGCCTTTGGTGATCAGCTACCAATCCGACATTGTGCGCCAGCGCGGGTGGTTGCGCCTGTACGCTCCGATGCTGCGCGCGGTGCTTCGCCATGCCGCAAAGATCCTTGTTAGCAGCCCCCGTTATCTGGCTACGTCTCCTTGGCTCGGATCTGTACGCGATAAGTGCGTCGTGGTACCGTTGGGTGTGGATCTCGAACGCTTTAGCCCTCCACCTCATCCATATCAGGGGCCGCCAACCCTGCTGTTCGTGGGAAGGCTTCGTTACTACAAGGGGCTAGATACCCTTCTGCAGGCCGTGGCGACATTGCCTGAGAACGTCCATCTGCGCATTGTCGGGCGTGGCGAGATGCTTGAGGCTCTGCAGGCGATGTCCGCGTCACTAGACCTTTCCGATCGTGTGACTTTCGTGGGAGATGTCTCCGATGTCGACCTCCCCGCGGAATATCAACGGGCCTCGGTCTTTGTGCTGCCCTCCAATGCGCGGGCGGAGGCCTTCGGCATGGTGTTATTGGAGGCGATGGCCTCCGGGTTGCCCTGCGTCACGACCGAGGTCGGGACCGGTACGTCCTGGGTGGTGCACCACGGCGTCACAGGACTCGTCGTCCCGCCGCGGGACCCTGACGCGTTGGCAGCGACTCTGCAAGAGCTGCTGGCGGACCCGCAGCAGCTCTATGAGATGGGGCAGGCGGCGCGCGCCCGGGCCGTGGCGGAGTTTGCTCAAGAGAGACTGGTGGATCGCGTGATGGCCGTCTATCAGTCTCTCGTCTAGCGTCTGCTTACCCCTGCCGGCCCGGCTGCAAGGGAAACTCAAAGGGCGCGTTATCCTGCTGCCAGGGTAGTTCTCCCTGCATACGGGCTCCCAGGCGTACGGTGACAACGCGTTCTCGCCCGTCGCGTTGCAATGCGATCTCCACGCGATCCCCCGGCTGATAGCGCCGGATATGCTCGTCGAGGGGGCGCGCCTCCGTGACGGCCTGCCCATCCACCTCTGTGATCACGTCGCCGGGACGGATACCCGCGGACTCAGCGGGGCTGCCGCTGACCACGGCACTGATCAATGCGCCCTCGGGCGTCATCCTGAAGGTGACCCCAAGCCACGCCCCCTGTTCGTACTGCCATGGGAGTTCCGGCATCGGCGGCATCTCCGGCACAGGAGGCATGCCGGGGCCCCAATAGTCGTAGTCCGGCACCTGGACGTGACGCGAGGCTGAGGTCCCCCGTCCGAGCGCATAGCCCAAGAGGCCACCCCAGATGGCGCTGAGCATGCACGTGATCAACAGTACCATGAGCCCTACCAGGATGATCGCGGCCCATCTCCATCCCTTGCCCTGTTCTGTCGTCTCTTGTTGGTTCATCGTCAGCCCTCCTTTGTCTACATTGTACCGCAACGTCAGTCGATGAGCATGGTCAACGCCGGCCCTATGCCGGCTGCCGATGTCGCCTGACGATAGCTGGTGTCGAACTCCGCCATGTAGTCCGCTGCTATGGCCGGATCATGGAGGATCACTACATTCTCGTCATTGACGTTGGCAGCGCTCAAGCTGAAGTTGTAGGAGCCCGTCACCACGATAGCCTCGTCCAGGATGATGACCTTGTGGTGCATCATATAGGGGTTACCATCCGGCTGTACGTCGATGCCCGCATCTCTGAGCAACTCGAAATCCGCGCCGCGGTCGGCGATGTTGCGGGCCTCGATGACGCCCCTGACTAACAACCCTGCGCGATGACGAGCGATCAACGCCGCTGCGATATCATCATCGGTCAGGGTGAAGGCTAGGAAGTGGACGCTCGATGTCGCTGCCTCGATGAGTTCAATGATCCTTCCCCGCGCATTCCCTTCGGACTCGAAGAAGGTCTCGACGCGGGTGCCGCCTATGTGGACGATCGGATGGGGCACCTTGTCGGGTGACGTGATGCCGAACTGCCGGTGGACAAACATTTCCTCGAACTCGAGGGTGAAGTTCTCGGCCAGTCTCTTGGATTCAACGATCACGATGTTGTTGTTATTCCTCAGCGTGCCGTTGTCCGTGAGGTTCCACGATCCGGTCCAGACGGTCTGGTCGTCGATGATGATGAACTTGTTGTGCATCAGGGACGATTGTCGGTCGGTCACGACCGGTATGCCCCTCTCTCGCACGGTCGCAATTCCGTGCAGCTCCTCGTAGTCGCTGTCGGTCACCAACCGGACGCGTACGCCGCGCTGGTATGCTCGCAGCAGGGCCTCTGCCACCACCTCCAGATCAAAAGCGTACGCCGCGATATCGACACGGCGCTCAGCCGCATCGATGGCGGCTGCCAGGCGCCGATCCGGTCTTCCGTGCCACGGATCCGAGGCATCCTGGGTGTGGGGCATGGTGAAAATGGCCTGGACGGTGCCGGTCGGATCGAAGACGACGCGTTCGGGAGGCCTGTCCGCGAAGAGGAAGTCTGCTCCTGACCATGCGACCAGCGCCAGGAAGAGGCCCAGCAGCACGTCCCTGAAGCTGAGCCGCCGTTTAGGCCTCGACATCGTGGGCCAACTCATCGTCCAGGGCAGCGAGCTGGGCTTTCAGCGTCGTCTGCGGATGAGCGGACGATGCGCTGATCCGGCTAGTGCGGCGCAGGCAACGTCGAAGCTGCTGCAATTGACCCTCGAGGCGTGCCCATGCCTCCTCCTCATCCAGGCCTGCTGTGGCGGCAACCCAGGTACGGATCTTCTCCCGCGCCCAGTCCAGAAGCTCAATCGCCACGTCGTCGATGAGGTCCGCGGTCAGCATCTCGTCGCCCGCGAGGCGTTCAAAGGCGATCGCTTCACGCTGGGTGAGCCGCTCCGCGTCGATGGATGATGCGCCGCTCTTCTCTTCGGGGCGAGGGGCCAACGCGTAGGTGGGGGGGCTCACGGGGTGCCTCCTTTCGCCCGGTCGCTTTCGTGCCGGCTCGCCGCGTCATCGCTACCTGCTGCAAACGCGCGTATCACGTCCAGCTGCGGCGGCGTGGGTCGCACAAAAGGACGACCGCGACGGATGGTCTCCCAAGCCTGTTCGGGGGTAGCGCCCTGATGAACCAGGAAGGCGGCTGCCATCGTAGGCGCGCGCCCCACCCCGGAGGCACAGTGAATGTAGACGCCACGATGGGCCGTGAGATGCTCCTCGATAAAGCGCACCCCGCGAGCCAGATCTCGGATCGTCGGGGCGCGATCGTCGACGGTCGGCAGCCACAGGTAGTGATCAAGGTCGACGCCCCGGCGCGCATCGTCGGCTTCATCTCGCATATTGACGACCGCCGTGATTCCCCTCTGCCGCATCTCCGCCAGGCCGCGTGGCTTGTGCTGTCCGCCTACGTAGAGACCGGGAATGATCTCGCTGGTGGCGGGAGCTGAAAAGCCGTGGGTGCGTCGCGTGATCTTATCGCTGATCCACAGCCATGTGGTGAGCAGTCCGTGCTCGACGGTCCGGCGATAGAGGATATAGAGGAATTGAGCCGGAGGGCACGATTTCAGACGGGTGTGTCTCTCATAGACGTGGTTATCCAAGGAGCCTCCAGAGCTTTGTCTGCCGCTAGCCGAAAAGCGCCGAGCTTGCGTCCTTGATGTCGATGGCATGCCCGGCGATTTCTTGGGCAACCTCTCGATAATCCCGCGTGCGAATCACAATCGGCATAGGGACGGCGTGGCCCAAGATGAGGGCTTGTTGCTTCGTCTCCAGGCGAGCCAGCACCTCGCGCAGGGCAGAGGTGCCCGCGACGCCGGAGAAGACGGCGCGGATGTCATTTTCCTCATCGAGCAACGCAGTGACCCGTGTTCCGATCTGGCTCATCACCTCCGGATCGATCCCGCTTGGGCGCTGATCGACGACGAGTAGGGTAACGTTATACTTGCGCATCTCGCGCGCGATGGTGCCGAAGATGGTGTGTCGGGCGATGGTCGGATCAAGGAACTTATGGGCCTCCTCGATCGTGATCACGAGAGGCCGAGGTTCGTCTCCCTGTCCGCCGAGATGCTTCTCCTTGCGATCCACATAGGCGCGGTGAATGCGACGCGTTATGTAGTTGGCGACGAGGATGTAGGCCTCCAGCGCATTGCCGTAGCGGCCGAACTCCAGGATAACGTGCTTCCCGCTGGCCAGGTAATCGAGGATGCGCCCGATGGCATCGTCCTGGGCGTGGTTGACCAGAAAGCCGAAACGGTGAAGCTGTTCGAGCTTGCGCTGAATCGCGCCCAGCGTGCCCTCGTGAAGCCGGTTCTGCTCCAGAATCTCCTGGAGCTCCACCCCGGCATCCTCTGCCAACAACCGCTGAACCCAATCCTTGCCCAGCCTGCGTCGCAACATATAGAGCGCGTTTGTCTGGACATCGGTAAAGCCGAAGAGCGGGGCCAGCATCTCCAGATCTTCGGGATCGAGTTGGTCATAGCCGATGCTGACGGCGTAGTCTACCTTACTCCCGCGCCGGCGTGAGGACTCGGGATCGAGCGTGAAGACGCTGACGCGACCGTCATAGAAGAGTTGTCGCAGCCCTTTGACGTCCTGCCTGGCCTCGTCTTGGCTCTTCCAGCCGTATTCGTTGTGCATATCGAAGACCAGGTTGACGGCGGCGCTCTCCTCGATGATGCCCGCCAGCACCATGCGCGTGAGGAAGGTCTTGCCGGTGCCGCTTTTCCCAAAGATGCCGCTTGAGCGTTCGACGAACCGCCCAAGGTCGAGGGCGATGCGGGTGCCCGGCATCTCCAGAGGATCGCCGATGTAGAAGCGCCCGGCCTCATCCGGATTGCCGAAGACATCCGCCACTTCCTCGGGGGTGGCTTCGTAGACGAGCGAGAAGTGGGTGGGCACCGTCTTGGCGGGTCGAACCTCGCCGCGGGCCTCGTCCATCACCAACATAGGGGTGATGTGGAGCCTGCCGAAGGTCAGCGTGCCGCGATAGACACGTGCGATGAAGCCATCAGGCTCGGTCGGTGGCGACTGCTCAATCTCGGGATGACGGCTCTCTAGGGCGACATCGGTGATCATCCCGAAGAAGCGACGGCCCGTCTGTCCGCGGATCACGACGTAGCGTCCGACGGCCAAGCCTTCGATCAGTCGATCCGGCGCCAGTCGTGCGTCCAGTCCCTTGCCCAGGCTGCCGCTGACGACGGTGCCCAGCACCTTGACCTGCTGTGTCGGCGTTCGGGGAAAGGCCAACTCGAACTCATCGGTCATAGGTGTTCACTCCTATGGGTTCAACGAGTCCATCACGCCGGCAAAGGTAGCTAGGTCCCAAGCTCCCTTGATCCGGATACGCGGCCACGCGTAGCGGTTGTCGAGCCGCAACTCGGTTCCCCAAGCGGTTGTCACCGCTCCGAGATAACCGGCGGATTCAACGACCGCTTCTGTGTCGGCATCGTGACGGCCCGAAGGATAACAGAAGAAGGTGACGGTCTGTTCGGTATGCGCCTCCACGGCTTCGCGTGCGCCCAGGATCTGGTAGACGAGGAAGTCGTAGGGACGGCCCGTCAAGTCATAGTGATCGCGTCCGTGCGCCTGAATCGACATCCCTGCGCCGGCCATCTCCTTCATCTCATCCCACGTCATATACTGAGGCGCCTCGAAGTGAGCCGGTGTTGCCAAGACGAAGAACTCACCGATAAAGCCGTAGGCCTGAAGCAGGGGGAAGGCGTGGGTATAGGCGTCCTTGTAGCCGTCGTCGAAGGTGAGGACGATCGGGCGTGCCGGCAGGGGCCTGCCCGTCGTCAGGGTGGTATAGACGTCTGCCAATGTAACCGACTCATAGCCCTGATCGCGCAGATAGGACAGCTGAGCCTCAAAGCGCTCCGGCGTGACCGTCAGATCGCGGCGGTAGATGTCGGCATCCGGCGGCAGGTCCGAGACGTAATGGTACATCAGGATCGGCACGTTGACGGCTTCGGGCGGCGGAGGATAGGTCTCCGTCGGCTCTGCAGTGGGTTCGAGCGTCTCGGTCGGTGTCTCCGTCGGCACGTCCGTCGGCGTCAATGTCGGTTCAGGTGTCTCGGTAGGCGTGTCAGTCGGGCTCGGCGATGCCGTTAATGTCGGAGCCTCGGTACTGGTGGGAAGCAGGGGCTCCGCCGCGAGCACCGTATCTGTAGGCTGCGCCAGAGGCGTCGACGCGACCTCCGCAACGGATGGCGCGTCGGCTATGTCGAGGAACTCCAACCCTGCAGCGCTTCCCTGTGGAACACCGCGGCCACATGCCGCGACCGACGCGACGACGAGCAACAGAACGATAAGGTGGCGCCGTTTCACGATCAGTTCTCAGCCCGTGTTGCGCCGCGACAGCCAGATCGTGATCGCCGCGAGCACGGCTGTCGCCAAGCCCAACCCGATCGTGATCCAGACGGAGGGGGGCGTCGGACCGCGCTTGAGCGCCTGGGTCGATGGGCTCTCCACTTCCGTCTCGCTAAGCATACCCTCTGCCGGTGGTGGGCTCTCCTCGGGTTCCTCAGCGGGTATCAGCATTGTCTCCACCGCGGATTCCTCCTCCGCCTCGATGGCAGCCACCGCAACTTCCTCCGGGGATTCGGCGAGCCTATTCTCCGGGCTGACGGCTTCATCCTCTTCGATGGGACCGCCCATGCCCAGGACCTCACCGGCCTCTACCCGTTCGGCCAGTTCCTCCGGAAGTGGGGGCGCCGCGAGCTCGACCGGTTCCTCAACGGCCTGTGCGGTCAGCGGTTCGGGAGCCTGCCTCTCGGTCATCACCATCGCGGTCTCGTCCTCAGCTAATGTGTCATAGGCTGATTCCGGCACGGCTTCTGCTTCAGGCTGGGCATCGGATTGGACGGCCATAGGGGCCATCGCGCCCCTGAGTAGGTTCGAGTTCTGCAGCACATTGATGCCAAAGGTGACGACGAAGGCCAGGGCGACCAACGAGGTCGCCAAACGCATCAAGAGCAGCGGCGTGCGCCGGGCCTTGGGCTGTGGCTTGGGTTCGCTGACCATGGCAGGAGACAGCAAATAGTTGCGTGGAGATTGGCGCAGGGGCACAGCACGCACCAACGCCACGACCTCTTGCATCTCCTCCACGCGGCGCTGCAATGCTGGGTCCTGTCGTAGCTGAGTATCCAGCGCGGTCTGGTCCCGGGGCGTCAATGCCCCGTCCAGATACGCAGAGATCTCAGTTGTACTCCATCTTTTCTGGGTCATACCTGATTTGCCTCCCACATTACCGACTGTCCTATAGACGGTAACGTGTGGGTAAAAGTTCCGGCTCCTTCTGGAGCAAGGCTTGCATTTCATTGCGGGCGCGGGCCAGCCTGGACTTCACCGTTCCTAAGGCTACGCCCATCGCCTCGGCGGCTTCCTCATAGGAGAGGCCCATGCGGTCGACGAGGACGAGCGTCGTCCTCTGGTGATCCGGTAGCTGCGCAATCGTACGCTCCAACAGATCTCTGAGCTCTTGCTGCTGTACGGAGTCCTCCGGTTTGGGGCCGCTATCCACAAGGTGGGGGTTGGCCTCTTCCTCCAGGTCGCCGAACTCCTCCCAGGAGACCTTCGGACGACGCTTCCGGCGACGGAGCTCATCGTAGCAGGCATTGGTCACGATACGCAGAAGCCACGCGCGAAAGGATCCCCCGCGGAAGCGTTTGATCGCTCGGTAGGCGGAGATGAAGGCCTCCTGCGTAGCATCGTCGGCAGCGGCGGGATCGTGCATGATGTGGTAGGCCAGGTTGTAGACCCGGCTCTGGTAGTGTAGGATCAGTTCATTGAATGCGTCCAGGTTACCGCGTTGAGCGGCCTGGATCAATGACTCCTCATCCCACGCATCGTTGTCTGTCGTCATCTTATCCGATCGCCGTTACCTTGACGTGTCCTGAAACCTAGCTATACTGGTTGGTGCGCCGAAGTGGCGGAATAGGCAGACGCAAGCGACTCAAACTCGCTCGGGCTTAGCCCATGTGGGTTCGACTCCCACCTTCGGCATTATAACTCAAACAGCGTGGAGATCCAGCCGCGCTGTTTATTTTTGTGAGCGACATTCCTCCTGTTGCATAGCTCGGTGCCGCGATCTCGGCACCGCCTTCCTCCTTGTCGGTTGTGCCCTTTGATCCACGTAGTATAATCCAAGTATCGATATGTTTCGATACTTCATGAGCGAGGAGTGCCTATGATCCCCATCACCGAAGAGGAAGTCGTCCTGATTCATCGTTATGTCTGCGAGGGCATCGGTGACCCCAAACGCTTGACCCTTCTGTACCTCGTGGCGCAGCGACCTCATAACGTGACGGAGTTAACCGCGGCCTTGGGCGTGGCACAACCTACGGTCTCTCACCACCTGCGCATCCTGAGAGAGCGCGGCCTGGTCCTAGCCGAGCGCGAAGGGACCTCTGTCTACTATACGTTAGCTGACTCTCGCGTCCTCGACGCGATCGAGATGATGCGCGGCTTTGTCGCCGACCTGATGCGCGAGCAGGCGGAGGCCGTTGCGCGTTAGGGCACGTTTCCTCATGGGATGCATGTCTGATATCTGGAGGCAAGGATGAGCGGATTGACTGAGGGACAGACAGCCTGGTTGGATAGGACCTTTGGTGAGCGGATGACGACCCGTCGTGTGGAGCGCAAGCTCTATAGCCACGACATCGGCGAAATGCCAAGTCTGATCAAACCGCTCATCGGTAACCCCTTGGCCGATGCCGTCGTGCAGCCGGCAACCGAGGAGGAGATCGTCGCGCTGGTCCGGTGGGCGAACCGGGAGGACGTGCCCTTGATCCCCAGGGGTAAGGCAACCTCCGGCTATGGGGGCGTGCTGCCGGTAAAGGGGGGCGTGGTCGTCGATCTGTTTCGCATGGCGAAGGTGCTGGCCGTCGACACCGATGCCCAGACCGCGACCTTGCAGCCGGGCATTGTCTGGGAACAAGCTGACCGTGAGCTCCGCAAGCAGGGGATGACCCTGCGAACCTATCCCAGCAGCTATCCCTCCGCGACGGCGGGTGGCTGGCTCGCCCAAGGTGGGGCCGGCTTCGGTTCGTATGAGGCGGGTTGGTTCATAGACACCGTTGTCAGCGCGCGCGTTGTGTTAGGAGATGGATCCATCGGTATCTTCGAGGGTGATGGACTGGAGGTCATCTCCGAGGCTGAAGGCATCACAGGGATCATCGCCTCCCTCACCATCAGGATCCAGCCCGATGCGCCGCTGGAGGTGCTCTCCTTGGCCTGTCCGGAGGCCCACAGCGTTCAGGCGTTGCTTCAACATATCATCGCGGCAGATCTTCCGATCTGGTCAATGCACTTCATCAACCCGCAGATGGCGGAGCTCAAGAACCGCGCGCCCCTGATGACGCATCAAGGCCATCCGGTCGAGAAGCGCGTCTTGCTGCCCTCCGCCTACGTGATTACGTTGGCCTTTCGCCGGCAGGATGCCGACCGCGTCCGTGAGGGCATTCTGGCGGGTCTGAGGACCGAGCGCTGTGAGGCGCAGCTGCTGAGCGATGAGATCGCTTACCATGAATGGGAGCATCGCTTCAGAATCATGACGGTGAAGCGTCTCGGTCCGAGCTTGGTGCCGGCGGAGGTCGTCGTCCCGCTCTCGGGCCTGGGCGCGATGATGAGCGACGTTGAGCGCAAGATCGGCAAGCCCGTGGTCAAAGAAGGCGTCCTTATCCGTCACGGACGTAACGCTGCGGGGGAACCCGAGGTTGTGATCCTCGGCTTTATCCCCGCTGACCAGCGCAAGTTTACCTATAACTTCGTCTTCCCGCTCTCACTCTCCATCTCGAAGATCGCCGCGACCTACGGTGGACGTCCGTATGCGACGGGGCTCTACTACTCGAAGATGGCGTCCGAGGTCTTGGGGGCCGAACGCGTCAAGGTGTTGAAGGCCTTCAAGGCGACCTCCGACCCCAACGGCATCCTCAATCCCGGCAAGGTGATCGGCAACTCCGTGATCAGCAATGCCCTGATCGCCGCGAATGCGATGGAGCCGCTCATGCGACCCTTTGGCAATGCCGTCACCGAGACCGTCGGGGAACATATGCCCACCGCACCGGTCCGCGGCATCCCTGCCGACGTAGCCTGGTACGCCTATGCCTGCTCGCAGTGCGGCTACTGTGTTCAGGAGTGTGACCAGTACTATGGGCGTGGCTGGGAGAGCCAGAGCCCGCGCGGGAAGTGGTACTGGCTCAGGGAGTATATGGAGGGGCGTGAGACCTGGGATCAGTTTATGGTCGATACGTTCCTGGTCTGCACGACCTGTGAGCTGTGTAACCTGCGCTGCTCTGCCGTGCTACCGATCGAACCCTCCTGGATGAAGCTGCGCGGCAAACTCATCGAGGAGGACAAGCGGATGACCTTTCCCCCCTTTGAGATGATGGCTGCCGCGCTTGAGGATCAGGGCAACATCTGGGCCGGGTACCGGCGCCATCGTGCCGACTGGTTCCCTGAGGATCTCAAGGAGAAGCATATGGTCAAGACGGCGAAAGCCGTCTACTTCGCCGGCTGTACGGCAAGCTACGTTGAGCACGACATCGCGATGGCCACCACGCGGCTCTTGGACGAGGTCGGCATCGATTACACGTATGTGGGTCCTAAGGAGAACTGCTGCGGCACGCCGATGCTGGTCGCCGGCAAGTGGGAGCTCTTCGCCGAGACGATGAAGAAGAACATCGCCGCGGTTAAGGCTACGGGTGCCGACACGGTGATCACGTCGTGCCCTGCCTGCAATATGATGTGGAGACATACTTACCCTGAGTGGGCCGCGAAACTAGGCATTGACTATGCGATCGAGGCCAAACACTACAGCGAAGTGATCTCCGAGCGGCTTCGGGAGGGCAGTTTTGCTTTCCCATCGCGGGCGGGTGAGGTGGAGCGGGTGACATGGCATGATTCATGCCATATGGGACGAGTGTCGCACGTCTACGAGGCGCCGCGCGAGCTGATCCGAGCCCTGCCCAATGTCGACTACGTCGATATGCCCTATAACCGGGATGAGGCGCATTGCTGCGGCAGCGTGCTGACGCTGATCAAGGAGCCGCCGGTCGCTGCCGAGATCGGCAAGAGCCGGTTGGACGAGGCTTTGGAGGTCGGTGCGCAGAAGGTGTTGGCGGCATGTCCGTGCTGCGAGTTCCAGTTCCGCGTCAGCCGCGACAAGAAGGACCTCGAAGTGGAGATCGTCGACCTCGCTCGCTTCGCAGCTGAGCGGCTGGGCTATGACTTCCCGGACCCCCACCCGGAGGTCCAGGCGCAGTGGGCCGTCTTCGAGGCGATGATCGCTCTGATGACGCCCGAGGGATTCGCGGCGCTCATGGATTCGATGTGGCCCGAGCTGATCGATGCGATGCCCTTCGGGATGGGCAATATGATGCGTGCGATGGGCAAGGTGCCCGGCGCTTTGGGTATGATGAAGCCGCTGTTCCCAATCCTCTTCCCAAGACTGCTGCCTATGATGATGCCCAAGGTGATGGACACGATGTTGGATCGTGTGGCCGCGCGCATCCCAATGCCCGACTATATGCAGGCGCAGATGCCCGTGCTGATGCCCCGCGTGATGGACAACCTGATGCCGCATATGATCGACGACCTGGTGCCGTTGGTCACCGATCCGATGATCGCCTATCTCAAGGCGCGTGCTGCATAGGCGCGTTGCGTGGTCGCGGGCCGATATAGCCGCTCGTCGGAAGCGTGTCATCCATCCGCCAAGGATGGGTCAGCTTTCCTTTTGACGGGCGGCTTGGCCATGCTATAATCACATCCTAGACCCGCATACGGCTTCGATGCTTATGTCGAAGACAGTCTTATAGTCAACCCCGAGGAGGTTTTATATATGGCAGAACGCAAGATGATCACGGTAGACGGCAACACCGCGTGCGCGACCGTTGCACACAAGACCAATGAGGTGATTGCGATCTACCCCATCACGCCCTCGAGCTCGATGGGAGAGTTGGCCGATGAGCTCTCAGCCAAGGGAGAGACCAACATCTGGGGCACCGTTCCTCTGGTTGCAGAGATGCAGGCGGAAGGCGGTGCGGCAGGCGCGGTTCACGGCGCACTGCAGACAGGAGCTCTGACGACGACCTTCACAGCGTCTCAGGGCCTGTTGTTGATGATCCCGAATATGTACAAGATCGCCGGCGAATTGACCCCCACCGTGTTCCACGTCTCCGCCCGCAGTCTCTCGGCGCAAGCGCTCTCGATCTTCGGCGACCACAGCGATATCACGGCGGCGCGGGCCACCGGTTTTGCGATGCTCGCCGGCAACTCGGTTCAGGAAGCACAGGACTTCGCGTTGATCTCGCAGGCTGCGGCGCTGGCATCGCGAGTGCCCTTTATTCACTTCTTCGATGGCTTCCGCACCAGCTCCGAAGTCAACAAGATTGTGGAGCTCTCGGATGCAGAGATCCGCGAGATGATCAGCGATGATCTGGTGCAGGCTCACCGCGAGCGCGCCCTCAATCCCGAGCACCCCGTCGTGCGCGGCACCTCCCAGGGGCCGGATGTCTACTTCCAGGGTCGCGAAACCGTCAATCCCTTCTATCTCAAGGCTCCCGGCATCGTTCAGGAGGCCATGGACAAGTTCGCCGCCCTGACGGGACGGTCCTACAAGCTCTTTGACTATGTCGGTGCGCCCGATGCCGAGCGTGTAGTCGTTCTGATGGGCTCGGCAGCCGAGGTCGTCGAGGAGACGGTCGAGTACCTGGTGGAGAAGGGTGAGAAGGTCGGCATGCTCAAGGTGCGCCTCTTCCGCCCGTTCAGCGTGGAGCACTTCGTCGGCATGCTGCCCGCGACGGTCAAGCAGCTGGCGGTCCTCGATCGCACCAAGGAGCCCGGCGGTGCAGGCGAGCCTCTCTATCAGGATGCGATCACCGCAGTCGCCGAGGCCGGTCGTTCGATCAAGGTCATCGGTGGGCGCTACGGTCTCTCCAGCAAGGAGTTCACGCCGGCGATGGCCAAGGCCGTCTTCGACGAGATGAAGAAGGAGAGCCCCAAGAATCACTTCACCGTCGGCATTGTCGACGACGTGACAAACACAAGTCTCGACTATGATCCCGCCTTCGATATCGAGGGGGACGATGTCGTCCGCGCGCTCTTCTACGGACTGGGTTCCGATGGGACGGTGGGCGCGAACAAGAACAGCATCAAGATCATCGGTGACGAGACTGATCTCTATGCACAGGGCT
>CAZYYC010000092.1:0-14307 GCA_964650935.1 uncultured Anaerolineales bacterium
ATCGGCTTCGTGGATGACGCCGTGGCACTGGCGTTGGTCGTGGGCCGGGTTGCCAAGCTGATGGGCGAAGCGGGTGAGGCAGCCCTCGAGGAACATTGGGAGGGAGAGGCAAGTGCGCTGAAGGCGGTGACGTCGGTCACCAACGCAGCCGATGCCCTGTTGAACAAGCGGGTCGTCAAACAGCTGCGCCGCCGCTTCGGCGGAGGGGAAAGCAGCTCCGGGTCAGGTCGAGAAGAGCGCGCCTAGCTACCTCGGCGTGGAGCTGAATGGGAGGCGGTAGACGGCCCAAGGCGCTTTGAGCGCTTTGGGCCGTGCGCGGCCTGGGGGCGAGCAACTGGTCAGGCCCACGGCCTATGGTAGGCTTGGGATCGGAGTGTTGTCGCGGCGAGGACGGCGAGCAGGTGGCCGTGCTGGAGGCGTCCGACGCTGACTGGCTCACGGCACTGGCCTTCTCACCTGACGGAGAGATCCTGGCGGCAGGACATTATGACGGTAGAGTCTGTCTCTGGCGTACGGCTGATGGCAGCTTGCTGCGTTCGCTTGAGAGCGCGACCGACTACTGTAAGGCGACCCGGCTAGCCTTTTGCCCGACGGTCGCTCGTTGGCCGTCGCCGGTGCACGGGAGGACCAGAATCGCGGCGTCGCGCTCTGGTCCGCTGCAGAAGGGCGTTGGGACGGCGGTGACGTCGACCGGCAGTTGCTGGGTCTTTCGCAGGAGGGGCGGGCGGTGGCTTCTTCGCCCGACGGTCGCTGGCTGACCGCCGGATCGGCGGATGGCGTGACGATCTGGTCGATGCCTGAGGCCGAGGTCGTGGCGACGTTGGATTACATTGCCGACATCGAGGAGACGGATTGGGTCACGGACCTAGCCTTCTCGCCCGACAGCAGGCTGCTCGGCGTGGGCCGGTGGACCGGCGTGTTGGAGCTATGGGAGGTCGATCCCTCTTAGTCCTGGGAGGAGCTGGCGATTGTGTCTCGGCAGAGTAAGCTGATCGCCTATCTGGGTCTGGTCATCCTCGGGGCCTTGGCCGGCGCGGTGCTGATCTTGTGGCTCAGCAGCGGCACGGCGGGCGGGGCCCTGCGCGCGACGGTGGTGGAGCGCTTGCGTGGCGAGACGCCTGAGGCGCAGGTACGCGCCTATGTGCGAGCCGTCCTCCGCGATGATGAAGCAGCGGCGCTTGAGGCGTGGACGCTACAGGATCATGAGTTAGCCGATGGGCGCAGCGAGGCGCTGCGCGAGCGCCGTGAGCAGATGACCCTGCACCTGATCGCGAGCCGGTGGGATGAGGAGGTGCGCATCAACCATATTGAGTGGTGGCGCACCTGCTGTGAGCCCGGTGTGACCGACGATCCGCGGGGCGCGGGCGGCGCGCGCGTCCACGTGCAGTTCCTGGATAGCGAGGACTCGCCGCATCTGTTCATCTTCGATGTCTTTCACCGTGACGGGGCCTATTGGGGCGCCGCCATGGGTTATCCGGTGCGGCACTGGGCGCTCTATGACGTCTATCCCTACGACGAGGAGCCGCTCTTCTGGCGATTCGTGCACGAGCCCTGCGTGCGCTGGCTGCCCTGGCCTCCGGAGGATGGCGCAAGCGCGCCGTGATTCGAGAACCGGGCCCGGCGTCTACCGATCCGGACGGGAAGATATCCCGGTGATGACCGGGTAGGCGCAGGCGCCCAGCAAGCCCGGATAGATCACGAGCAAGAAGAGCCAGTCTCCAGCGCGCAGATCCCTGACGGCGCTGAGCGGGTCGGAGGCTGCGGCTGCGAGGAAGCCGTACCACGTGGAAAGGCCCAGCCGGCCGGCGAGCACGTTGAGCAGGATTGCGGCGGTCAGCACCGCCAGTCCCGCTAGGTAGCTGGTCCCGAGTGCTTGTCTCGACATATCCCTTCGCCCCTAGAGCAGGCCAAGCTCCCGCGCGCGGGCGACAGCCTGGGTGCGGTTGCTTACCTCGAGCTTCTCGTAGAGGTGGTGCAGATACCACTTGACCGTGCCGACGGCGATATAAAGGGCCTGGCCAATCTCGCGGTTGGTCATCCCCTCAGCCAACAACCCCAGGATCTCCAGCTCACGATCGGTCGGGGGCTCGAGCAGCGTGGCGGTGGCCCCGGATCCCTCGCGAGAAGGCGACGCTGGGGTCTCGCGAAGGCCCAGGATGGACAGCAGTTCGTCGACAAAGGCCGGAGCTGCATCCCGTACGCGGGGTAACAGAGCTGCCAGCGCATCGGCGAAGGTGACGTCGGTCTCGGCCTCATCCAGCAGGAGACGCAGCCATCGCTCCGCTGCAGCCGGGATGATCGCTTCTCGCAGAACGCCTGCAGCCTCCTCCATCTCGGTCTCATCGTGGAGTGCGATCGCGGTCAGGAGCCGGACCTCGATCGTGCGGCGCAACCGTCCGCCAGCTTGGGCTTGGTCGCCGACAGCGTTAAGGATCACGCGGGCGCGCTGTGGTCGGCCCGTCGCCAGCAGCACACGGGCCAGTACGAGGTCCTCTGTGTCGTGACGGTAGTCGATCTCCGGCGTGGTGCGTGTCTCTTCGTAGCCGCGGGCCCATGCCGTCGCGGCGTCCAGACGACCCTGCATCAGATCGAAACGCGCCAGCTGCGCCGCAACGGCTCGGGATAGTCGCTCGATCCCATAGGCCTGTAGCGTGCGAGCGATCTGAGAAGCGTCATGCTGTGCACCTGCCACGTCACCCTGGTTGTGCCTGAGCCAGGCCCTGTAGGCCAGCGTCGTCACAACGTCGTCGGTGAGCCCCCCTTGCTGCGCCAGCGCCAGGGCTTGCTCGAGATGGCGTTCGGCGGTCACCAGGTCATTTTGTTGGCGAGCGATTTCGCCGAGGATCGCCCACGCCAGGCCCTGGGGAGGGATGGGTGTGGGACTTAGCTGCAGAGCATCACGGCAGGTCTGGACGGCCTCCTGCAGGTGCCCCTGGGCTATCTGCATCTGCGCGGCTTCACAACGGGCGTTGATCGCCAGATAGGCCACGCCTGCCTGCTGAGCCAGAGCGGCAGCCTGGAGGAAATGAGCCTCGGCTTGGCGCACGTCGCCGGCATACCGGTAAGCTGTGCCAAGGACGTCGTAGGCCCGGGCTCGAGTGTGTAGCGCGTTCTCCGGCAGCCGGGACACCCCTCGGTTAACCCATCGGATGGCGTCCTGGACCTGGCCTCTGATCACGGCGATGGCACCACGGTAGATGTCGGCGAGTGCAGCTAGATCTCCTGTGTCATCAGCTTCCCCGCCTTCGAAAGCCTTGATGGCCCGGATCAGCAAGCGTTCCGATTCGAGAATGCGTCCCGAGAGGTAGAGTGCCCGCGAGACGTGTAGACTGATCACGGGACGCTCGTCGAGAGTGGCATCAGGCAGGGCGTCCAGCCAGCTGACCAGGGTCGTGAGCCGTCCACCCGACCATGTGGCCGGATCGCGGATCGCGTGCTCGACTCGGTCGGTGGCGAATGGGAGGTCGCCGCTTGCCAGAGCGTGGGCGACGGCTTCGTCGGGATGTCCCTGTGCCTCGAACCAGCGGGCTGCACGACGGTGCAAGGTCGCCCGCTCCGCCGAGTCCAGTGAGACGCGCAGAGAGTCGGCAAAAAGGTGATGATAGCGATACCAGCGGCGTTGATCGTCAAGGGGCATTAGGAAGAGGTTGGACCGATCGAGCTTCTCAAGTACGGCCTGAGCCTCGGGTGGCGAGATTGAGGGGAGAACCGCCGCGCAGAGTGGCGCACAGAGCCGGTCGAGGATTGAGGTCTGCACGAGGAAGTCGCGCAGTGCGGGCGGTTGGTGCGTGAGGACCTCGTCGACGAGGTAATCGATGATGTAGCGGTGACTACCCGTGAGGGCGCCGACAAAAGCCGCCGGATCATCATGCCCGTAGAGCGAGAGCGCAGCGAGTTGCAGACCCGCGATCCAGCCCTCGGTGCGTTGCTCAAGGGCGGCGATCCACTCAGGTTGCAGCTCGAGGCCCATCGTGCGTGTGAGAAACTCGGCAGCCTCGGATTCGGTAAATCGCAGATCCTGGGCGCGGAGTTCCAGCATCTGACCTCGCGCCCGAAGGCGCGCAAGCGGCAACGGCGGGTCGGTCCGTGTGGCGATGACGAGATGGAGGTTGGCCGGTTGGTGATCCACCAAGAAGGTCATCAGGCTTGCGACACCGGAGCTGTGCAGGTGGTGAACATCGTCCAGCACCAGCACCGTCAACATCCCCCCTTCGGAGATCACGTTGATGGCCGAGAGCAGGGCAGCTTCCAGCTCGGGAGCTGTCCCCGATGTCAGGATCGTCTGGCGCAATCCCCCAAGTGAGGGTGCCGCCGGCTGGAGCGCGGCGAGTAGGTAGCCTAAGAAGCGCGGCGGATCATTGTCGGTGGCGTCAAGTGAAAGCCAGCCACAGACCGGCGCGTCCGGAGTCGATGTCGCCAGCCGGTCAATCCATGTTGCTACCAACGTCGTCTTGCCGAAGCCGGCAGGTGCCGCAACCAGGGTCAGCTTGCGCGCAAACATGGATCCCGCTTGTAGCCCCGCGTCGAGTCGCAGGCGCAGCCGCGATCGTGAGACCAAGGCGGGTCGGATCATCGGGCGGTAGAGCTTGGTCTGCAGCAGTTCAGTCGGGACTACGTGCTCGGGTGACGGATCGACCATAGCACTATTGTACCACGTAGGGCTATAGCATGGTGCGACCCGGCAAGCAACACGCCCGGGCCGGTTTGCCGGCCCGGGCGTGGTCAACACATGCTCCCGGTGACGTGACCGGGAGACGGACTTAGTGCTCGTGCCCCGCGTGCACGTGGCCGTGGGCGATCTCCTCTTCTGAGGCCTCTTGAACGTCCATCACCTCGACGTCGAAGTGGAGCGTCTCACCCGCCAGAGGGTGGTTGAGGTCCAGCTTCACCGCATCGGCGGTCACGCCGACCACCGTCGCCAGGTAGCGGCCCTCATCCGTCTGGAGTTGGAACCGCGCGCCCAACTTGACCATATCGGGGTTGGGGAACTGCGCGGGATCGGCGGTCATCACCATATCCTCTTTGCGTTCCCCGTATCCCTGCTCCGGCGGGATCGAGACTGAGAGGGTATCCCCGGTCTCCCTGCCCTCCAGCGCCTGCTCCAGACCCGGGATGATGTTCCCGGCGCCGTGGAGGTAGGCTAGGGGCTGCCGGCCTTCGGAGCTGTCGAGCACCTGCCCCGCATCGTTCTTGAGCGTGTAGTCTATTTGCACGGCCTTACCGTCGGTGATCTTCATCGTCGTCCTTTCGCTTGCTTGGTCGTCACACGCCTCTATGCTAACAGCATTGCGGGGAAAACCAACCCTCTACGGCCTTGTTCGCCGCTACGAGCTTCCGTCAGCAGCGCAACGCAGGCGGGACGGATCCTGAGCCGCTTCGGGCGCACCTCACTGCGTCGCCTTCGCGGCGATCCCTGTCATGACCTCGTGGAAACGGTCAGCCTCCTCCCAGATCATGCCGTGGCCCGAGTCTTCGAAGAAGATCAGCTCCTTGCTCGGAGCCTCGATCAGGTCGAAGTAGGCTTCGGGAATCTGCGACGGGCTGTTCATGTCGTGACGGCCCAGGATGAGGGTCACCGGCAGCTCGAACTGCGTGGCATCTCCACGAAGGTCCATCTCCTGGAGCTGTGGGTAGACCGCGTTGAACGTGTTCATCAGGCCGAGGAGGTAGTAGGCGCGATCGAGCCAACCGTATTCGGGCAGCTTGAGGGACAGGAGCAGGATGTCCCCGTCGCGGCGATAGGCTTCATCCCGGATATTGGGGACCTCGAAGACGGCGTATTCACGCCCAAAGATCGTTGAGTAGGGCCGGATAGGACTCTTGCCGAAGTAGGGGGGCGGTCCCTGCGCTTCGAGTGTCTGCAGGAAGGGTGTGTCGCCGGTTCTCTGTGCGTGTTCATAGACGGCATCGTAGATGAGCTGGTCGGCCTCCTGTACGTTGACCATCTGCGCCGTGCCGACGTAGTGGCTGAAAAGGTCGGGACGAGCCTGTGCGGCGCGAGCGCCGATGATGGTGCCCCACGAGTGGCCCACTAAGGTGATGGTCTTCTCGTCGAAGCGCGTGCGTAGCATTTCGGTGAGCTCGATGATATCCGCTACGTACTGATCCACCGTCAGGGCGCTCTTGGGGTTGATCGAGGGATAGGACTTGGTGCAGCCGCGTTGCTCCCAGATAACGACGACGTAGTCCTCCTCTAGCGCCTGGTTGAAGCGCAGGACGCGGGCGGCTTCACTAGCACCGGGTCCGCCGGAGAGGAAGAGGAGCACGGGCTTGGTCACGTCGTGTCCGCGAATGATGAGCCACTGTCGGACGCCACCCAGCTCCACCGCCTCAACGGTGGCGATGCTCCCGGGGAGCGGCTTGCCGTCGGCGCCGCGGATTTGCGGGGTGTGCGCCAGCGCCTGCGAGGCGCCGACGATGGTCACGATCAGCGTCAGTGCGGCGACCGCGACGGCGCCGCGACGGCGCAGTTGCTGCGCCCGCGGCTTTCCCAGCGCCAGCGCGATCCCCGCAGTCGCAGCGAGGAGCAGCGCGCCGAGCAAGACCATCAGGGCGGCAGCCAGTGTCACACCCTCGATCAGGGCGCTCGGGCCCGCGCCGAGCAGCGGACGCAGGCCGAGGAAGTAGCTGATCAGGATGATCCCAGCTACACCATAGGGCCGGATCTTGTGTAGGGTTTTGGTCTTCATTGGAGTTCCTTTCGATGTGAATAGATCGCGTCATAGACGGACATGGTCGCGACACGGTGCGCCACGGTCGAGGTCGGTCGCAGGCCTGCCACCGTCATCAGGTGGTCCAGCTCGTCGAGCGTCAGGCCGTGGTCCTGCGGTTCGCGCAGCACCAGTCGCCCTCCCGGCTTGAGCCGCCGCACCAGCGCCGCGACCACATCCGGGCGCTCGGCGGCGGGAATGTCGTGCAGGACGAAGTGGATCACGACCATGTCGTAGGCGGCCTCGGGTAGGGCGAGCGTCGTGATCCGGCCCCGGTGGTAGCCGACGTTGTCGAAGCGGCTTAGGGTCCGACGGATCACGTGCATCCAGCGGTCGGAGATGTCCACGCAGTCGAGGTGTCCGCCGTGTCGGAGCCGGGCAGCGACGTGTCGCGAGCAGACGCCCGAGCCGGAGCCGAAGTCAAGCACCTGTTCGTCGCCGCGCAGTCCCAGACGTCGGGCGAAGCCGCGGTAATAAGGGCTGAGCACGGTCAGCCCCAGACCCAGCGTAAGCCAGATTTCTAACGTCGCCGGTTCATAGGTTGACAGTGTCATCGTGATGTGTGCCTTTCACGCTAAGTGTTGTCAAATCGCCAGCAATCGCCAGAGCCACAGTGAACAGGTCAGGGCGACCGCCGCCAGGGCGATGAGGCTGTAGTGCAGGCGCCATGCACAGGCAAACTCGCGCCGGCGCCAAGCTCGTGCAGCGAATACAACCACGGCAATCGTCAGGGGCACGGTGACCCAGAGCAGCCGCGTTATTAGCGCCACTGCTGCCGTCGGGTAGACGTAGGTCGTACCGAAGGCCAGCATACGCACCACAAAGGCCGCCAGCAGTCCGGTCATCAGCAGGCCCAGCCCCGCCGCTGTCCACCGAGCCGAGCGCACCTCCCCGGCCACGCCCTCGCCGCGCCGTCGGTGGCGCACTGCCGCCAGGGGCCAGGCGATCCAGCCCGAGGCAAAGAGCAGCAGGCTCACGGCGAAAAGGCCCAGGTGCAGCAGGGGCTGCTCGTACCAGCGTAACTTGAAGTAGGCGAGCGACCCCTCGAAAAGCCACGTGCGTCCCGCATCCTCGCGAAAGGTGAGGGCACGGTCGCCGTCTCGCTGCTGAAAGAGGCCGGGCTCGGTCTCGACGTAGCGCCGCGTGCCCACCGCCAGCTCCTCCGCTGCCGTCGCCATGACCGGCAGCGTGCCCAGCCAGGTGATCAGCTTCTGAGGTGAGGTATGCGCGGCCCGCGATGAGACATAGGTGCCGGAGACGGCGTCGGCACGCGCTGTTCGGTCCGGCAAGGTCGCCGGCTGGGGGGTCGGGCGTTCGATGGGGTAGAAGGCGTCGAGGAAGCGGAAAAGGATGGCGGTCCCATCGACCGGGGGGGTGTTGTAGGAGACCAGCAGCCCGATGTCCGACTCCGGCAGGAGGGCCAGTGCGGTGACAAAACGCGCGCTCTCCCCCATGTGCCAGAGGACACGTTGTCCGTTGAAGCGCGAGGCGACGAAGTCGTAGGACGATCCGAACAGGGACGGGTGGTGCGCAAACTGCAGGCGGTGCATCTCCTGCAGCGTCTCCGGCTGCAGGATGCAGACGCCGTCCACGCAGCCGCCGTTGAGGTGCGCGCGCATGAAGCGCCCGATGTCGGGCGCGGTGGCGCGGATGGGAGCGCAGGGCGCCGCGGCGACCCACTCGAAGTCGAGGGTGTCATAGGCATCATCGCGCACCTGGTAGCCCACTGACATGTCCGGCCCCAGCTCGGGCGGCAGGGGCTGCACCGCGGCGCTGCGCGCCATGCCCAGCGGCGCCAACAGGTGGGCTGTGATGTAGTCCTCGTAGGACTGACCGGAGACGCGCGCGACGATGTAGCCCGCCAAGGCTGTGCCGTAGTTCGAGTAGGCATAGATCGCGCCCGGCGCATAGACGCGGGCGGGCCGGTGGCGAACCAGGAAGTCGCGTAGCGGCAGCAGATCGGCCTCGTTTCCCACAAAGAGCGCTGCCAACTGCTCCTCGAAGCCGGCGGTGTGCGTCATCAGGTGGTGCAGGGTGATCGGCTCCGGGAAGGTCGTCGGGATCTCGAAGTCGAGGTAGCTGTTGACGTCGGCGCGCAGATCGAGTCGCCCCTGCTCGGCCAACTGCATCACTGCCGTCCAGGTGAAGAGCTTCCCGTCGGAGCCGATGTAGAAGAGGGTGCGATCGACATCGACCGACGTGCCTGCTGCCAGATCGGCGTAACCGTATCCCTTGGCGAAGACCTGCGCGTCGCCCTGGACCACCGCTACGGTCGCCCCCACCAGGCCCTCATCCGCCATCTGCCGGGTCAGTTCGGCATCGAAGAAGGCCTCCAGGGCCTCCGGCGTTAGCGGCGCGGCGGCAGCCAGGGACTTGGGGCCCATCAGGTCAAGGCCCAAGCTCAGTAAGGTCACCAGCAGCAGGCTGCGCCCTATCAGTTTGAGAATGCTATTGTGTGACGTCATCGTCAGCGCCTCCATCTTGTGGCCCGCACGATGCGGGCCTGTCATAGTCATCATCGGCATCCGCGAGATCGAGACGGCGCACCGTCAGCAACGGGACGCCCATATCCCGAATGCGGTCCAAGATCCCGTAGAGCGCGGCCTGATCGGCGACCGGGCCCACGAGCTGCGTCTCCCCGCTGTCCAGCAGCGTAATGCGCATCCCGACAAAGCGCTCGGCGCGCCGGGCGTCCAGATGCCCTTGCAGCCGAATCTCGTAGCGCGGCGCATCGTCATTGTGTGTCATCCTCATACCTCCTCTTGCAGTGGCGTACGTTCTGTAGGGGCAAACCCGACCTGTCTCAACGCCCACAGTATAGGGGATGGATGGATAGGTCGTCACCTATCGATCGATAGGTTGGGTGGATAGGTTTGAGGCGGCTTCTCCGTCCCAGATCGCAGTATTCGGGCTCCCGATCGCAGTATTCGGGCTCTGTCCGTGTTTGTATCACTGCAACGCGGATGCTATAACGATGTAGCGTGATGGGGTGAGAGGAGGCCGGATGTCAAGCGATCTGGCGCCGAGGGTGGAGCGGCGATTGGTGCGGCGGGCGACACGTGAGCCCGAGGCCTTTCGCGAGCTCTACCGTGCCTATTTTCCGCGGGTCCACGCCTATATCAGTTACCGCGTGGGGCGGGTCCAGGACGCGGAGGACCTCACGGCTGAGACCTTCTTGAGAGCTGTAGAGCATCTGTCACGCTTTCGGTGGCGCGGCGAGGGAAGCTTCGCGGCGTGGCTTTTCCGCATTGCCCACAATCTCGTTGCGAACTTCTATCGCGCTGATGCGCGGTGGCCCGAGCCCATACCGCTCGAGCTGTTGCCGGATGTGCGAGCCGCCGATGATCTGCCCGCTGATGAGCTGGCCCGTAAGGAGGTGTTGGCGCATCTGCGCCATCTGATCGGCGATCTGTCACCGCGTCAGCAGGAGATCGTGACATTACGCTTCTTCGGAGGGCTGCGGAATCAGGAGATCGCCGCTCTGCTTGATCTTGACGAGCGCACGGTCGCGGCGCATCTCTCTCGTGGCGTGCGCCGGTTGCAGGAGCACTATGAACAGGCAGCTGTCTCAACCGGTGAGGCGATGGCAACGTCGGAGGTATCCCGTGGATAAGGCGATGGTGTTGACGAAGGAAGATAGAGAGTTACTGGCCCGCATCGAGCGTGTGATCAAGGGCGCATCACCCTCCGGGGCCGAACACGATGGGCGCGAGGATGTCTGTGAGCTTCTGATCACGACGCAGCCGGTGGCGCCGGCAGGATTCGAAGATCAGCTGGAGAGCCGACTGATGGCGCAGCTGTACCCGACCCCGGAGAAGCGGGCGCCGGCCCTTGCCTGGCGGCGTTGGGGCATGGCGGGGGTGTTGGCGATCCTGATCGTCGTGGCGTCTGTGCTCGCGATGGTTGGGCCGCGCCGGGTCTGGGCACAGGTGCAACAATGGTTGGGCTACGTGTCCGGCATCGGCTTCGTGGACCTGGCGTCGACACGGGTGCTCACAGCGCCGGTTGCTGCGACGCGCGACGGTGTGACGCTCACGGTAGGACAGGTGCTTGCCCGGCCCGATGAGACGACGGTGGTGTTCAGCAGCCAGGGGCTGCCGCAGGAGGACCAGGTGATCCCCCAGGGGCCGGAGATGGCACCGGGGCACGAGCCACGACTGCGCCTGCCCGATGGACAGGAGCTGTTGCCGGAGACCTTCACGCTGCGCTGGGGCGGGGGGACGGTCGTCTTCCCGGCGCTGCCGCCGGATGTCCACCGCGTGGCGTTGGTGGTGCCGACCCTGCCGTTAGTGCCGACGGGGGTCGCGCCCGAGGATTGGGAGATGCCGCTCGTGCTGCGCGCCGCTACCGGCGAGCTCGTGACAGAGCTCTTCCCGCAGCCCTACACGCCGCCCGACGCCACCGATACCCGACACGGTGTCACGCTCCGGGTGCTGGAGGTGGCGCACGGTCCGGATGAGACGGCGCTGCAGCTCCAGCTCCAGTGGACCGACCCTTCTTGGGAGAGCCACTTCATCCGGGGTTCCCATCTGCCGCAGTTGACCGACGATTTGGGTCACGTCTACTACGAACAGGTCGGAGGCCGGGATGAGGACAGCCTGATTCAGAGTGTGGTCGTCGCCCTGCAGCCGGATGCGGATGGCGGGCCTGAGCCCGATGATGAGATCTCGACCCTAAGTCGCACGCTGACCTTCTCGCCGGTCTCGCTGGCGGCTCGGACGCTAACGTTGACGATGGGGGGTTTCGATTTCGATGTCCCGACGGAGGCGGCCCTGACGCTGGACGTGGGTGACGGTCCCCAAGCGGGCGATGTCTGGCCTATGGATCTGACGTTGGAGATGGCGGGTGTACCTGTGCACGTCCAACGTGCACGGCTGGTGAATGAGGAGCTGGGCCGTCCTGGAGATCTGGTGCTGCGGCCGACCCTGTGGTTCGACATCGCGCCTGTCGCGCGGGACGGAGTGCTGGGACTCTGCGGCCTCCGCTTCGATGGCGTGGTTGCCGGCTTCCGGGCCGGGAGTGTCGGCGAGTATAGCCCACAGTCGCAACAGGTGCGCGCGGGCCTCGTGATCGAGGAGGGGCATCCGATGCCCAGTAGCGTGATCCACGTGCCGATCGACGGCGCCCGGCTCTGTCTCAATGATGTGTGGACAGTCTCGTGGGAGATCCCAAGTCCGGCCGGCGGCGCCGACACGGGCCTAACGCCGCTGGTGATGCGTCCGACCGAGTCTGCTCAGACACGACAGGGGCTGACGCTGCAGGTTGAGAAGGTGGTGTTGACCGACCGGCTCACGCATGTGCAGGTCGGACTGCTCGATCCTCCGGCGGGGACGACTCTGGGTGCGGCGCTGCGCTGGACCTGGCCCAACGTGAGACCGGAGGGGCTCTCTCTGATCGATGATCGGGCTCACGCCTATGCACCGGCACGTGCCGTCGGTTGGGTGCCCATTGGGGGGACAGCGCCGGGTCAGCCGATAGGCGTGGACTTGACCGTCATGGCCTTTGAGCCTCTCGACCAGCTAGCACGGCGGCTCACGCTGCACGTCCCCGCCGTTGAGATCGTGACATCCGCGACAGCAGGCGTCGACGTCACTGTGCCCGCTGGGGTGGCGAGCGTGCCTCGGACCAGGGATGCCGACGCGCCGTGGGCTGTCAGCCCAACGTGGGAGGTGGATATTCCGATGACGTTGGGCGAGGTTCAGCTGCACTTCACCCGGGCGCATCTCGCGGAGCTTAACGGCACGACGATGCTGATGCTGCGCTCGGCGCCCATCACGCCGGTCACGCAGTCGCGACGGCTCTCCGGCGTGAGTCTTGCTGCCGTGACCGGTCCGGATGGGCGGCAGGTGGATCTCGGTAGCGCGGTCGGCGGTGCGGGGCCCCCTGCGGAGGGCGATTCACGCCATGAGGTGTGGCTGGGATTTGATGTCGTGGATCCGGCGAGCGGCAGCGTGCAGCCGGGGGTGTACCGTGTGACGGTCGATGGGGTCAGACGGGTCGTCGAAGGAGGCTGGACGCTTCGGTGGCAGCTCCCCTGACCGGTGCGGTCTGCCGATGCGCTGAACGCCGGACAGAGGTCGGTGAACGCGTGTGGGATGCGCGCTGCCCCCGCCACGTGGGGAGATGGGTGCCGACGGCTTGTGGGCTAGGGCTCCATCAGAGGTGAGAGCACTCTGCCATGCAGGGCGCGCCAGGCAAGTGCGAACATCAGGGCTAGGCCGGCGAAGGCGAGGAAGAAGGTGATCTGTTCGGTCCCGCCGAGGTAGACGAACTCGGAGGCTCCAATCCACGCGATCTGCAGGCCGAGGAGCACGCTGCAGGCGATGACGACCCAGCCGAAGAGCGGGATGAGCCACACGGTCGCCAGCGCGAAGACGAACCAGATGAGGGGCAGGAGCAGATCGAGGTTGAAGGGGTAGGAGGCCAGGGCGAAGACGGGGGCTGCCGCCAGGACAACCAAGCCTGTGCGTAACAGGCCGTTGATCAACGGCCTGCTGCGCAGGCGTAGCTTGGCGCCTTCCATGGGCGGCGCAATCCTGTTGTTGGCATAGGCAGTGACCCGGTCGAAGTTCTCGGGAAGGCAGACGACCATCATCACCGGGCGCCAACGACCGCGCAGGGTGAGCATCCGGTGGCGCGGGGCCACCGAGAAACCGGCGAGTTCGTCCCAGCGAACCGTCTCGGTCTCGCGTGATGCCCCCAAAAGGCCTGCACCCGCCGTCTGCGGGCTGCCTCCCAACATCCCCGCGATCACCGCCAGGCGGTTGCCGGCGCGTGCGCGTCGATCCACCGTCTCCCATAGGATGCCCTCGGCGTCGACGGTGAAGCGGACACGGATGCGGTTGCCGAAGGCGATCAGGGCGACCAGGAAGAGCAGGAGCCCGAGCCCGACGGCTGCCGCCAGCGAGATCAGCAGCATCATCGGGATCTGGTCAAACTCGCCGGTGGTGGCCATGATGAAGGTCAACAAGAAGGCCATCAGAAGCCCTGCGCCTGCGGCGACGAGCAGCAGTTGCCTCGCGATGAGGGGATTGGTGACCAGGGGAATCTCAGTCTCCCACGAGAGAGACCTATCGCGCTCCAGTGGATGGGTCGTCTCCATCGTGCTCCTCCCTCTGCGCAGTATGCGTTGTGACAGGATGAGGGCGCGCTGTGCACCCCTTCGCGATGCCCAGTATAGAGCCCCCAAGGCGTGCGTCAACTTGCCGGGCCGTCGGTGAGCGGCTCTCAGCTGAACTCATCTAGTGGCGCCTCCCGCGTCCCGGGGCGGCTAGCGGCGACTTCGGAAGGCGGCATCAACGGCACGGGCGAGGTCGTCGAGGTTGGGGGGCTTCGGTAACCAGTCGGCCACGCCCTGAGCCAGCAGTTCGTCGAGGTTGCGCTGGCGGGGATGACCGCTCATCAGGATCACGGGGATGGCCCAGCCGCGTTCCCGTAGCGCGTTGGCCAATGCCAGGCCCCCCATGCGTGGCATCACGACATCGCTGAGAACGAGGTCCACATGGATGTCCTCCTCGCCGAGGAGGGCCAGCGCAGCAAGGCCGTCGGATGCCTCACGGACCTGGTAGCCGTTATCGACCAGCGTCTCGCAGAGGGC
>CAZYYC010000093.1:0-14268 GCA_964650935.1 uncultured Anaerolineales bacterium
GCCCAGAGGGTGGCGTGGCGGCTCAGCTCAGCGCTGCTGCCCAGGTTGAGCTTCTTCTTGATGTGCTCGCGATGGGTCTCGATGGTCTTCACGCTCAGGCAGAGCCGTTCCGCGATCGCTCGCGTACCCAGCCCCTTGCCGAGCAGCTCAAACACCTCCAGCTCACGGTCGGAAAGGCTCTCCACGCCCGTTACGGGTCCCTGTCCGGCGTCGATTCCACGGCGGACAAGTCGGTCCACCACTGGCTGACTGAGCGCGGTCTCCCCGCGGGCGACCTTGCGGACGGCTTCCAGCAGTTCGGAGCCGGGTCGTAACTTGCTGACATATCCCAGGGCCCCCGCACGCAGGGCTCGTTCGGCAAAGATGGATTCATCGTGCATCGACACAATCAGGATTCGCAGGTCCTCGCGAATGGTCATCAGCCGCTTGGCAAGCTCCAGGCCGCTGCCACTGGGCAAAGACAAGTCGATGATAGCGACCTGCGGCTTCGATTCGCGCGTCTGTGCGATCGCCTCTTCCGTGTCGGCGGCTTCGGCACACACGTCCAGGTCCAGGTCGGCCGACAGGGTCTCCCGCAGGCCGCGCCGCATCAGCGGGTGATCGTCGACAATTAACACGCGGGTCTTGGCCATCCTAGGCCTCCTCGCCCTCGGACCCGCCTAGCTGCGCTTCGGGCAACGCACAGGTCACGATTGTTCCGCCCTCGGCGGGGCAGCGAACCTCCAGGCTTGCCCCGATCACGTTCGCCCGATGCTGCATGATCCGCAGCCCGGAGCCGCCCGTCCCAGGATCCCGCGGGATCCCCTCGCCATCATCCTGTACCGTGAGCACCAGCATGTCGTCCTCGAAGGACAGACGCAGGGTGATCCGGCGCGCTCGCGCATGCCGGGCGGCATTCGTCACCGCCTCGGCCGCGATGCGGTACAGATGCGCCGCCACTTCAGGCAGTTCGACCGCGACCGGCCCGGAGGACTCGATTTCACAAATCACGTTGTAGTGCTGCGATACGTCGGCGGCCAGCTCCTGCAACGCCGCAACCAAAGCTCCTGCATGAGATACGGCTGGCGGTAGCAGGTCCCGCACGACCGCCCGTGTACCTTCCAGGGCGTGGCGAAGACTCTCGACCCAATCCTGCAACGCCTCGGGGCCGGGCGGGCTTCCGTTCCGGGCCCGCCGGGCCGTTTGTTCGGCAATGAGGGCCAGCCCGGCGATTTCCTGCCCGACGGCGTCATGCAGATCCTGGGCAATGCGCTGCTGTTCGGCAAGCAGCACCCGCGCCAGGTCTCGTTCGAACCGCTGCCGTTCCACCACCCGGCCCAGTTGAGTACCGATGCCGGTCATGGAGTCCAGCAGCCGGTCCGTGCGTTCGATCCGCTTGTCGGAGAAGAACTCCAGCACGCCGACCACTTCGTCACCCGAGAAGATGGGGAACGCCGCCCCGCACCGGATGCCCAGTTCCACGCCGATCGCCGCCCGCCGGGCCCCGAGTTCCAGGCCAATGTCGTCGGCCCACTGCACGCTCTTGCTGTCCAGCACGCGGCCGGGCAAACCCTGCCCCGAGCGGAGGCGCGTACGCAGCGTGGCTTCCCGGAAGGGACGGAAACGCCCCGGCGCCGCTTCGTAGAACGTACGGACCGGGACCAGCGTAACCGGATCGCCCTCTTCGAGGAGGTACGCGTGACCGAAGTTCCAGCCGTTGTACTCGCCGACCCGCTTGAGCGTGTACGCGATCGCCTCCTCCACGTTTCGGGCTTCGTTGGCCGCGGCGGCTACGTCGTTGAGCAGCTGGAGCATGCCGGTCCGTTCGGTGACGCGCTGCTCGAGCGTATCATTCAGGCGACGCAGTTCGTCCTCGGCGTGTTTTCGCTCGCTGATGTCGGTGAAGATCACCACTGCCGCCGTCATGCGTCCGTCAGCGTCCAGAATCGGCGCAGCGTTGGCCAGCATCCAACCGAACGAGCCGTCGCCTCTCTGGAACCGGACTTCCTCCTCAACCGGTTCGCCGGTGGCCAGGGTCCGAGCCAAAGGCCATTCATCTGCACGATACGGGCGCCCGTCCGAATGGAACCCCTTGTATGCATCGTACTGCTCGATGCCTTCCGATGGAATGAAATCCTTCCTCCAGATGTGCTTCACCTGGGCGTTGCCCAGGATGAGCCTGCCGGACGGCGCCTCCGCGATGACCACGCCTGCGGGGAGGCGCCGCAGAACGGTTTCCAGCCGGGCACGTTCTCGCCGCAGTTCGTCTTCCGCCTCCCGCAAGCGGACCAGCGTGACCTGATGCTCGCCCACGATAGCATCCACCTCGCCGGACCGAAGGGCGGCAATGACGGCCTCGGCTTCGGCCAGGCGTGCGCGAAGCTCCTGCAGTTCATCGTCCGGCATGACTACTCACTCGGAAATCCCAAGGCGGCGCGGACGCGCTGCGCGTCGCTCAGGGTGCCCACGACCCGCACGGGGCAGCCGGCGTTGTGCCAAAGCAGGCAGGGCGTCACCAGAACATTGTGCTCCAGGGCCGGCCGGTAATCCACGAGCACGTCGACAATCTCCACTTCGCACCGGTGTGCCGGAATCACGTCGCGCAGCCGGCCGAGATTCTCCCTGGCCAGCCGCGAGTTCGGTTCGTCACCCGCCACGAAGAGCGATAGTCGGTACGTGGCAGGCGACTGCTGGTCCTGGCTGGCAGGTTGCGATGCGGCGGTCGTCATGACCTACTCCCGGGAGGCGCGGTCCCGACGGGCGGTGGCCGCAATTGTTCACGAGCCGCCGACACGGGCAGTTCCAGCCCTTGCTCGGTGATCAGGAAGCGATGCTCCAGAAGCGAGTGCTTTGTGCCACGGGACTTGCGGACCAGCAGAGTGCGCTCCAGCGTCCCGCCACAGGCGACTAATCCTAGTTCTACAAGTGTGTCCACCAGCGACGCGATGCCGATGCCGCTGGCGTCCTGGTGCCCGGTTCCGTTGCTTCGTTGGTTGACGAACAGACACGTGACTCCATCGGTCTTGCTGTGGGTCAGCAGCCGCACCAGGAAATCGAAGGCGGCGTGCTGGGAACCCAAGCGCCGGCAGGCGGAGATCGAGTCGACCACCACGTGGTCGGCGGAAAACGCCTTCCGTGCCTGCAGGATCTGATGCAGGTGCTGCTCGACACCCAGGGATTCGGGCATGACGGCATGCAGCAGCAGGCGGCCGGCCTCCCGGTGTGTGCTCAGGTCGATGCCCGGACTGCCCATGGATTTCACCAAAGCCACGTCCGAGTCCTCGAAGGAGACGTAGAGCACTTTTTCCCCGCGTCGACACGCCGCGACTGCGAAGGTGCAGGCCAGCGTGGTTTTTCCGGTGCCGCTGGAACCAATGACGAGTACGCAGGATCCGCGCCAGTAGCCGCCGCCCGTCAGCTCATCGAGAGCACGGTTTCCCGTGGAGAGCCGCTCGTCCAGAGGATGCTGCACGGGCACGAGCGAGGGTACGGGCATCACGACGAAGCCGCCACCGGTCCCATTCGTATCGATCAGAAAGGGACACTCGTTGGCCATGTACCCTGAACCGCGAAACTTCAGCACGCGCAGACGACGGGTCGTGACCTGTCCGTCCACGCGCTGGTCGAGTCGGATGACGCAATCCGCCATGAAGTCCAGAAACGGGTACTGGACCGTGCCCCCATCGGTTGTCTTGACCGTCAGCAGTGAGTTCAAGGATCGCTGACGCAGCCAGTCGCGCACGATAAGGAACTGGCTTTGCTCGCGGGCCGGATCGCGAAAAACGCGCATCAGCACATCCACGGCATCGAGCACGACGCAACGCGCACCCAACTCGTTCAACTTCCCCGCCAGGATGGCCAGCAGCCCGCCCACGCTGAAATCCCCGCTCAGGATCATGTCCGGGGAAACGTCCGCTTGCAGGATAAAGAGCATTCCCGAGCGTTCCAGCGCGTCCAGGTCCCAGCCCAGGGCACGAGCGTCGCGACGGATGGCATCGGCGGTTTCCTCGAAGGTCACGAAAAGGCCGGGCTGGCCGGCCAAGACGCCCCGATACAGGATTTCCAGCGACAACAGGGTCTTGCCGGTTCCGGGACCGCCGCTGATGAGGGTTGTGCGACCCTCCGCCAGACCTCCGTGCAGGACTTCATCGAGCCCGCCGATCCCGGTGGGCACTTTGGGGATCGCTTCAAGGTGAGGCCGTCCTTCGTGCGAAGTTGGGTGCGGCATGCGCTGGCTCTCTTTCTGCGTCGTGAAAGCGATGGGCCTCGGCAATTCCTCGGGAAACCACGAGACGTGTGGTTCCACGAGCATTCATGATAACCGGGATTGATCCAACTGTACATCAGGGAATCCCCCATGCGGGTCTGGGGCAGAGATGAGAGGGTTTTGGGCGCCAACCCGATTGCGGGCGACGCGTTCCTGGTGCATAAGCAATATGGCGAGTGCCTAACGAGAAAGGGAATGAGTGCTCGTACCATGCACGTGAATGGTGGAAGTCCATTCAACCGGGTTGTTCCGCGGCCGGCATCCCTTCGGCACAGGGGCGTCGATCCACGAAAAGCATCCGCCAGTGCGGCCCGGAGGCCGGGGAAGAGGCCGGATCGCAGGGGGAGTGGCAAACGCCCGGTGCCGCGAGAGTCTGCACCCACTCCTCGCGAACCGCGAGGGGTGTCATCGATACGGGGCCGCATGCGGCCGGCCAGGAGGTGCCGGGCGTGTGTCCCCGGATGAACTGCTACTGGAATCGGGAGAGGCAGGCGGGAGAGCCTGCAGAACCGGCGGGCGCGGTGGGTCTTCAGCACGCCGCGCCCGCGGCCGCCCATACGGAGAAAGGTGAAACGACCGGCCGATCGGCCTATGTGCAGGGACGGATCGACAAGCGTTTCCCGAAAGGATGACGAATCATGAATGTTCGGGCATGCATGACGCTCAATCCGGTGGTGGCGAAACCACTGATGCGGCTTGGAGACGCTGTGGAATTGATGGGCCGTCACCGCCTGCGGCACCTGCCCGTGATCGAGACGGACGGGACGTTCGTCGGCGTGATCTGCGATCACGACGTCCGGGCCGTGGTATCGGCGGATGGCGACAAGGTACTGGAGCGGGGCGTTCTGGCGCTCACGGAACTTGGTCCACCCACCTTGGCCGGGGATGACTCAACGGAGAAGGCCTGGGCGGTGCTGAGCCGGTCACCCGGCTCCAACCCGCTTCCGGTCGTGACCGCTGGCAAGCTGGAGGGTACCGTCTCGCAGCACGATTTGCTTCGGGCCCTGGCCGGCCTTCCACGGCAGGCTGAGCCGGTCACCGGGAATGACAGGCATTGGCCCGGTGGAATCACAATCGGCCTTTCGCCGCCGGACCCGTGGACGGTTTCTTCGTAGGTTGACGCGGTGGCGCCGTCGGCAGCCGGCGAGGATGTGGATCCTCTGCGTCCCGGACAATCGTTCATCGGGCTGCTTGTCCCGTGACGGAGCGCGAAGTCGCTCCATCACAACGTCAGGCAATTTGCGGAGACCGCAGGCACCCGGTCGTCTCGTTCGTCCAATGCCTCACGCCGCTGCGGCGCTGCACCGCGGGCCGACCCCCACGGTCCGGCCCAACCGAATGATGACGACCAGCAACGTGGACGTTCGCGCGTCCAGTGCATGCACGGTGGTGGCAATCCCAAGGCCCCGCACCGCGCAGTACCGTCGTACGTGGTGCCGGATGCCGCATTGCCTGGCAGTGCGGCGTCCGGCGCTGACCGCGGTTTCCATCCCCCGTTGTCCTGCCAGCCGATCCACCTGGGAATCTCATCTCGGCGTGACTCTCTGACCACTCTCCCCGCAGAGATCCCGACGCCGGAATGCAGAACCGGCCTCACATCACGTCCTGCGGTCCTTGTTCTTCTCCTCCTCCGTGTGGCCATGTCCGACTCGACGCGATGGCCGAAAGTCGGACCGGAGGTGCAGGTCCTGAAGGAAAACAGGCGCCCGTTCGGGGCGCTGTAGTGAACCCGGCATCGCTGTGCCCTCGGAATCTTGCAGTTGTATATGTCCTGGGAATGCATCGCGGTCAGCAGCAACACCTGGGTCTCATGGGCTTCGACGTCGCGCCGTCGCGCGGCCTTGTCAGGGTATCGCTGCCGTGCAGCGTCCAGGCCACCCCACAGTGAGACCGATACATCGCGATCCTGAATGCGGGCTGACAGGGGCGTGAAATCCACGTAATGAGCCGAATGGGGACGGCACCCCCGCACGCGTGCCGGGACGAGGGCCGACCCGGAATGCGCCTTCGACCAGGTGCGCGTTCCCGGGGCCCGCGGTCCGTCGGCGGTTCCGGAACCGTGCCCTGAGCGTTCCCCGCCCGATTGGCAATAGTGCCGTGTCGGTCATGGGAATTGGAGAGACTCTCGTTTCCGGTGATCGACGGAGAGTGTCGCGGCTGATGGTGAGTCATGTTTTCCGACCTCTCCGCAGCCGAGGACGGCGCGACGAACGGAGTCTGACAAGACTATACATTCGCTCGGGGACAACTCTTACAGCCCGGCGCAGGCGTGATGCGCTGCATTCGCCGTCCATACATTACGGCGGTTTCAGGCTAATTTCACCTGGGGGCAAGACCGTGGTGGTAGGCAAGAGTGACGGAAAGACAGGAGTTGCGCGGGATCGCCGGTTCGCAGCAGCCGTGCCGATCAATGCCACGTGAGTCCGCGCAAGGCACAGAACACTCGTATGCCAGCAGACGGAGATACCCAATGGAGCTTCAGCTACGCAGTCCGGCTTTTGAAGACGGCCAGATGATCCCGAAGAAGTACACGGAGGACGGTGAGAACATATCGCCGCCGCTAGCGTGGGACGTGTCCGGAGAAGCCGTGAACCAGTATGCCCTCATCATGGACGACCCTGACGCTCCACGGGACGAGCCCTGGGTCCACTGGGTCCTGTATGCCATCCCCGGGATCGTGAGCCAGTTGCCCGAAGGACTGCCTCGCGACGATACGATCGGGGATCCTCCCGGCACGCGACAGGGCTTGAATTCCTGGGGGGCTGACAGCGTGGGGTATCGCGGTCCCGCGCCGCCGCCGGAGCACGGGGCGCATCATTATCATTTCAGGCTCTTTGCCCTGAGCGAGCCCCTGATTCTGGCCGGCGCCGTGAATAGGAACATGCTGCTCGATGCGATGAAGGGCTGTACGATACGAACGGCTGAACTCATCGGGACGTATCGGCGATAGCACGCGTGATCCCGGCCGATTCCGCATGCCAACATGCCGCACGCCCTCCCGAGTGAGGTTGCGTTCTGACCAGCGCGGGCAAAAGCCGGTCCTTACGACCAACACCCCCTCTCGGCGGCGAACCGGGGTAGCGGGAAATCTCATGCCAGTCCGGTCCAAGCAGGCCCGGCCCGGGACGCGACCGGCAGGCGAATCCCTGGTGGTGCGACGGCGCGGTCCTCGCAGACGCTCGCGAGGATCGCCTGTCGGTCGCTTGGCGCCCGGGCTGCACAAACGATGGCTCCCGTCCGTGCGTACAAGTCACCCCGCTCTCCGGGCTCTGCACTTCTCCGCTCTCTCTCAGCCCGGAACGGAGACCCTGGTGAATGGACGCGGCCTGTTGTCCTTCTCTACTTGATCTCGATCCTTCGGCGCTCGTGTCCTTCCACCTTGGGCACTTCCAGCCGCAGTACGCCGCCCTCCAGTCGCGCGTCCACCTCGGACTCGTCGACCGCACTTGGCAGGGTGACGCTTCGCTCCACGCGTGTGTAACATCTCTCGTGAAGGTGCGATTTGCCCTTGGATTCCGGCGTGCAGCGTTCGGCGGAAATTGTCAGAACGTCGCCTTCGATGCTCACGTCAATCTCGTCATTCTTGAAGCCGGGCACTTCCTGTTCGACGATGATCTTGTTATCCTCCTCGCGGATGTCCATCGGGTATTCACCCGTCATCTCCGCCATCTCCGGCCCGACGTCCGGCCAGGAACCGAACATCCGCCCGAACTCGCGCCGCATCAGGTCGAGTGGGTCCGGAGTCAGACGCCGGTAGTCTCTTCGCAGTGCAGGGAGCATACGGCCTTTCTCCTTTCTTTTTCTGAGGATCTTCCAGGGTGCGCGGCACGACTCCCGCCGAGAGATGCCTCGCAATCGGGGTTTTTACGGCCGGAAGGTGAATCGCATCTTACGTGATCGTGAATTCGTCGTAATCCGGAACTGCCCCGACCTCGCCGAGGTTCAAGGCCGGGCCGGTCGGCTCGTCCGCCGGAAGCCAAACCGGACTTCGCCCGGCCAGGACGTTCGCGCAGGTTCTCCGGGGCGAATTCACCCGTTATTCATCTGGTTTTTAGGTCATACGCCCAGATTAGCAGGGGTCGCCCATGCGGCCGAATCGCAGGGTCAGCGGTCCAGCCGTTTCCGTAGGACCGCACGTGAGGGTTGTCACAGAAGACGCCTAAATGGCTGAAAGGAACATTCATGGCCAAGTCCTCAACCAGAAGTCATCCAACAGGAAACGAAGCATCCCATTTGTCGGCCAGCGGCTCCCGTCCGGATCCCGGCCGGATCCGAGCGAAGGCGTACGAGGTCTACGTCACCCGTGTGAACCGGGGAAGGCCCGGCGATGCGGTTTCAGACTGGCTAACAGCGGAACGCGAATTGAAGGCGGAAGGTGCTGAGGAAGCAGGCGAAAAGCGCAGTCATCGCTCGACCTGACGACATGCACCTGCCCCGGCCGTCGGTCCTGGCCCCAGCATGATTCCCAACCGTGGCATGCGCTCGGCGGGGGGTGTACGCTGAACGGCCGAAGTCAGTACGTCGCGGACACGGACGGCGTTCTCGACGCGCTGCGTGTGCTGCTCGCACTCGCTCGGGTTGTATGCGATCGCACAGCGCCTGGTGCGATTGCAGAGCAGGAGCCAAGCGATGGCCGGTCGCGGAAAACTGCGGGTCGGGACCTCCGGCTACCAATACGACCACTGGCGGGGCGTGCTTTATCCCGATGAAGCGCCGAAGCGCGAGTGGTTTGGGTTGTACACACGGCAGTTTACCACGGTTGAGATCAACAACACGTTCTACCACCTGCCGGCCGCCACGACGTTCGATAACTGGCGCGACCAGGCGCCCCGGGGGTTTTGCTACGCGCTCAAGTACAGCCGTTATGGATCGCATCTCAAGCACATGAAGGATCCGCATCAGCACGTCGACCGATTCGTCGAACGAGCCAAGCGACTCGGGGCGTACCTCGGGCCCATTCTTGTGCAGCTGCCACCGCATTGGAGAGTCGACTTGGAACGGCTTGACTCCTTTCTGGCGGCATTGCCGAGGGGCCATCGCTGGGCAGTTGAACTGCGTGACGCAACCTGGCTCTGCGAGCGGGTATACAGCGCCCTGCGCCGGCACAGCGTCGCGCTGTGCATTCACGATCTTCTCCCCGATCATCCCAGCGAACTGACGGCGGGGTGGACGTACCTGCGGTTCCACGGGCCTGCGCCCGAGCGCAAGTACGCGGGAAGCTATCCATATCAAGCGTTACGCGCTGCCGCCCAGCGCATCGATCAATGGCTGAGCGCCGGCTGCGACGTGCATGCCTACTTTAACAACGACGAGAGAGGCCACGCGGTGCAGAACGCGCTGGACCTCCTGAGGTTTGTTGACACGTAACCTTCCACATCGGGCAATTCGGGCATTGGGGTCTCTCCAATCGCCGTGCTTCCCGATACCGATCCTACCCGGCCGGCCACTCGGGCGGCACGCCCTTACAGCCTTTTCATACCGTGTTCAATCGGGGTTCATGACGTCCGGGCACGATGGAGACCGAATAGAGCAAGCGGTATTCCGTTTCCGTCCCGCCGGCGAAGGAACGACGTTTACGCGCGGCCCGGTCGGCGACGACCGTCCGGTTCATTGTGTGTCCACCAGAGACATGGATGCTGTACGAGAAGGACAGAAGAAACAGGTCCCGACAACCCTTTGATGGAGGACGAATCATGCAGGTCAAGGAACTGATGACCCGTGAGGTCAAGGGCATCCCCACCACTGCCACGGTTCGGCAGGCGGCCCAGAAGATGGCGGCGATCAATGTCGGCGCGCTGCCCGTCGCCCGCGACCAGAAGCTCGTGGGCATGCTGACCGATCGTGACATCACGGTGCGCGTGCTCGGTGAGAATCTGAATCCCGACGAAACCACGGTGGAGAAGGTCATGACGCCGGACGTGTTCACGCTGTCCGAGGATCAGGACGTGAGCGATGCCGGCAAGGACATGCGCGACCAACAGGTGCGTCGCGCCCCCGTCACGAACAGCAACGGGCAGCTCGTCGGAATCGTCTCCTTGGGAGATTTGGCCCTGAAATACGACGACCCGCAGTTGAGCGGCCATGTGCTGAAAGGGATCTCGGAGCCGGCGGCACCGAGGGTGTGAGGAACTCCCGAGCCGGGGAGGGAAGCGGTCCCCGCGCGAATGCGAGGAGCCCGTGAGACTCCAGAATCAAACGGCGATCGTTACCGGGGCAAGCCGCAGCATCGGACGTGCAATCGCCCTGCGCTGCGCGGCGGAGGGAGCCCGTGTAGCCCTGGCCGCTCGTTCTCAACGCCTGCTCCAGGCCACGGAGCGGGCCATTCAGGATCAGGGAGGCGAGGCCCTCGTCGTACCGACGGACGTCATGGACTACACGAGCGTCGAACGTTTGGTGTCCATCACGCGGGAGCGGCTGGGGCCGGTCGACCTACTGGCCAATGTCGCAGGCCGGTTGGCGGCCATTGGGCCGTCCTGGGAAGCGGATCCGACCCACTGGTGGTTAGACGTGAGCGTGAACCTGCTCGGCGTGTTTCACCTGAGTCGTGCGGTGATCCCGGGGATGCGGGATCGCGGATGCGGTCGCATCGTCAACATGGTGGGAGGCGGCACCCGAGGGCCGTTTCCCTTCGCCTCGGGGTATGCGTGCAGCAAGGCGGCGGTCATGCGTTTCACGGAGACGCTCGCAACTGAGCTTTCGGTGACCGGCTCAGCCATCAAGGTGTTCGCCCTGAGCCCGGGGTTCGTGCGCACCGGGATGACCGAGCAATTTACGGATACGGAGGCCGGCCGGACGTGGATGGGGCGCCTGTCCAGGCGGTTGCAGTCAGGTGAAACGGACCCGCCCGAGGACGCCGCGGAGATGGTCGTGACTCTGGCCGCGGGCGAACTGGATGAACTGCACGGTCGTTACCTGCGCAGTCCGCAGGACCTGGAGCAACTCGAGCTCCTGCGCGAACACGGGCAGGCCATCGCGGAGGGAGGCGCCCGAACGCTCCGGGTCCAAAGACCGGGCGCGTGGGGAAGGTCTGGATAACTGGCTCAACTCCCTCGTGTGGAGACGCTGTCATGTGTGCTCTCAATGTCTACTGGCGAACGCCGGACTTTGATCCGGAGGAACAGGCCACGCACGAACGACTCGTGGTGCATACGGGTGTGCTCACCGACGCACATGACGCCGCCACGCCGGAGGGACCAGTGCTGGTGGAGGAACGATCGGAACGCGTGTACCGCCCCGGCGACCTGCCCCCGGAGTCAGTGGTGTATGTCGAAGACCATCCCGGCCCCCTTCCGCCTTTGGCCCAGCTGGCCCGTCGGGCAGGTTTTCGCGTGGAATACGCCGGGCACGACCCTGGAATGGCCGATCGTCCGCGAGCGATCCGAAACGATGACGATCCGGAGGAAGCCGGTAAGCCGCGCCGTGGCTGGTACTCAGACTCTTCCGAATAGGCGGGCGTCCGCGCCGTCCAGGCGAGAGAAGAGCGTTCACGGATCCGACCGCCGAACCGCGCTTCAGGATTGCCCGAGCCAGTCGCGGGCCTCGTCAGCCTTCGCGTGATCGAAGTAGCGAATCTCGGCCCCGGTGAAAGGCCGGCAGAACACGCTCATGCCCTTCTGCCACTTCGCTTCACCGACCATCGCCAGGCGCTCCACGTCGCTGAAGTGACGGATGCCGAACTTGAGGTCCTCCCACAGGGCGGCAGCCCCCCAGCCGTGAAAATCGTGCATCTGAAACAGCAGACGGACCTTGCCGTGCCGGCGGATCAGCTGCTCCAGGGTTGGTACGAACCGCTCGTAGTCATCCCGTGTGAGCTTTCCGCTGACGAACACTTCCACAGTTTTCCCTTCGGCCTTCTCCTGAACTCCGACAGGCATCTCAGGTCTCCCAATCCGGTATCGCAGGCACCCGCCGTGCCGGGTCACCGGCCCTCTCAGGCGCCGAACTTATCCAGTCGTTCCGCGTGGGCCAGGACGAGGGGCATCAGGTCGGTGGCCGGAAGGCGCGGCCCAAGGCCCCCCGCCATGCACTCTCGTTCCCCGAACGCTCCGACCCGATCGGGGCGGCAACGCGGAGACCAAAGCACAACGGGCACCGGGTGCCAGCTGTGCGCTGCGAGGGATGACGGCGTCGAGTGGTCGCCCGTCACGACCAGGACGTCGGGGTGCAGCGCGAGCAGTGCCGGTAAAGCCGCGTCGATCTTCTCGATCTCCCGCATCTTTCGTTCGAAGTCGCCGTCTTCACCCGCAGCGTCGGTCGACTTGTGGTGGAGGAAGAAGAAGTCGAACCTCTCCCAGGCCTCCCGGGCCCGGTCAATCTTCTCGGCCATGCTGTGGCCTGGGTCCAGGGACTCCATCCCGATAAGCCTTGCCACTCCTCGATACATCGAGTAATCCGCCAGCGCTGCGGCCCGAAGTCCGGTGGCGTCGGGAAAGGCGGGCCAGCTCGGAAGTCTGGCGAATCCGCGCAGCAGCACCATGTTGGCCGGGTCCTCGTCACGCAGTCGCTCGCCTGCCTCGGCAACGAAACGCCGCACGAGGTCGGCGCTGTCCTGCGCCTCCTTTTCGTCCGTCCGGCCCCGGGGCCGTTTCCAGCTCCACGCCGGTACGTTGGGGGTCCGTGTCCGTGACGTCACCGCTGAGGTGGTCACCGCGTAGAACGAGCAGAAAGCGGTGTTCCTTGACGGCCTGCACGAACAGCTCGATGTCAGGCAATTCAATCGTACGCAACTTATCGCACAACTCGGAGTTCCTCTCCGTGCTGATACGGCCGGCCCGGCGATCGATGACGCGTCCCCTTTCATCAATGGTGCAGAAGTTGCCGCGGGCGGCCACGTCGCGATCCGTCAACTCGAAACCGCTGCCCAACGCGCTGAGCACACCACGCCCGATCTGGTACCGCAGCGGATCGTACCCGAAAAGGGCAAGATGGCCCGGGCCGCTGCCGGGCGTGATGGCGGTGCCGACCGGCTGGTGCAACCCGCAGATCCCCCGCGCCGCCAGATCGTCAAGGTTCGGCGTGCGGGCCGCCTCGAGTTCCGTGCGCCCACCGGGCCCGAGCGGCAGCCCGCCCAGCCCATCCAGGACCAGCATGACGACCTTCGTGTCCGCCGGCCTTCTCAGCTGATTCGTGAGGTCGAGTTTCGTCTCCATACTGACGGCAGTCCCACCTAATCCATGTTCTGTGCGTTGACGGTCGCGCCGACCGCTACGTTCTGCGGATCCCCGCGATCAAACGCTTCAATATTCCCGATGGTTACGTCGAGAATACGCCGCACTGCCTCCTGCGTGCAGAACGCGCTGTGCGGCGTGATGTACACGTTGCGCAGCCGGAGCAGCACATGATTGGCCAGAAGGGTCTCCAGATTGTGCTTTTTCTGGAAGAACGAGTGGAGCAGCTCCGCCTCCTCGCGGACCGCCGGCTCCTCTGGCAGGACATCCAGCCCAGCCGCGCACACTTTTCCGTCCGCGAGCGCCTGCATGAGCGCCTGCACGTCCACGATGCAGCCGCGCGCGGTGTTGATGAGAACCGCGCCGTCTTTCATTCCCTGGAACTGGTCGTGAGAGATCATATTCCTCGTTTTGGGGGTGCCGGGGACGTGGAGCGTGATCACGTCTGCGTCGGCCAGCAACCGGTCCAGCGGCTGATAGATGAAACCGAGCTCCCGGGCCAGCTCCTCGCGCGGCTTGACATCGAAGGCGATGACATGCATCCCGAAGCCACTGGCAATGCGGATTACGTGTTCCCCGATGCTCCCGGTGCCGATCACACCGATGGTCTTTCCCACCAGGTCAAAACCGCGCAGGCCCTGCATCGAAAAATCACCCTTGCGGGTGCGATCGATGGCGTGGAACGTGTTGTGGCTGATGGTCAGGAGCAGGGCGAACACGTGCTCAGCAACGGTGCTCTCGCCATACGTGGGGACATTGCAGACGACGACGTCATGCTCTTCGCAGTATGACCGGTCGACATGGTCGATGCCTGTGGATCGGGTCGCGACCAGTTTCAGGTGCGGGAATCGTTCC
>CAZYYC010000094.1:0-14261 GCA_964650935.1 uncultured Anaerolineales bacterium
CACGGGCTCGACCAAGACGGCGCTCTGGACGCTCTACGCCGCCGGCGAGCGCGAGATCTACGGATACACCTTTCCCGACGGACTCGAGAAGAACGATCCGCTTCCCGCGCCGATCATCACGCCGACGACCAAGGCCGGGCCGGGCGAGCACGATGAACGCCTGACCTGCGCCGAGGTGGTCGAACGAGGCCTGCTCGACCCCGACACTTGGGAGACGGTCCAGGCAGCCGCCCTCGACATCTTCGCCCGTGGGCAGGAACTCGCGGCACGGGCGGGCTTCTGCCTCGTCGATACCAAGTACGAGTTCGGGCGGGCCCCCGATGGCGCCCTGATGCTCATCGACGAGGTGCACACGCCCGATTCCAGCCGCTTCTGGCGCGCCGACACGATGAAGGACGCTCAACCCGACCAATGGGACAAGGAGTACGTCCGCCTTTGGTTTGGCCAACAGGGCTACCGCGGCGATGGGCCACCCCCTGCCTTGCCTGCCGCCGTGATCGCCGAGGCAGCGCGCCGCTACATCGCGCTCTTTGAGGGCCTCACCGGGCGCACCTTCGAGCCCGGCGACGACCCCGCCGGTCCACGCGTCGTCTCCGCATTGCAGTCCTTTCTCGATGACCAAGGGGGAAACCGTGACTAAACAAGCGATCATCCTGATGGGGTCGCCTGCCGACGGCGACTTTGCCGCACAGATCACCGATGCGTTGGATGCCCTGGGCATCTCCTGGGTCGCACGCATCGCGTCGGCGCACAAGACGCCTCACTACCTCCTCGACCTCCTGGCCGGCTATGAGGCCGAGCCGGGACCGCACGTCTACATCACCATCGCCGGGCGCAGCAATGCCCTGAGCGGCATGGTCGACGCCGCCGTGGCCGCGCCCGTCATCGCCTGCCCGCCCTACGCCGACAAGTTCGCCGGCGGCGACATCTACTCGTCGCTGCGCACGCCCTCCGGCGTCGCCCCCGCGGTGGTGCTGGAGCCCAAGAACGCGGCACTACTCGCCGCCAAGATGCTCGGCCTGACCGACCCGGACGTGCAGCAGCGCGTGCGCGCGGCCCAGGCCCAAGCAGCCCAGCGGCTCTACGACGCGGACCAGGAGCTGCAGTGACCCCCACGACCCCACGGCACGTGGCTCACGGCAAACCCAAGGAAGCGTGCGGCATCTGTGGGGTCTACGCCCCCGGTATGGACGTCGCCAGGATGACCTTCTTCGCACTCTATGCCCTCCAGCACCGCGGTCAGGAGAGCGCCGGCATCTGCACGGTGGAGCGTGGCATCGCCCACATCCACAAGGGCATCGGGCTGGTCTCCCAGGTCTTCAACGAGGACAACCTTCAGGTCCTGCGCGGCAACCTCAGCATCGGCCACACCCGTTACTCAACCATGGGCAGCAGCGTGCGCTTGACCAACGCGCAGCCCTATCTCATCGAGACGGCGCTGGGGCCACTGGGCGTCGCGCACAACGGTAACCTGACCAACACCCCCGCCCTGCGCCGCGACCTGCTGCAACGTGGGGTGGGACTGGCCTCCTCGTCCGACAGCGAGGTCATCACGCAGATGCTGGCCGGCGCCTCGGGTGACACCTGGGAGGTGCGCATCCGGGACTTCATGCAGAGCGCCGAGGGCGCCTATTCACTCGCCATCCTCACCCGCGATGCCGTCTACGCCGTGCGTGACCCGTGGGGGTTTCGCCCCCTCTGCATCGGTCGGATCAACGGCTGCGGATGGGTCGTCGCCTCGGAGTCCTGCGCCCTGGGCACCATCGACGCCACCTTCGAACGGGAACTCGCGCCCGGCGAGATCGTCAGGCTCGATGCCGACGGGGTGACCACCTGGTCCACTCCCCCGGCGCCGCGGCCCGCGATGTGCATCTTCGAGTATGTCTACTTCGCGCGCCCCGACTCGATCCTCGAGGGGCGCTCGGTCCACGGCGTGCGGCGCGCGATGGGCGCCCGGCTCGCCGCGGAGCACCCCGTCGACGCCGATATGGTGATCGGGGTCCCCGACTCGGCGACCGCCCATGCCATCGGCTACGCCAACGCCTCGAACACGCCCTACGGCGAGGGTCTCATCAAGAACCGCTACATCGGACGCACCTTTATCCAGCCCGATGAGCGCTTGCGGCGCCGCAAGGTCGCCCTAAAGTACAATCCGCTGCCCGACCTGACCGGCAAGCGCATCGTGCTGGTCGACGACTCGATCGTCCGCGGCACGACCAGCGGCCCGATTGTCGCCCTGTTGCGCCAGGCCGGCGCCCAGGAGATCCATATGCGCGTCGCCTCACCGCCCATTCGCCACCCCTGCTTCATGGGCGTGGATATGGCCTCCCAGGATGACCTCATCGCAGCCCGGAAGAGCGTCGACGAGATCGCCGCCTCGATCGGCGTGGATAGTCTGGGCTACCTCTCCCTGGACGGACTGCGCAGCACCGTGCCCGATATGGGCACCGGGCATTGCCAGGCCTGCTTCACCGGCGACTACCCCGTTCCGGTCGAGGGCACCGCAGACAAGTCCGCCTTCGAATGCGCGTCGTAGCACCACATCTAAGGAGGGCAAGACTATGCGCATATTGGTGATCGGCTCCGGAGGACGCGAGCACGCCCTCACGTGGAGGTTGCACCGCGCGTTCGGCGAGGATGAACCGGCATCGCCCCACGAGCTCTTTGTCGCGCCGGGTAACGGGGGCACGGCGGGAATCGCCCGCAACCTCCCCATCGCAGCGACCGATGTCCCGGGCCTGGTGCGCTTTGCTTCAGAGCAGAGCATCGACCTGACCCTCGTCGGCCCGGAGGCTCCCCTGGTCGCCGGTCTCGTGGACGCCTTTGGGGCTGCCGGGCTGCGTGCCTTCGGCCCCACAGCGGCTGCGGCCCGCCTGGAGGGCTCCAAGGCCTTTGCCAAGACCTTCATGGTTGAGGAGGGCATTCCTACCGCCCCGGCTCAGATCTTCGACCGGATCGAGGACGCCCGCGCGGCCCTGGCCCATCACACCGGCCCCATCGTCGTCAAGGCGAGCGGCCTGGCGGCGGGCAAGGGCGTCCTCATCTGTGCCACCCGCGAGGAAGCCGAGGCGGCGCTGCACCGGATCATGGTGGAGCGCGCCTTCGGTGATGCGGGCGATCGCGTGCTGCTCGAGACGTGCCTGGAGGGCGAGGAGGTCTCCTTGCTCGCTTTCTCCGACGGCACCACGGTCGTCCCGATGCCCGCCGCCCGTGACTACAAGCGCGCGCTCGACGGCGATGCCGGGCTCAACACCGGCGGCATGGGCGGCTATGCCCCCTCGCCCCACCTCACGCCGCAGCTCGTCGAGGAGATCACGGCCCGCGTGTTGCAGCCTACCGTCGACGGCATGCGCCGGCGCGGCACGCCCTACGTCGGCGTGCTCTACGCCGGCCTGATGCTGACCGCCGAAGGCCCGCAGGTGTTGGAGTTCAACGCCCGCTTCGGCGACCCCGAGACCCAGATCCTGATGCCGCTGCTCGAGACCGACCTCGCCCGGATCGCGCTCGCCTGCCTCGACGGCAAGCTGCACGAGCAGCCCATCCGCTGGCGCGACGCGCACAGCGTCAGCGTCGTGATGGCGGCAGGCGGCTATCCCGGCGCCTATCGCAAGGGGGACGTCATCGATGGCCTGGAGGCGGCGCCCGCCGTCGCCGACGTCGTCTTCCACGCCGGCACCCGCCGCGAGGGCGATCGCGTCCTCACCGATGGCGGGCGTGTGCTGGCGGTCACCGCCACCGGCCCCACCCTGCAGGACGCCCGCGACCGCGCCTACAGCGGGGTGGAGCAGATTCATTTCGCTGACCGCCAGGTCCGCACCGATATCGCCGCCATCCCCGCCGCAGCGTCGACCAGCGCCTACGCCCGCGCGGGTGTCGACATCGACGCAGGTGAGCGCGCGGTGGCCCTGATGAAGGCCGCGGTCCGCGAGACCTACACCCCCGAGGTCCTGACCGGCATCGGCGCCTTCGGCGGCTCGCTCAGCGTCGCGCGCTTGGCCCAGTCCCACGATCTCGTGCTCGTCGCCACCAACGACGGCGTCGGCACCAAGACGATCATCGCCGAGAGCATGGGCATCTACGACACCGTCGGCCACGACATCGTCAACCACTGCGTCAACGACATCCTAGTGCAGGGCGCCCGACCGCTTTTCTTCCTCGACTACATCGCCGCGGCGCGGCTCGATCCGAAGCAGGTTGCCACGGTCGTCGGCGGCTGCGCCGCCGCCTGCAAGGCCGTGGGCTGCGTGCTCATCGGCGGCGAGACCGCGGAGATGCCCGGCGTCTACGCACCGGGGGCCTTCGACCTCGTCGGCACCATGGTCGGCTGGGTGGATCGCAAGCACATGATCGACGGCACCACCGTCCGCCCCGGCGACATCTGCCTCGGCCTTCCCTCCTCGGGGCTGCACACCAATGGCTTCTCCCTGGCACGCAGCGCCCTGGGCGAGCTGGGCTGGGAGACCGTCCTGCCCGAGTTGGGCGATCAACCCCTGGGCCGCCTCCTGCTCACCCCGCACCGCTGCTACCTGCACGACGTCGAGGCCCTTTGGGACGCCGGGATCACCATCAAGGCGATGTCCCACCTCACCGGTGGTGCCTACATCGAGAACCTCCCCCGCGTCCTGCCCGACGGCATCGGCGCCCGCATCGACCGCGCCGCCTGGGAGGTGCCGCCGATCTTCCGCCTGATCCGGCGGCGCGCCCACGTCGAGGAACGCGAGATGTACCGCGCCTTCAATATGGGCATCGGCATGGTGCTCATCGTCGACCCTCAGGAGGTCGATCGCGCCCTCAGCGCCCTACCCGAACTCATCGTCATTGGCGAGACGACATCCCATGACGGCACGCGTCCCCGCATCCTCCTGGACTGACCCGCTGCACACCCACCCTTGCGAAGGCCCCTGCCCGAGTCCCCTCGGGCCGCCTTCGCAAGGTAACTCACATCGCTATGGAGGCCAACAACGATGACGCACACCCTCTCCCTTGACGGACCCTGGGATCTTTACGCCTTCCCCGAACGCGAGAGCCCCATTCACCATCCCGACGACCTCGCCACGCGTCGCGACGCAGCGCTGCCGGCGCAGGTGCCCGGCAACGTCGAGCTCGATCTCGTGCGCGCGGGCCTCCTGCCTGAGCCCTTCGTCGGCGACAACATCCACCGATTGCGCCCCTATGAGCTCTACGAGTGGTGGTACCAGCGCACCTTCGCGGCCCCCGCCGTGCCCGCCGGGGGCCGGGCGGAGCTCTGCTTCCACGGCATCGACTGCATCGCCACGATCTGGCTCGACGGCGAGGACGTCGGCCACACCGCGAACATGTTCATCGAGCACCGCTTCGACCTCACCGACCGCCTGCAGCCCGGCGCAGTCCACACCCTCACGGTGCGCCTCGCCTCGCCCGTCCTGGAGGCCCTGAACTACCCCTACGATCCGTCGTTGGAGACCTGGGGCTTCGGCGAGGACAAGCTCTGGGTCCGCAAGGCGGCCCACAGCTACGGCTGGGACATCATGCCGCGCGCCCTGTCGGCGGGGCTCTGGCGCAGCGTCGAGCTCCTGGTCCACGGCCCCTGCGAGATCGACGACCTCTACGTCTTCACCCGCACCGTGACGCCACAGACCGCCTCCCTCGGCCTCTACATCGAGGCGACGGTGCCGCCCGAATACCTGCTCGACCTGCGCCTGCGCGTGGTCGGCGGCTGCGGCGGCAGCCGCATCGAGGTGGAGCGCCCCGTGCGCTTCAAAGCCTCCACGATCTACTTCGACCTGCCCAACCCGCGGCTCTGGTGGCCCGCCGGCTACGGTGACCCCGCCGGCTGCGGCGGCCCCGCCGGCTGCGGCGGCCCCGCCGGCTGCGGCGGCCCCAACCTCTACGACGTGACGGTGCAGCTGCTGACCGGCGATGAGGTGCTCGCCGAACGCGACCTCACCTTCGGCATCCGCACCATCGAGCTCGAGCGCACCGAGATCACCGGCCCCGAGCACCCCGGTGAGTTCCTCTTCAGGGTCAACGGCGTCCCCATCCTCTGCAAGGGGACCAACTGGGTGCCCGCCGATGCCTTCCACAGCCGGGATCGCGAGCGCATCCCCAGGATCCTCGAGATGGCGCGCGACCTCGGCTGCAACGTCGTCCGCTGCTGGGGGGGCAATGTCTACGAGGACCACGCCTTCTACGATCTCTGCGACCGCTACGGGATGCTCGTCTGGCAGGATTTCGCGCTGGCTTGCTCACGCTATCCGCAGGCGCCCGACTTCCTCGAGACGCTGCGTGCCGAGGCCCTCTCGGTCGTTCGTAAGCTGCGTCGCCACCCCTCCATCGCCCTCTGGTGCGGCGACAACGAGTGCGACATGCTCTTCCGCGATCCGCAACAGAACCGGATCACGCGCGAGGTACTGCCCGCCGCCGTCTTCCAGGCCGATCCCTTCCGCCCCTATCTGCCCAGCTCCCCCTACATGGCCCCCCAGGTCGCCGCCACGGGCCGCCGGGAGCTGATGCCCGAGCAGCACCTCTGGGGTCCGCGGGACTACTTCAAGAGCGACGTCTACACCCAACATACCGCCCACTTCGTCAGCGAGATCGGCTACCACGGCTGCCCCAACGTCTCATCGATCCGGCGCTTCATCGACCCCGACCACGTCTGGCCCTGGCAGGATAACGACCAGTGGATCACCCACAGCACGGCCCCGGCGGGACGCGACGACGAACGCCAGTACCGCGTCGCCCTGATGGCCAACCAGATCGCCGAGCTCTTCGGCGAGGTGCCCGAGGAGCTGGAGAGCTTCGTCCTCGCCTCCCAGATCTCGCAGGCTGAGGCCAAGAAGTTCTTCATCGAGATGACGCGCCTCCACAAGTGGCGCCGCACCGGCGTGATCTGGTGGAACCTGATGGACGGCTGGCCCCAGTTCTCCGATGCCATCGTCGACTACGATTTCGGCAGGAAGCTCGCCTACCCCTACATTCAGCGGGTGCAGCGACCGCTCTGCCTGATGATCGACGAGCCGCGCGATTGGCACGTCCGGCTCATCGCCGGCAACGACAGCCGTCAGGACGCCGCGGGCGAGGTCCGCGTCTGGGACGCCGACACGGGTGAGACCCTGCTGGCAGGCGCCTTTGAGAGCCCGGCGAATGCCAACCGGGAGTTGGGCGCCATTCGCGTCTCGCGCAGCGAACAGCGCCTCTTCCTGATCGAGTGGACCGTCGGCGGCGCGACCTACGGCAACCACTACCTCCTGGGCACGCCGCCCTTCTCGCTCCAGCGTTACCGCGCCTGGCTCGAGAGGATCGCAGCCCTGCCGCCTGCCTTCAACGCCGCGGAGGTCGGTGTTTGACACAAACCGTCAATACGAGCATCAGGGGGAGGGCTCACATGACACGTCTGGCTGTTCTGATTTCCGGAAGCGGGACCAACCTGCAGGCCATCATCGACGCGACCGAGCGCGGCGAGCTGCCCGGCGTGGAGATCGCCCTCGTCGTCGCCAACCGCCGCGAGGCTTACGGCATCCGCCGGGCGATCGCCCATGGCCTTCCCGTCATCTACTTCCCGCTCCTGCCCTACACCAAGGCCGGACGTCCCCGCACCGACTACGATGCTGATCTGGCGCGCATCGTGGGTAGCTTCGGCGTCGACTGGATCGTCCTCGCCGGTTGGATGCACATCTTCAGCGACGCCCTGATCGGACACTACCCCAACCGCATCCTGAACCTCCACCCGGCCCTGCCGGGGACCTTCCCCGGCACCGACGCCATCGCGCGTGCCTTCGAGGCCTACGGTCGCGGGGAGATCACCGGCACCGGCGTGATGGTCCACACCGTTCCCGATGAGGGCGTCGACGTCGGCCCCGTCGTCGCGCAGATTGAGGTCCCGATCCTGCGCGACGACACCCTGGACACCCTGGAGGCCCGCATCCACGAGGCCGAACACCGGCTGCTGGTTGAGACCCTTCAAACCATGGGGTCACCAACTTAGCGCAGATCGCCCAACTGCCCGTATCCTAACCGGCGCCTCAGCGTCGTACTTCACAGATGCGGCTAGCGACATAGGGGGGCAGATGATCAAGCCATTCACCTTCATAGCTCTGGTAGGCGAGTCCCTGCTTTCGGACACGATTGAGATTACCCTCCAGGTCGACCCAGGCATTAAGATCGTGCGCCTGCCTGCCAACCTCGGGCCGCACGATCGCCGCGGGCCGTTGGCGCCGGACGTCATCATCGCTGATCTCAACGCGGTCGAGCTGCCGCAGCTGATCGCCTATCTGGTGAAGTTCCCCGACACCCCGCTCCTCGGCATAGAAGCGACGACCGATCGCATGATCGCACTCTCCTGTCGAGAACATGCCGTCCACTCCGCGGAAGACCTCACGCGGGTCGTGCACCATGCCGTTGGGGCGCGCAACCTCATCGCCACGACGCTGCCCATCGGCGACGCCATCGACACCGCCTACACCAAGCGCGAGACCACCCGTCCCAACTGAGCGCTTGCAGCCCCCCCCCCTCATCCGCGAGGGCCTCGTCCCGGGGCGTCGGACGCGGCAGCATCTCCGATCCGCAGCGCTCGCCGCCAGACCAGCCCGCCCCGAGACGGGGCGGGGAGCCTCCATCGAGAAGCTTGTAGCCGCCTCGGCTGAGCGCCACGAAACCCCGCTTGACCTCGTCTCGCTATCTCTGCTATAATCATGGGTAACGGCAACAGTCCAAAAACACGCCGTCGCCCAACGACGAGTTTCGCCGCCCCGCGACAGCACATTGCGCCCAAGCCGCCGGACGTGCTCACATCATCGCGCTGTCAGAGAGAGGGAACCGTGGTCGCTCACCCCAAGACGTGTGCCCACATCGCCCTGATCACCGTCGCGCTCAGCCTGCTCTTGCCGGCTCCTGCCACCTGGGTGGCGGCAGCATCGATGGGGCCCCTCGACGAGGATACCGCAGCTCCCCTTGTCCCTTTCTGGACCTACTCCCCAAAGGAGGAGACGGATACCGGCGCCCAGTTTGGGGCTGCCGTCGCCTTCGCCGGCGACCTCGACGGCAACGGTCACGCCGATGCCCTGGTCGGCGCACCTCTTGCCGCCTACGCCGGCAGCAGGCAGGGACTCGTCTATCTCTTCTGCGCCTCGCAGGCCTCCGCCCCACTCCCCGATCTTCCCAACACGATCTTCTCCGGCGGTCAGCAGGGCAGCTCCTTTGGCGCTGCCGTCGGCTCCGCAGGCGATGTCGACGGCAACGGATATGACGATCTGGTCATCGGTGCCGAGCGATGGAACCCCGGCGACCTGAGCCAGGCAGGGGCGGCCTTCGTCTACTACGGAAGGGAGCGGTTCTGCGCCGATCCGCCGGCGGTGGCGGACCGGATCTTTGAAGGCGAGCAAGCCAACGCCCTATTCGGTCGATCGGTTGCCGCAGCCGGTGATGTCAACGGCGACGGCTATGACGACCTTATCATCGGCGCGCCGGGGTACCGGCGCGGCAGCGCGCAGGTCGGCGCGGTCTACATCTTCTTCGGCTCCCCCGATGGACTGCGGACCGACGATGTTCAGATCCTCGCGGGCGACCAGGCAGGCGCCCTCTTCGGCAACGCCGTGAGCAGCGCCGGTGATGTGAATGGCGACGGCTATGACGACATCATAATCGGCGCCCCCTCCCACAGTCAGTCCCTGGAGCTGGAAGGCGCGGCGTTCGTCTATCTGGGAGCTGCGACGGGCATCACCACGACGGACCGTTGGGTCGCCTACGGTGGACAAGCCCGCGCATACTTCGGCAGCGCCGTCAGCAACGCCGGCGATGTCGGTGCCGACGCCAAAGCCTACGCCGCCGTAGCCGTAGGCGCCCCCGGTTTCGATGGCGACACGGAATCCGGCGGTGAGGACTGGGGACGGGTCTCTGTCTTCCACGGAAGCGAGTCGGGCCTACCGACCCTCCCCAACTGGACCTACACCGAAGCCGTCAAGAACGCCCGACTGGGCTTTGCACTCAGTGTCGGCGACATCGATGACGACGGCTACGCCGACCTGATCGTAGGCGCACCCTCCTATGATGACAGCGGCAGCACCGGGGGCACCGATGCCAACGAATCCGTGCTCATCTTCCTGGGCACCTCGACAGGCCTGCGCTCCCAACCCACCTGGCAGTTGCGTGCTAACCAGGGCAGGTGCGATTTCGGTTGGTCGGTGGCAGGCGGCGGCGACGTCAACGCGGACGGTCTCGGCGATCTCCTGGTCGGCGCCCCACGCCACAAGCGCGGGGAACGCACGTATGGGCAGGCCTTCGCCTATCTCGGCGCCCCGCCCGTGGTGCTCTCTTCTCAGATCTACCTGCCCCTCGTGGTCAGGTCGAGCCCCTGAGACATGCACGAGAGCATGAAGGGACGCACAACGCAATGACCGGACAGACCGCTAACTTCGTCGACTACCTCTTCCTCCTCCTGCAGCAATTTGCCGGCGGGCCGGGGCCGCCCGAGAACAACCTGATGCGCTTCGGCGTGCCCACTGCGATGTGGGCCGTCCTCATCGCCATCGCCTGGCAGCGCCAGCGGGGCGGCAACCACCCCCGGGAGCGCCTCCTCCTCTGGGGCTTCGGCTTCGGCTTCCTGCGCGAGGCCTTCATGTTCCTCCACGTCTCGCTGCGCATCACCCACCCCGAGGTCCACGAGACCCACGCCTTTCTGGCGCTGGAGCCCCTGGAGCACGCGCTGGCCCTCGTCTCGGTCGTGGTCATCGCCGGCGCCTTCATCCGCTACATCCTCGACGATCGCAAGCGCGGCGAGACCTACCTCGCCGTCGGCCTCGCCGTCACAGCCCTCAGCTACCTCGTCACCGCGCCCTGGTGGTCGCGCACCGTCCGCGCTCTGCCGGGTCTCCAATTCCACCAGACCTGGACGGCTTGGATCTTCCACATCGCCGCCGCCGCCCTGATCACGGCAGCGCTCGCGCTGATCCGCCGCCGGCGCGGCTGGCTGCGCAACACCGTCGCGCTGGCCCTGCTCTTCTTCCTGCTCGGCGAGGTCATCATCCTCGCCAACTTCGCCACCCAGCGGCGCTACGCCCACCGCATCTGCCCCATCGGCAACACGCTGCACATCCTCGCAGTCCCGATCCTCGGCTACGTCTACCTGCGTGAGCAGGGACTGGAGAAGCGCCGCGCCGAGCAGGGGCTTGCCGCCTATCGTGACCATCTGGAGGAGTTGGTAGCAGCCCGGACGGCCGAGCTGACCGACACCAACCGGAAGTTGGTGCAGGAGGTCGTGGAGCGCCGACGGGCCGAGGCCTCGCTCACAGAGTTGAGCGACCGCCACGAGATGATCCTCAACGCCGCCGGCGAGGGCATCTTCGGCGTCGATCTTGAGGGCCGTCACACCTTCGTCAACCGCGCCGCGGCGCGTATGCTCGGCTATGACGTCACCGAGCTGGTTGGAGAGCCCAGTCACACCACCTGGCACCACTTGCGGCCCGACGGCAGCCCCTACCCCGAGGCTGAGTGCCCCCTGCACGCCGGCTACCGGACGGGTGCCGTGCGTCGGGGTGAGGACCAGCTCTTCTGGCGCAAGGACGGCACCGCGTTTCCCGCACGCTACGTCAGCACCCCCATCCGTCACGATGGAGCCCTGCGCGGCGCCGTCGTCATCTTTCAGGACATCAGCGATGAGCAAGCCGCCGCCGCCGAGATCGCCGACCGCACCTCGGAGCTCGCGGTACAGGCCACCCTCGCCGCGACCATCAGCCGCTCACTCGATCTGGACACCATCCTTAACACGGCGCTGGAGACCATCGTGCAGGCCCTCGACGCGGAGGCCGCCTGCATCTACCTGGCGGAGGACGGGGAGCCGTTGCCTGTGCCGCGCGCCTTCCGCGACCGGCGCGGCGCCGGCCCCGCGGCTCATCGGCGGTGGGCCGACCTGCCGTGCAACGACATCATCGCGCGGGCTCTGGCAGAACGCAGCCCGACGCGGCTGGATCACTGGGTGGAGGTTCAAGGCATGGGCCCGCTGGCCCTCATCGGCGTGCCCCTGATCGCCAAGGACAGCGCCGTCGGCGCGCTAGCCTTCGCGGTCCGCGCCGGGAACCATGACCTCCAGCACCCCGATCACCTCACCGCGATCGGCCAACAGATCGGTGTGGCCGTGGACAACGCGCGGCTCTACCTGGAGACCCAGCGCTGGGCCGAGGAGCTCGCTGCACTCCACCAGGCCAGCGTCCACCTGAGCACCACATGGGAGCTCACCGAGCTCTGCCCCCAGATCAGCCGGGAGGTGATGACCCTGCTGGGCTGTTCGAGCGCCCTGATCGTCATCCCGGATGACGCCGCGGAGGGCGCGATCCGCATCCATACTGCGCAGGCCGTCGCCGGAGATCACACAACACCGGCCATCACCCCGCAGGACCGGGCCTGGCTCGGCCACCTGACCCGGGAGAGCCTACCCCTCGTCATCGCGGGCGATGCCGAAACGGACGATGCCGCGGCATCGTCCGCCCTCCCTGCAAGCCGGCGCGAGCGTTGGGGCGTCCGCGCCCTGCTGGGCCTGCCTTTGCGCAACACCGACCACGCGCTGGGCTACCTGCTGGCGATGCGCGCCACGCCGGCGCGCTGGCGTGGCGACGAGATTGAGCTCGCAGAGAGCTTCGCCGACCTCGCCGCGCTCGTGCTCGCCAAAGCGCAGCTGCACTACCAGGCCGAGCGCGCCGCCGCGCTCGAGGAACGCCACCGCATCGCCGGCGACGTCCACGACAGCCTGGCCCAGACGCTCAGCTACCTGGGTCACCACGTCGACGGACTGATCGAGAGCGCCGGTCGGGGCGACGCAGCGCAGGTGATCGCCTCGAGCGAGATCATGCGCGGCGTCCTCGACGAGACCTCCCAACAGGTGCGCCAGCTCATCCGCAGCCTGAGCGCCAAGCCGGCGCCGCCGAAGTCCCTCCAGGCCCTCCTCCAGGAGACCTTGGCGCAGGCCGCGTCGCTCGGCGCCCCGGCGCTGAGCTTTCACACCGATCTCCAGGCCCCCATTCATCTCCCCCTGGAGATCACCACCCAGGTGCTGCGTGTGGCCCAGGAGGCGCTCGCCAATGCCGAGAAGCACGCCCGGGCCCGGCATGTACGGCTGACCCTGGCGCAAGAAGCCGAAGCCCTGGTCATGACCGTTTCCGATGATGGGCTGGGCTTTGACCCGACGCGGAGCGCGACCGGCGGCTCGGACCATTTCGGGCTCAGCATCATGCGCGCGCGGGCGGCGCGCATTGCGGGACAGCTGACCGTTCAGTCCGCGCCCGATCAGGGGACTCGCGTCATTCTGAGATGGCCTATCACCGACGTCCGGGGGGAGCATCCGCCATCCGCGGGCGCCGCGGTAGAGGCAGAGACTGCGCTCATGGACGAGGTGAGGTAAGGAGAAACGGACCATGCCGACGATTCGTGTACTGCTGGCGGATGACCACCAGTTATTCAGAGAGGGGCTGGCGACCATACTCGACGCCCAGCCCGACTTCGAGGTCGTCGGGGAGGCCGAAGACGGGCTGGAGGTCTTCGTCAAGGCCCGCGAGTTGGCGCCGGACCTGATCCTGATGGACGTGGGCATGCCCGGATGTGACGGCGTCGAAGCCACCCAGCACATCAAGGCCGCCATGCCCTCCATCACGATCGTCATGCTCACCGTGCGCGACGAGGACGAAAAACTGTTCGAGGCGATCAGAAACGGCGCCCAGGGCTACATCCTCAAGACCATCCGCTCGTGGGATCTCGTCGAGATGCTGAGAGCGGCGATGCGCGGTGAGGCCGCGATCACGCCGACGCTAGGCGGGCACCTCCTGGAGGAGTTCCGCCGCGTGAGCCGCTACCCCGGTCAGCCCGGCGAATCCGACACCGTCGGCCTCACCCGCCGCGAGCAGGAGGTGCTGCGCCTCGTCGCCGAGGGCGCCACCGACCAGGACGTGGCCGACGCGCTGAACATCAGCGTGCACACCGTCAAAACCCACATGCGCAACATCCTCGCCAAGCTGCAGGTGAGCCACCGCCACGAAGCCGCCCGCTACGCCCTCCGCGAGGGCCTCATCCCCCCGCTCTAGCGCCTCCGTCCGCGAGCCCCCCCCCTCGTCCGCGAGGGCCCCGTCCCGCGGCGTCAGACCCGCCACCGTAGGTCGGGCTGCCAAGCCCGACACCTCCCCCCGCGCCCACCACCACCCGGCGTAGTAACACTCCGCCCAACGCCGACTCCGTTGGTCGGGCTGCCAAGCCCGACACCTCCCTCCCCAACCACCAACCGGCGGAGTACCACTCCGCCCTAC
>CAZYYC010000095.1:0-4729 GCA_964650935.1 uncultured Anaerolineales bacterium
GGACCGCACCTTCACCGGTGACAACCAGTTCAGTTACCTGGAGGACAGCAGGCAGAGCCCGATGATCGGCTTCCTTGGAGACGAGATCCTGATCAACGGGCAGCCTGACGTCACACTGCCCGTCGCCACACGTCCCTACCGGCTGCGGTTGCTCAACGGCTCCAACGCGCGCATCTACAAGCTCGGCTGGAGCGATGGGCGACCGTTCCAGGTGATTGCGACGGACGGCGGTCTGCTGGAGCACCCGGTGATGCGGTCCTACCTGACCGTGGCGCCCGGCGAGCGCGTCGAGCTATGGGCCGACTTCACACAGGATGAGGTGGGCTCCGAGCTCACGTTGCAGAACCTCGCCTTCACCGGCAGCAAGGCCTTTCCGATCATGAACGTACAGGTGACGCAGGAGGACTCGGCTGACGCGACACTGCCCGAGGTGCTCTCGGCACCGGGCTTCTACGTCGAGTCCGAGGCGCATAATCGCCGTCGTCCCCGAACCTTCACCATGGAGATGCAGCATATGTCCTGGCTGCTCAACGGGCGTACGTATGAGATGGATGCCGTTGCACGCAATGAGATCGTGCGCTTAGGTGATCTGGAGGTGTGGGAGTTTGTCAACCAGAGCCGTCATATGGCGATGCCCCATCCGATGCACGTCCACGAGGTCCAGTTTCAGGTCATCGAGCGCGAGGTCCTGCCCGCCTTCGCTGCCCAGAGTCAGGAACTGAACCAGGGCTATGTCGACGAAGGATGGAAGGACACCTTCCTGCTGATGCCCGGAGAGCGGGCCAAAATCCTGGTCAAGTTCGACCACTTCGCAGGCCTCTATCTGTACCACTGCCACAACCTCGAGCACGAGGATAGGGGCATGATGCGCAATTATCGCATCAAGGCCTGACGGGCGGAGCGAGCCGGATCAGCCCCAGATGTCAGTAGATGATAGCCTATTGCTACCCTGCAGATCCGGGTTAGAATAGCGTCACAGGTCGGGGATCTGCGGCAGCTTCGGGGCGGGTTCAGCGCCCCGAAGCTGCCGTCATCTACATGATGGGATGGGACATGAAACGAATATCGCAGCGCCTTAATGTCGATCGTACCCTGTGGACTCAACACCTGGTCTTCGTTGCCGTCGCCGCCTTTATGCAGCGCTTCGGTCAGGGTCTGCTGGATGGAACACGTACCAACTTCTTCATTGATACGCTGAGCCTCAGCGGCAACCAGGTGCTCTGGCTCGAAGGCATACGCGAGGTCCCGGGTATCTTGCTGATCTTCATCGCCGCGCTGACCATGCGCCTGCCGCTCTCCTATCGGACCGCCGCCTCACTCGTGATCGCCGGCATCGGCTACGCCCTCTATGCCTTCATCCAGTCGTATGCGGCGCTGCTGGTCGTCGCCGTCATCGCCAGTCTGGGATTGCACATGTGGATGCCCCTCAATAGCGCACTGGCCATGTCCGTGAGCCCGAAAGGTAGGGCCGGGACGGCAATGGGCGTCCTCAACGGCGTGGGCTCGCTGGCGGCTATCGTGGGCATGGGCGCCTTGGCGCTGATCTCGTGGGTAGGAACGCAGATCCCGTTGACCGTCTATTACCTGGTCGGCGGCGCCTTCATCGCCATCGCGGGCCTGCTTATCCTGCGCATTCCCTCGACCGTCGGGGCGACCGAGGAAGCCCCCCCACGGATGCTTCTCAAGGGTCGCTACTGGCTGTACTACGTCCTGACCTTTGCTCAGGGAGCGCGCAAGCAGGTCCTCAACGCCCTCGGCCTTCTGGTGCTGGTGGATACCTTCGATCTGGCTGTCTGGCAGACCAGCCTGATCCTCCTGGCGAGCGGCGTCGTCAACTTGGTCGGCGCCCCCTATCTCGGACGCCTGGTCGATCGCTTGGGAGAGCGGCGCATGCTGTCCATCAGCTACACCCTGCTCGCCGTGGGATGCGTCGGCTTCGCCACGAGTCCCCACGTCGGCCTGCTGATCCTGCTCTTGTTGATGATCCGGCTGTTCGTTACGCTGGACATCGCCGTGGACACCTACGTCTACCGCTTCGCGCCGAGCGAGGAACTGACGCCGACGCTGACCGCCGGCGTCAGCATCAACCACGTGACCTCCGTGGCGATGCCGTTGATCTCGGGCGCGGTGCTACCCCTGATCGGCTATCGGGGCATCTTCTGGGGCACGGCGGCACTCATCCTGCTCACCATTCCCTTTGCGCTCGCCATCGAGGTCAGGCGTGCGCCGATGGGACAGAGCGTCCCCGCTGCCCCGGCCCAGACGGCCCCCGGAGGATAGGGCCGAGCATGATCAACGCGAACTACGTCGTGGGCAGCCACGATATCGCCTTCGTGGTTCTGGACACCCTGCGCTACGACGTCGCCCGCGACGCGCTGCACGAGGGCCGGACGCCGAATCTCGCAGCCATCCTCCCCGGCGGACAGTGGGAGATGCGCCACACGCCGGGCAACTTCACCTATGCCGCCCACCACGCCTTCTTCGGCGGCTTCCTGCCCACGCCGATCACGCCCGGCCGGCATCCACGCCTCTTTGCCGCCCGCTTTCCCGGCAGCGGAACCACCACCGAGGAGACCTACGTCTTTGACGCGCCGGACATCGTCACAGGATTGGCGGGCATCGGCTACCATACGCTGTGCATCGGAGGCGTCAACTTCTTCGACAAGCAGAGCCCGCTGGGCAGCGTCCTGCCCGGCTACTTCTCCGAGAGTCATTGGGATCCCGAACTCGGCGTGGCCGGACGTCATTCTACGGAACGACAGGTCCAGCTCGCCGTCCGGCGGCTGGGCGAGCTCCCCCTGCTGCAGCGTGTCTTTCTCTTTCTCAATGTCTCAGCCATCCATCCGCCCAACCACGTCTTTCTGCCCGGGGCGCGTGAGGACTCCATCGAGACGCACGCCGCCGCGCTGGCCTACGTCGATCGCCGGCTGCCCCCGCTCTTCGCGGCGCTGCGCCGGCGGGGTCCAACCCTCCTGATCATCTGCTCGGACCACGGCACAGCGTACGGGGAGGATGGCTACACGGGCCATCGTCTGAGCCATCCGGTGGTCTGGAACGTCCCCTACGCCGAGACGATCCTCCCGGCGGCGCTCAGCCGTTAGCCGCCAGGCGGCGGAGGCGCCGCCAAGCGGCGGAGGCGCGCCATCGCCTCCTCAATGCGCACCGTCGGCGCCGTGGCCGAGATGCGCAGGTAGCCCTCGCCCGAGGGCCCGAAGAAGGAACCCGGCGCCACCGCCACCCCGGCATGCTCCAGCCAGTGTCGCGCCAGCCCTTCCGCGTCGTTGCCCGACGGGACCGGCACCCAGAGATAGAGCGCCGCCCGGGGGAGCGAGGCCTCCAGCCCCAGCGCGGTGAGGCCGGCGACGAGCAGGTTCAGGCGCTCTTGGTAGATCGCGTTGCGCGCATCGATCCACGCAGGTTCGATGTCCAACGCCCTTGCCGCCGCCTCCTGCAAGGGGTGAAACATGCCGGAGTCGACATTCGACTTGACCTGAGCGAGGGCCGACAGGGCCTCAGCCTGACCCACCGCCATGCCCACGCGCCAACCGGCCATGTTGAGCGTCTTGGAGAGCGAGTTGAACTCCACCGCGACCTCCTTGGCGCCCGCGACCTGGAGCACACTCTCGGCGACATAGCCCTGATAGGTCACATCGCAGTAGGGCGCATCGTAGCACAGGAGCAGATCATGCCGGCGCGCAAAGGCCACCGCCTCCTCCAGGAAGGCCCGGTCGGCTACGGCTCCGGTGGGGTTGTTCGGGTAGTTGAGCCAGATCATCTTCGCCTTCGAGGCGACGTGATCCGGGATGGCCTCAAAGTCCGGCAGAAAGGCGCGGGAAGCCGGCAGCGGGAAGGTCACGACTTCTGCGCCCGCCAGCCGCGCCCCCATCGTATAGGGGGCGTACCCCGGGTCCGGCACCAGCACAAGGTCGCCCGGATCGAGCCACGCCAGCGCCAGGTTGACGATGCCCTCCTTCGATCCCATCAGCGGAACCACCTCGCTCTCCGGATCGATCTCGACACCAAAGCGGCGTGCGTAGTAATCGCTCATCGCGCGCCGCAGAAACGGCAGCCCGCGATAGGATGCATAGCCGTGGTGGGTCGCCTCTGAGGCAGAGGCACACAGGGTCTCGACCACGTGCGCCGGCGGGGCCAGATCAGGGTTACCGATGTCCAGCCGGATCACATCCACGCCCCGTCGCTGCACCGCGGCGACCTCCGCAGCCCAGCGGGCGAAGGGATAGGGCGGCAAGCTGGTCAGCCGTTCGGCAGGCTGCTGCCGCTCGGCAGGCTGCTGCCGCTCGGCCTTCGTCTTTCGCGTCATCGTCACCCTCCCCATCTAGCGTTCACGCTCACGCACGACGTCAAGCAGGGCTTGGAGCCCCAATAGATAGCTGCGCCACCCGAAACCGCTGATCTGCCCCACGCAGACGGGCGAGATCAACGATGTGTGGCGGAAGTCCTCGCGCGCGTGGACGTTCGAGAGATGCACCTCAACCGCCGGCAACCCAATCCCCGCGATCGCGTCACGCAGAGCCACGCTCGTGTGCGTGTAGCCGCCCGGGTTGATCAGCACGCCATCGGCCCACGCCATCGCCGCATGCAGCGCGTCGATCAGCGCCCCCTCGCCATTGGCCTGCAGGATGCGCAATTCGGCCCCCTCACGCTCGGCTAACGCCTCCAGGGCCGCGTCGATCTCGGCCAACGTGACACGACCATAGGTGTCGGGCTC
>CAZYYC010000095.1:4829-7610 GCA_964650935.1 uncultured Anaerolineales bacterium
CCTCCAGGGCCGCGTCGATCTCGGCCAACGTGACACGACCATAGGTGTCGGGCTCCCGACGCCCCAACAGGTTCAGATTCGGCCCGTGTAAGACCAGGACGGCAGGCTGCTGCCGCAGGACGGCAGGCTGCTGCCGCATGTGCTCATCCATCTTCTTCACCTCCCCCTTCCTCAAGATCGCGCACCGAGCTCGATCAAGGTTGTGCGCACCAGGTCCTCGTGCACATCCTCCGCGATCTCGACCTCGCCAATCTCACGCGGCAGGACCCACCGCAACCCGCTGCCTGTTCGCTTCTTATCGTGGCTCATCGCCGACCAGATCGCATCCACGTCCTCCGCAGGACAGCGCACCGGTAAGCCGGCAGCCGCGAGCAGACCCGTGATCTCCTCCGCGAGCCCCTCGCGCGCCCGCCCGAGCGACTCAGCGATGCGCGCCGCGACGACCATCCCGATGGCAACCGCCTCTCCGTGACGCAGGGTGTAGCCGCTCAGGCTCTCCAGTGCGTGGCCTGCCGTGTGGCCCAGGTTGAGCACCGCTCGGCGCCCCCGCTCCAGCGGATCCTGCTCTACGATCCCGATCTTCACCTCGATCGAGCGGGCAAGAATCTCCGGCGTCATCAGTGCGACGGGCTCGCCGGCAGCGGACCGACGGTAAGCCTCCGCCAACCGACCATAGAGCTCACGATCACCGATGATCGCGTGCTTGATCACCTCGGCCATGCCCGACCGCTGTTCGGCGCGCGGCAGCGTCGCCAGCACCTCCAGGTCGATGAAGACCAGGGCCGGCTGCTTGAAGGCCCCGACCAGGTTCTTCCCCTGCGGCAGGTCGACGCCGGTCTTCGCCCCCACGCTCGCATCGGTCATCGCCAGGAGCGTGGTGGGCACCTGAACGAAGCGCACGCCCCGCATGTAGGTCGCGGCGGCGAAGCCCGCCAGATCGCCCGTCACCCCACCCCCCAGCGCCAACACCGTGTCGGAGCGATCGAGCTCACCCTGCAGGAAGGCATCATAGAGGCCCCCAACCGTCGCCAACGTCTTGTGCCGCTCGCCGTCGCGGACAATACAGGGGAAAGGATGGTAACCGGCGCACGCGAGGCCGTCCTTGACGCCATCGAGATAGAGCGGTGCCACCACGTCGTTGGAGACGAGCGCGACGCGCGTGCCGGAGGGCACCCCCGTAGTGCGCAGCATCCCACCGAGGTAGCGCAGCGTCCCGCGGCCGACGGGAATATCATAACCGCCCTCGGGATGGGCGACGTGGAGCGTCTGCACCTTGGCTAAGTTCAGCACCTCATCCACCACCTCATCGAGAGTGCGCCCGGTGGTGTCGACCTGCCAGGGAATGGCGGCATAAGCCGCTCGACGTTGTGTCAAGAGGCGTTCCGCCTCAGCGCGCGGCGCCGTGCCGGCGAGCAGCGGTCGGTCAGCGCCCGCGACGACCCGGCGCAGGATCTCGTCGAGCTCTGCCTGCAGGCAGACCAGTGTCACGGACCCTGACCACACATCGCGGTTCGCCGGGTCCACCAGCGCGCCGCCTCCGGTCGCGATCACGTGCCCGGTGCGCGAACTCAGCTCGCGACACAGGGCGCGCTCCATCTCACGGAAGGCATCCTCGCCCTCCTCGGCGAAGATCCGCGGGATCGACTTGCCCGCCCGCGCCGCGATCTCGTCATCCATATCCACAAAAGGACGCCCGAGGCGACGCGCGACCTCGCGACCCACCGAGGTCTTGCCCGTCCCCATAAAGCCGGTCAGCACCAGATTGTATCTTTGCACCGTGCCCCTACCTGAAGAGCGTGAAGGCCTGAGGAGCAGGCATGCCCGCCTGGTGCATCAGCACCGCGTTCATCACCTCAATCGCCATGCGCGACTCGAGGGTCACACCCGCACGCACGCCCACACAGGGATCATGACGACCTCCACGGAGCCGGAACTCGATCTCCTCCAGGTCCTGACGCACCGAGAGCTGCGGCGTCCGGATCGAGGAGGTGGGCTTGAAGGTCACCCGAGCGACCAGCGGCATGCCGGTGGTGATTCCCCCCAACAGCCCACCATGACGGTTCGACTGAAAGCCCGTCGCGCGGATCGCGTCGTTGTTCTCGCTGCCGCGCCGCTCGGCGACGGCGAGGCCATCGCCGATCTCACATGCCTCCGCGGCATTGAGTCCGCCCAGCACGCCCATCAGCCGCACCTTCAAGCTCTGGTAGAGGGGCTGCCCGACCAACGCCGGCACGTTGACCGCCACGACCTCCACCACCGACCCCAACGAATCGCCCTCCGCCCGCGTCGCCTCGATGAGGGCCGCAGCCTCCTCAGCGAAACCCCGGTCCAGGGTCGGTATCTCGGCCGCCCTCAGCTGCCGTTCAAGCTCTCCGAGCAGCTCCGCCGGAACGGGCCTGGCCTGCGTGTGCGCCACCACCATGCGCTCGATCTCATCCGCCGGCGTGCGGGTCGTCCGCAGAGGGCCAACCTGAACCACCGATGAGAGCAACACCGTCTGGAAGTGCGCCGCCAGATAGAGACGCGCCACGGAGCCGCCGATGACGTCGGAGATCGTGGCGCGATAGCTGGCCCGTCCCCCGCCGCGGGGATCAGCCGTGCCGCGGGACTGATGATACTTCCCCAGGTCCGCGTGTCCGGGCCGCACCTCGCCGGTCGGTCCCGCGACCTGGGCGTAATCAGCCGAGCGTTTCGAGGCCGAGAGCACGACCGCCGCGATCGGCTCGCCCGTCGTGATCCCGGACTCATAGGTGCGGGTCCACTCGCCTTCCGAGGCGCGTT
>CAZYYC010000095.1:7710-14210 GCA_964650935.1 uncultured Anaerolineales bacterium
CGCTCGAGATCGGCATCGTAGAGACCGGAGAGCAGGAGCAGCCGGTCGGCCTCGCGCCGGGGCGTGCCGTGCGGGCTGCTGCCGGGCCTGCGACGATCCAAGTGGCGCTGGATATCGCCCCTTGAGAGACGCAGGCCCGGCGGACAGCCGAAGACGATGGTCGTGTAGGCGGGGCCGTGCGACTCGCCCGCCCCCGCCACCCCGAAGAGCGGTCCTCCCAGGATCTCCATCGCTAGCCGGCAAGCCGCACGAGATGGTAGCTCTTCTTGCCCCGCCGCAGCACGATGAAGCGCCCCTCGAACGTGTCGGCCAGCGTCAGGCTGCGATCGGCTTCGGCCACCTGGACGTTGTTCACGTAGAACCCGCCGTTGGCCAACAGGCGTCGGGCCTCGCCCTTGGATCGGGTGATGCCCAGCTCATCCACGAGGTCGACGAACGACACCCCAGCGCCCTCGAAGCGCCCCTTACCCACCTCGCTGGAGGGCACATCGGCGAAGATGTCGGCGATGTCCGCAGCGTCGAGACCCGCGATCTCACCGCCGAAGAGGACCTGGGATGCTTGCTCGGCCTTACTCAGGGCAGTCTCGCCATGCGTCAGACGGGTCAGCTCCTGGGCCAGGGTGCGCTGGGCCTCGCGCCGCTCAGGGCGCTCCGCGACCTGCACCTCCAACTCGGCGATCTCGGCCTGCGTGAGCCACGTGAAGTACTTGAGCAGATCGATGACCTGGTCGTCGCCCTGGTTGAGCCAGAACTGGTAGTAACGGTAGGGCGAGGTCTTCTCGGCATCGAGCCAGACTGTGCCTTGCACCGTCTTGCCCAGCTTGTTGCCCTCGGCATCGGTGACCAATGGGTAGACCAATCCGTAGGCCCGCACGCCGCGCGTGCGGCGGATCAGCTCCACGCCCGCCGTGATGTTGCCCCACTGATCGCTCCCACCGGCCTGCATCGTGCAGCCGTAGCGGTCGTAGAGCTGCTGGAAATCGTAGGACTGCAGCAGTTGGTAGCTGAACTCGGTGTAGGAGATGCCCTCTTCCCGCTGCAGCCGGGTCTTGACCGAGTCTTTGGAGATCATATAGCTGACCGTGAAGTGCTTACCGACATCGCGCAGGAACTCCATCATAGAGACCTTCAGCAGCCAGTCGGCGTTGTTCACGATCCGGGCGGGGTTGCCGGGCGCATCGAAGTCGAGGAATCGCGCCAGCTGCCCCTTGATGGCCTCAACATTCGCCTCGACCTCCTCCTGGGCAAGAAGCTGCCGCTCGGCGGTCTTGCCGCCCGGATCACCGATCATGCCTGTACCGCCGCCGGCAACCGCGATGGGCGTGTGTCCGAAGCGCTGCAGCCGCGCCAGGCCCATCAATGCCAGCAGGTTACCCACCTGCAGGCTGTTCGCCGTCGGATCGAAGCCGATGTAGACCGTGACCTTCTCCGTCGCCAGCGTCTCGGGGAGTCCCTCGGTGAAGTCGTAGACCAACCCCCGCCACTTAAACTCGTCGAAGACATTGGATGATACCGTTTTCTCTGTCGTCATATCTCCTCCTCCTGATCGTGCAGCTTAGCCTCGCCCTAATAGGGCTAGGCGGCTAGGACGTCCCAACATGCCTGCCGCATCAGCTCGCTCATCGCATCCACATCCAGCGCCGACGTCCCACCCGGTGACGCCTCGTCCGGCGACGCCTCCAACCACAAGGCCAGGGCCAGGGCCCCCTGACGGGCCAACATGTCCAGCCCGTCGATCGCACGCGCGCCGCCGCGCCGCGCCTGGCGCAACAGCCGGGTCTCCAGCGGATTATAGACGAGATCGTAGACGGTCAACCCAGCAGGCACCGGGACGCCATCGGGCCAGATCGACGCCTCAGTGTGGGGCCACATACCCACCGTCGTGGCGTTGACCAGCAGATCGGCTTCCCGTGCCAACGACACCAGGTGATCGTCGCTCAATGCCACAGCTTGAAGGTGCCCGCGCCCTGTGCAACGCGTGCTCAAATCGGCGATAAGCCCCTCGGCGTGCGCCACCGTGCGGTTGAGCACCTTGACCTCGCTCACCCCTGCCGTCAGCAGCGCATAGACGATGGCGCGCGCCGCGCCTCCAGCCCCCACGACCAGCGCCGGCCGGTCGTGCACAGGATCGTGGCCCCCGGCGAGCAGCGCCCCGGTAAAGCCCGCCACATCGGTGTTGGTACCGTAGAGGAACGCCGTTCCGCCTGCGTCGTGTCTGACCACCACCGTGTTGACCGCGCCGAGCGCCGCAGCCTCAGGAGCGACCGCATCCAGGGAAGCCATCACCGCCGTCTTGTGCGGCACGGTCACGTTGATGCCCCGGAAACCCAGCGCACGTACCCCGCGGAGCGCATCGCCGACCTGCCCGGGCGCGACGGGCAGCGCGAGGTAGTGCCAATTGAGGCCCAGGGCCTTGATTGCCGCGTTGTGCATCACGGGCGAGAGGCTATGCGCCACAGGCCAGCCGATCACACCGACGGGGACTGCTCGGCAGGCTGCTGCCGCTCGGCAGGCTGCTGCCGCAGGGTCAGCCCGCATAGCGCACCTCGGCACCCAACGCCCCCAGGGTCTCGACGAAGCCGGGATAGGAGTCGGGGATACACTCGGCACCGTTGACCCGCGTCTCGCCACGCGCGACTAGCCCGGCAACCGCCAGCGTCATCGCCAGCCGATGGTCACCTTGACTGTCAACCTCCGCGCCCTGTAGATCGGTCGGTCCCTCCACAATGAAGCCGTCCGGGCGCGCCGTGATCCGCGCACCGAGCTTCTGCAGCTCGGTCACCACCGACATGATGCGGTCGGTTTCCTTGACACGTAGCTCCGCGGCGTCGCGCACCACCGTGGTGCCCCGCGCCTGCGTGGCCAAGAGCGCGAAGATGGGGAACTCATCGATCATCCGCACCACGGTCTCGCCTCCCACCTCGATCGCGCTGAGCGACGAGGCCTGAGCCGTCACGTCCGCCATCGGCTCGCCGCCCTGCTCGCGGAGACCTGTCAGCGCCAACTCACCGCCCATCGCGCGGACGACGTCGAGCAGCCCCGTACGGGTAGGGTTCACGCCCACCCCCTCGATCGTCACCCCCGCGCCCGTCAGCAGCGCCGCGGCGATCGGGAAAGCCGCCGAGGAGAAATCCCCCGGCACCTCCCAGATCAGGGGCCTCAAGTGATCCACCGCCGAGGCATCCAGCCTCGCCGTCAGAGCGCTGAAGGCCAGTGCCGGCGGGCTGCCGGGCGCTGCCACGATGTGGGCCGTCAGCATGCGCTCGGTGTGATCGCGCGCCGGCCCGGGCAACGTCACGCTCACCGGTCCATCGGCGTAGAGCGCCGCCAGAAGGATCGCGCTCTTCACCTGCGCGCTGGCGACGGTGAGCACATGGTCACTCGACCGCAGGTGTCCAGTACCCCGAATCGTCAACGGCGCGAACGCCGTCTGCGGCGCGTGGCCTTCGGTACCGGTGATCTCAGCACCCATCCGCCGCAGGGGATCGACGATGCGCCGCATCGGCCTGCGCAGCAACTGCGGATCGCCCGTCAGCCGTGTGTCGAAGGCCTGGCCCACGAGCAGGCCCGCCATCAGCCGCATCGTCGTCCCCGACCGCCCACAGTCGAGTTCACCCTCGGGCGCCGTCAGGCCTCGGAGACCACGACCGTGGACCACCAGGCTGGGCACGCCGGCGGTGCTCTCCTCATCGATGCGAATCCCCAGTTGCCGCATACAGTGCAACGTCGCCAGGCCATCACCCGAATGCAGAAAGCCCTTGACGTGGCTGACCCCATCGGCGATCGCGGCGAGCATCACCGCACGGTGCGAGATCGACTTGTCCCCAGGGACGCCGGCACGCCCCTGCAGGCTCGCATCCTGCTGCCGTCTCACGATCAACTGCGTCATGGGAACATCTCCTTCCGCGTCTCGCGAAGATAGGCCAGGGTCTCCCGCAACTGCACCTCATCCCCTTCTTCGACCAAGCGGATCAGACGTCCAAGTTGCGCCTCGCACCGCCGGGCGGCCCGCACCACCTCCTCGCGGTTGGTCGTCAGGATGTCGACCATCATCGTCACATCGCTCCCGGCCACACGCGACGTATCTCGAAAGCCGCCCGCGACGATCTGCCAAGCGAGCGGATCGGAGGACGTCGTCGCATCCGCCGTGCTCACCAACGCGCACGCCAACAGATAGGGCAGGTGGCTGAGCGTCCCCACCAGGTAATCCTGACGCTCGCCGTCGATGACCAACGGCGTCGCGCCCACCGCCCGCACCAGCTCCTCCCCCAAGCGCAGCGCGCCGGTCGAGGTCCTGGATAGCGGTGACAGGATGAAGGTCCGTCCACGAAAGAGCCCGACATCCGCTGCGCCGATGCCCGAGATCTCCTTGCCGCACATCGGATGGCCTCCCAGGGGCTGCACATGCGCAGGCAGCGCCTCCATCGCCGCTAAGATCTCCGCCTTGGTGCTGCCCAGGTCCATCACCAGCGCCCCCGACCGCAACCAGGGGCCGATCTCACCCAGCAGCCGCAGGATCGTGCGCACGGGCGTCGCCAGGATGATGATGTCTGATGTCGCAGCGGCTTCCTCCAGGATAGGGCTCACCTGATCCACAAAGCCCTGCTCCAGGGCCGCATCCGTCACGCGTCGATCCCGATCGACACCGATGACGGTCCGGCACCGCCCACGGAGCGAGCCGGCGAGCGAGCCGCCCATCAGGCCCAGGCCGACGACGCTGACGGTTGCATCCACAAGGGGTCGCATCTCTCCGTCAACCATACCGACGCCCTACAGCCTTCGCCCGACCGCCGCAGCGATCGCCTTCAACGAGGTCATCAACTCCTCAAAGCGATGGGGCTTGAGCGACTGACCGCCATCCGACCATGCTTCCTCGGGCCGCGGATGCACCTCGATGATCAGACCGTCGGCGCCCGCCGCAACCGCCGCCCGCGCGACCGGCGCCACCAGCTCCCAGTGGCCCGTCCCGTGGCTGGGATCGACCACAACCGGCAGGTGGCTGAGCTGCTTCAGCAGCGGCACGGCGCTGATGTCCAACGTGTTGCGCGTGTAAGGCTCAAAGGTCCGGATTCCCCGCTCACAGAGGATGACCCGCTGATTGCCGTGCGAGAGGATGTACTCCGCCGACATCAGCAGCTCCTCGATGGTCGACATCATGCCGCGCTTCAACAGGACGGGCCGCTGCGACTCGCCGACGGCGTGCAGCAGCGCGTAGTTCTGCATACTCCGCGCCCCGATCTGCAGGATATCGGCATAGGTGCTCACCAACGGCACCTGCTCGGGCGCCATCACCTCGGTGACCACCGGCATGCCGGTGACCTTTCTGGCCTCCGCCAGCAGCTTCAGTCCCTCCTCGCCCAAGCCCTGAAAGCTGTAAGGCGAGGTCCGGGGTTTGAAGGCCCCGCCGCGCAACGCATGCGCCCCCGCTGCCTTCACGACCTGGGCCGTCTCCATCAACTGCTCGGTACTCTCAATCGCGCAAGGCCCCGCCATCACGATGATCTGGTCGCCGCCGATGGTGGTCCCGTTGATCGGGAACGTTGAGTTCTGCGGATGGAAGTCCCGGCTGGCCAACTTGAACGGTCGCAAGACCGGCACCGTGCGCTCGACCCCCGACATCCGCTCGATCCGCTCGTGATCGATCGGTCGCCCGTTACCGATCACGCCGATGATCGTGCGCTCTTCGCCCTCGGAGAGATGGACCTGGCAGCCCATCTGCTCCACTCGCGCGGACACATTCGCGATCTCCGAGGCTGTCGCCCCGTGCTTCATGATGATAATCATCGCTCTCCCCCCCTTATCCCTCGTTTTGGTCCTGCCACTCGCCCACAGGCGTCGTCGCTGCCGGATACGATCCAAGCATCTTCAAGAAAGAAGCGTGCCGCAACAGCCCCATCAGCGCTGCCTCAGCCGCCAGATCCTGGCAATGTCCCTCGAAGTCCAGGTAAAATGTATAGCGCCAGGGCTGGTTCAGGCGCGGACGCGACTCGATCTTGGTCAGGTTGATCCCCCGCGTGGCGAACTCGCCCATGCACTTGTAGAGCGCCCCCGGGCTGTGCCGCGTCGAGAAGACCACCGAGGTCTTCGTCCGCTGCGCGCGCGGCGGGTCCTCAAGGCCCAACACGAAGAAGCGCGTGTAATTGAAGTGGAAATCCTCGATCGCCGGGTCCACAACCTCCAAGCCGTACATCTCCGCCGCCAAGCGGCTGGCGATCACCGCGACATCGGGCTCCGGGTTCTGCGCCAGATCCCGGGCACTGCCGGCGGTGTCGAAGGCCGGCTCCGGCTGCATCCCGTAGCGGGTGAGGTAGCGCTGGCACTGCGCCAGGGCCTGCGGATGTGACCGCACCCGACGAATTGCGCCGCGATCGCTGCCGGGAATCGCCAACAGCATGTGCCGGACGCGCAGGATGACCTCGGCATTGATCCGTAGGTCACGCTCCAACAGCAACTCATACGCCCCGGTGACCGATCCCGCAACCGCATTCTCCACCGGCAAC
>CAZYYC010000096.1:0-9780 GCA_964650935.1 uncultured Anaerolineales bacterium
GCACGCCCTCGTCTGGCCCTTATGCCGCTCAAAACTGCTTCTTGACTCTTACCGCCCTCTTCCGGGAAGCTCGCAGGCCCGCTGCGTCCCACCGATTCAGGCGTCCGACGCCCTCTCTGTGGTTAGCGAGCCTCTCCGAGCTTCCCGGAAGGTTGCTGCCTTGCGCTAACCTTCACCCTCCGGCACTTCCACCCCCGTCGATTTCGTGTATGATGGGGCGGATGCGGGGCGAGAGCCCACACGATCACATCAATCCAGTTCAGGGAGGACCCATGGGAAAACGGGCGGAGCTAACGTTGGAGCAGCGAACACTGCGTCGCAAACGGTGGGCGTGGTACTTCTACGACTTCGGCAACTCGGCCTATGCCGCCGTGGTGCTGCTGGCGGTCTACTCGGCCTACTTCCAGGGCCAGGTCGTCGGCGGCGCCCAGGGCTCCAGGCTCTGGGGCCTCTCCGTTGGCGTCGCGATGTTCATCGTCGCCGTCATCTCCCCGGTGCTCGGCGCGATTGCCGACCACTCCAGCTCCAAGAAGCAATTCCTCATCGGCTTCACGGCCCTCGCCTGCATCTTCACCGCCGCCCTCTTCTTCGTGCAGCCGGGCGACGTCTTCATCGGCATCCTCTTCTTCATCCTCGCCGAGATCGGCTACCGCGGCGGACAGGTCTTCTACGACGCCTTCCTGCCCGAGATCGCCGACGAGAAGGACATCGGGCGCATCTCCGGCATCGGCTGGGCCCTCGGCTCCGGCGGCGGCGTGCTCTGCCTCTTCATCATCCTGCCCCTCATCATGATCTTCCCCGGGCCGATGATGGTCCGCGTCGCTTTCCTGATCACCGCCGCTTACTTCGCCCTCTCCTCGATCCCCATCTTCCTGGTCGTCCACGGCGACAGCCAACCTCAGCCCCTGGCCCCCGGCGATACCTACCTCAAGGTGGGCTTCCGCCGCATCGCCCGGACCGTCCGCGCCGCCCGCGACTACCGCGAGTTCCTCAAGTTCGTCGCCTCCTTCATCATCTACAACTCGGGCGTCATGATGGCGATGAACTTCGCCGCGATCATCGGCGCCGTCCTCTTCGGGATGGAGCAGACCGACCTGATCATCTTCGTCATCATCGTGCAGATCACCAACGTCATCGGCGCCTTCGCTCTCGGCCACATGGTCGACCGCATCGGGGCTAAGCCCGCGATGGTCACCTCCATCCTGTTGATGGTGCTATCGGTCGCCCTGATGTTCCTGGCGCAGTCCATGGCCTTCTTCTTCTTCGTCGGCGCGCTGGCGGGTTTCGCCATGGCGGGTATCCAGTCCATCAGCCGCACCATGGTCGGCGTGCTGACCCCTGCGGGACGCAACGCCGAGTTCTACGGCTTCTTCGCCGTCGCCGGGACCATCAGCTCGGTCGCCGGCCCGGCGATCTTCGGCGCTGCCGCCTATCGCCTGACCAACTACTACCAGAACATCCAGGGCCTCCCCCTGCTGATGGCCGAGCAAGCCGGCCACCGCGCCGCCGTGCTGACGATGGCGGTCGCCCTCGTCGCCGGACTGGGCGTGCTCGTCACCGTCAGCCAGGCCCGCGCCCGCGCCACCTACACCACCGCCCTCGAAGCCGGCGAGATCGGCTAACCTCTCCCTTCCGGGTTGCTTCCCCTCCTCCCCGGCAACCCGGAAGGTTCTGCTCCCCCACCGCCTGCCGCCGGACCACCTTCCGGGTTGCTCAGGATCGCGCCTTCACAAGCACACGCCGCCGCTCAGCAACCCGGTAGGTTCCGTCGTCTCACCCCGTCGTCGCGATCATCGCCACGGCGTTCGCCGCAGCGCGTAGGGCCTGCCCGATCCCGCCCGCGAACACCACCAGCCCCTGCGTCAGCGGCTTGAGGCGCACCCTGACGAGAGGATCCCGCATGGTCACCTCGTGCAGGCGGCGCACCCTTTCGTCGTAGATCAGCTTGACCAGCCCCGGATCATCATAGATACCCATCGCTTCACGCCTCCCATACTCTGACCGTCTACACCAACGAACTCACCACCGCCCGTGCGGCAGATCGCAGCGCGACCACCAAGCCTGAGGGCTCACGCCCCTCAACCGCCGGCTTCCTCCGCCGGTTGGGTAGCAGCTCCCTGAAAAGACCCTGGGTCAACAGCAGATCACTCGTGTTGTTCATTGTCTTTCTCCCATCTCTTCCGATCTGCCCCTAGTCTAGCCGGCGAGCGTCTCTTCGGCGTCGAGGACGGCGTCTCCTGAGGCGTCTACGCTGTCCAACGGGATCGGTCCACTTATTGACCATGTTTTGTAGATAAACTATTGACAAAACCGGGAAACTATCGTACAATTTGGACAGTTTGAGATCGCAGTTGGTAGGACCGAAACAGCAGCATACCAATACAGTGGGTTTACACACATAAGGAGAGAGTGAGATGATCCGCAAGATAATGTTGAGTGTGATGGCGTTGATGCTGGTGCTCGGGGGCACCCTGGTTCTTGGTGCCGCCCCCTCTCTCGCCGCTCCGCGCGGCTCTTCCATCGTCGACGTCGCGATTGCTGCGAACGCCGAAACCGGTGAGTTCAGCACGCTGATCGCTGCCCTGCTGGCAGCCGATCCCCAGGTGCTGCGGACCCTCGGCGGCAACGGTCAGTTCACCGTCTTTGCCCCGACCGATGCGGCCTTCGCGGCTCTCGGGCTGAACGCCGGCAACATCGGATCGCTCCCGCAGGACGCCCTGACGCAGATCCTGCTCTACCACGTGGCACGCGGTCGCCGCGACTCGGGCGCCGTCCTGGGCTCGTCACGGATCCGCACGCTGCAGGGCGGCTTCCTCTTCCAGGCGGGCGGGACCCTGACCGATAACCTGGGCCGGACGTCGAACATCATCATCACCGACGTCGAGGCCGCCAACGGCATCATCCACGCGATCGACGCCGTGGTGCTGCCCTTCGCACCCTAACGCTAGCCCGGCCCCGACGGGCCGACGACAGACAGCACGATGCGCTGACCAACCTCGTCAGCGCATCGTGTCGGTGAACTGAAGCGCGACTCGTTCCTGCACCGCCTACGCCAGGAGGGCCGCCACCGCTCGCGCTGCTGACTGCAGGGCCTGAACCAGACCGGCCTGTTCCCCTTTCCGCGGCTTGGACCGCGTCCCGAAGAACGGTCCCTTGGCGTACGGCTCGCGCCGCTTGCGAATCCGCTCCTCATACTCCATCTTCAGCGTGTTCACATCCACGTACAGACCCATCGCCCGTCTCCTTCTTGCCTCTTCCCGGCTACGCCAGGGTGCTCACCACGGCCCGTGCCGCCGACCGCAACGCGTGCACGAAGCCTGAGATCTCGCCCGTCCGACCCTCCACAACCGCCTGGGAGCGCCCCGCCCAGAAGGATCGCAGATCGACCCGCTCCCGACGCCGCTTGTTGAGCCGCTCCTCACAGATCGCCTGGACCATCATCAGATCAAAGATCCCGTTCATCATCTTTCTCCCTTCTCTCTTGATCTGACCCCATCATAGCCGGCGACCGTCGACGCAGCGTCGCTGCCGGCGTCTTCTGAGGCGTCTTAGCTGACGAGGAAATCCCAAACGGGGAACGCCGGCACATCGGGAATCCGGGCGGAACAGCTTCCCGCCCCACACAGGCGCATGTAGGTCGGCTAGCTGAGCCGACCACCCCCGCCCTAACCCGAAGACTCGGGATGACCCGCCGCGAGCTTACAGGAGCGAGCTCGGATCAGCCTTCGGACGCTGACATCCAGCTGCTCACGAAGCGACCGAAGCTCACGAAATCGTCCAGGTTCTCCCGTAGGTAACGGTAGACCAGCCCCGTGTCCACCTCGACGTAGAGATGCACGAGCACGTTGCGGAACCTCGCCATATTGACCAGTCTAGCGGCGAAGTCGAACGGCAGGACGCCGATCTCGGCCAGGGCGGGGAAGATGTCGCTGTAACGCTGGGGAAGGCCTGCCTGCTGATCGGCCAGGATGCTGCTGCCGATGTCCAAGGCAGCCTGGATCGCGACCTGAAAGTCCCGCTCTGCCGCCGCAACGAGCACGTGGTCGCCCGCAAACTCCTCATACGTCAGACGGCGGAGTTCGCTCAAGGCGTTCACGCACGACCTGATAACGCTCAAGCGCGCCACGATGGGGGTTGTATCCATCCAGCAGCTCTCCTCTCTCCGCCTTCTGCAACAGCGCCCGTTCGTGGCGCTCCAGCACCGGCCTGAAGTCCAGATATGCATTCACGGCCCGGACCTGGAAGGCGATCCGAGCCGGCTCATCGCGGCAGAAGAGCAGGATACCGTCGCGCAGCACCGCATAGGCCAGGGCCGGCGGTGCCTGATTGAGGATCACCACATCCACATCGTCAGTGCTCAGCACGTCTGCGATGCCGCCGATCGCCGCCAGCCGCCGCTCAAGGCAGCGTGCAGCGTCGGGTTCGCCGGCGAGCAGCAACGCCACGTCCACATCGCTGTGCGCCCACACCTGGCCCCGGGCGTGCGAACCGAAGAGATAGCCGAGGATCACGTCATCCAGCGACCCGATGTAGGTCGACAGCGCGTCCCTCTGCTCGCGCGGATCAGCAGCAGGCATCAAGACCGGACCTCCTACCCGGATTCTAGCATCTCCCCCGCACCCGGCAACACATCACGCAGCACCGCTTACCTTTCTTGACAGGATTAACAGGATAAGTCTTTCGGATCTCAGGTATCCTGTAAATCCTGCTCATCCTGTTAATCCTGTCAAAGTATCTCCCCGCCCCTACTGAGGCGGATCGATCGCGGCTTCCACCAGCCCCAGGATCTCGGCCTCCAGCGCCTCGGCCTCGGCATCCAGCCTCGCGGCTTCGGCCAGCACGTCCGCCAGCCACGCCCGATCCTTGATCTCCGCGCTGTTGATCCGCACGTTCAGATAGGCCCCGCGCACCGCCGCGCGCGCGCAGAGCGCCCCCACCCCGGCATCGGACACGGCATTGGGATTCCCGATCTCCGCCATCTCGCGCACGACGTCCAGCGCCGCACGCGCCGCCCGCATCGTCCGCAGCGGCACCTCGATCGCGCCCTTCGTCGCCGCCTGGATCGCCTCCGCACGCGCCGCCCGCTCCGCGTCGGTCCCTTTGGACAGCCCATAGGCCGCCATCAGCGCGGTGAAGGCCGCGCTGTCGGCATCGACCAACGGCAGCAGCTCCTCCATGATCGCCCGCCCACGCACCGCCCAGTCGGAGAAGGTCTCCCACCGGTCGTCCCAACCACGCTTGTGCGCCGAACCGTTGGCGACCATCGTCCCCAGCGCCGCGCCCAGCGCCCCCACCGTCGCCGCCGTCGAGCCCCCGCCCGGCGTGGTCGATTCGGAGGCCACCGCATCGGCAAACGCCGTCACGCTCTTGTCCACCAGCCGAGGTTCACGCGCCTCCCGCGCCGCCAGCGCCAGCTCGATCACGCGCTTCTCGGGGTCGAAGGGCGCCAACTCGTCCAGCCCCAGCGACCGCACGGCGATCTTGAGGATCTCCCGGATCGGGATCCCCAGCGAGCGCTGCTGCCGGCGCAGGTAGTACTCGCCCGCCTCGCGGAGCACGCGCAGCGGCACCATCCCCACCAGCTCCGAGCCGGTGACCCGCATGCCGCGCGCCGCCGCCTGCTCGCGCGCCGCCTCGAAGGCCGTGTGCAGCGGCGTCACCGCCAGATCGGTCAGGTTCATCGAGACCTGGCAGATACCGTACTCCTCGATGTACCAACCGATCGCCTTCACGCCCTCCAACACGCCGGGGATGCGCACCGGCTCACCATGCTCGTCGCGCACCACGTCGCCCGTGAGCGGATCGCCCTCGCGCTTCACCCGCCCACGCTCCCGCAGGTCGAAGGCGACCGCGTTGGCGCGGCGGGTCGAGGTCGTGTTCAGGTTGACGTTGTACGCCACCAGGAAGTCCCGCGCGCCGATCACCGTCGCGCCGGTCCGCGGGTTGAACATCGTCGGGCCATAGTCCGGCTGCCACTCGGGGTGCGCCAGCTTCTCGCGCAATCCCTCGTACTCGCCGGCGCGGATCGTCGCCAGGTTCTTGCGCTCGGGCCGCGTCGCGGCAGCCTCATAGAGATAGACCGCGATGCCCAGCTCATCACCCACCCGCTGCGCCAGCCGCCGCGCGTACTTCACCACCTCGTCCATCGTGATGCCCGCCACCGGCACCAGCGGGCAGACGTCGGTCGCGCCCATCCGCGGGTGCTCCCCGTGGTGCGCGCGCATGTCGATCAGCTCCGCCGCCTTGGCGATCCCCGCGAAGGCCCCCTCCACCACCGCCGCCGGCGCGCCGACGAAGGTCACCACCGTCCGGTTCGTCGACGCCCCCGGGTCCACGTCGAGCAGCGTCACCCCCTCGACCGCCTCGATCGCGTCGGTGATCTGCCGGATAACCTCCCTATCGCGCCCCTCGCTGAAGTTCGGCACGCACTCGATGAGTTGTTTCACGGTAGCCTCCGTCTGGTCACGCGTCACTTGTTAGCTCTCCCACCAGCTCCCCAAGCCCGCCCCCCTCCACAATTTGCCGCGCCGCCTCGATGTCGGGCGCGTGCAGCCGATCCTTCAGGTAGAAGGCGACCCGATCCCGCAGCAGCTCCATCGCCACCTTGAGCTTGGGCGAGGTCTCCAGCGGCGTCCGGAAGTCGACGCCCTGCGCGGCGCACAGGTACTCGATCGCCAGGATGCCGGCCGTGTTGTCCGCCATCTCGCCCAGCCGCCGCGCGGCGAAGGTGGCCATGCTCACGTGGTCCTCCTGGTTAGCCGAGGTCGGCAGGCTATCGACCGAGGCGGGGTGCGCCAGCGACTTGTTCTCGCTCGCCAGCGCCGCCGCGGTCACCTGGGGCAGCATATAGCCGGAGTTGAGGCCACTGTTCTCCACCAGGAAGGGCGGCAGATCGCTCAGGTGCTTGTCGATCAGGAGCGCGATCCGCCGCTCGGAGAGCGCCCCGATCTCCGCGAGCGCCAGCGCCAGCGTGTCGGCGGCGAAGGCCACCGGCTCGGCGTGGAAGTTGCCCCCGGAGAGGATCTCGCCCGTGTCGGCGAAGACCAGGGGGTTGTCGGAGACGGCATCGGCCTCGATGTGTAGGGTCCGGCGGGCGTGCCGGATCAGATCCAGGCACGCGCCCATCACCTGCGGTTGGCAGCGCAGCGAATAGGGGTCCTGCACACGCGGGCACTCGCGGTGCGACCCGCGGATCTCGCTGCCGGCGAGCAGCTCGCGGTAGGCGGCGGCGCAGGCGATCTGGCCCGGATGACCACGCACGGCGTGGATGCGCGCGTCGAAGGGCACGTCGGTCCCCATCGCCGCATCGACCGCCAGCGCGCCGATGACCAGCGCCGCATCGAACAGGCGCTCCGTGCGGAAGAGCGCCGCCAGCGCCAGCGCCGTCGACACCTGCGTGCCGTTGAGCAGTGCCAGCCCTTCCTTGGGGCCCAGCGTCAGCCGCGGGATGCCGAGTTGAGCCAGCACCTCCGAAGCCGGGCGCACCTGACCGTGCCAACAGACGTCGCCCACCCCCAAGAGCGTCGCGCTCATGTGGGCCAGCGGCGCCAGATCGCCTGACGCGCCGACCGAGCCCTTCGCGGGGATGCAAGGATAGACCTCGTGATTCACCAGCGTCATCAGGCGCTCGATCGTCTCGAGCCGCACGCCGGAATGGCCCCACGCCAGGCTGTTGATCTTGAGCAGCAACACCAGGCGCACCACGCCATAGGGCAGATTCGCGCCGACGCCCGCCGCGTGGGAGAGCACCAGGTTCTCCTGCAGCTGCGCCAGGTTCTCGTCCGAGATCCGCGTGCTCGCGAGGATCCCGAAGCCGGTGTTGATGCCGTAGACCGTGCGATGCTCGGCCAAGACGTCCATCACCGTGCGGTGCGCCGCCTCGATGCCCTCCAGGCAGCCGGGATCGAGCGTCACCCGCACCGGCTCACGATAGGCGCAGCGCAGCTCCTCCAACGACAGCGTCCCCGGCGTCAACGTCAGCTCGTGCACAGTCACCTCCGCACCTACATCCTCCCATGTGGGGCGGGTAGCCGACCCGCCCACCCTCGCCTGCCACCGAGCCCCGGTCGGGACAGCTTCCCGACCTACATCCTCCCATGTGGGGCGGGTAGCCGACCCGCCCGTCCCCGCCTTCCACCAACCTCAGGTCGGGACAGCTTCCCGACCTACATGAGCATCGGCAGATCCAGCCCCTGCTGGCGTGCGCAATCGATCGCGTCGTCATACCCGGCGTCGGCGTGGCGCATCACGCCCGTCCCCGGGTCATTGGTCAGCACCCGCTGCAGCCGCCGGGCTGCAGCGCGCGTGCCATCGGCGACGATCACCACCCCCGCGTGCTGCGAGAAGCCCATGCCCACCCCGCCGCCGTGATGAAAGCTCACCCAGGTGGCGCCGCTCACCGCGTTCAGGAGCGCATTCAGCAGTGGCCAATCAGAGACGGCGTCGGAGCCGTCGCGCATCCCCTCCGTCTCGCGGTTGGGACTCGCCACCGAGCCCGAGTCCAGGTGGTCGCGTCCGATGACCACCGGCGCCTTGAGCTCGCCGCTTGCCACCATCTCGTTGAACGCCAGGCCCAGCCGCGCGCGGTCACCCAGCCCCACCCAGCAGATGCGGGCGGGCAGCCCCTGGAAGGCGATCCGCTCGCGCGCCATGTCCAGCCACTGGTGCAGGTGCGCGTCATCGGGCAGCAGCTCCTTCACCTTGGCGTCGGTGCGGTAGATGTCCTCGGGATCGCCACTCAGCGCGGCCCAGCGGAAGGGGCCCACGCCGCGGCAGAAGAGCGGTCGGAGGTACGCCGGCACGAAGCCCGGGAAGGCGAAGGCCTGTTGGACTCCCGCGTCGAGGGCCACCTGGCGGATATTGTTGCCGTAGTCGAAGACCGGCACCCGCTTGTAGTGGAACTCGAGCATGGCCCGCACGTGCAGCGCGATCGACGAACGCGCGGCGTTGATCACCCGCTCGGGGTGGCTCCGGCGCAGTTCCGCCGCCTGCTCCAGCGTCCACCCGACGGGCAGGTAGCCGTTGAGCGGATCGTGAGCCGAGGTCTGGTCGGTGACCATGTCGGGCCGCACGCCACGACGCGCCAATTCGGGGAAGATCTCGCCGGCGTTGCCCAACAGGCCGATCGAGCGCGGCGTGCGCGCCTTACATGCCGCCTCGATCTTCGCCAGCGCCCGATCCAAATCGGTCTCCATCTCGTCGACGAAGCCCATCGCCAGCCGCCGCTCGATGCGCGCCGGGTCACACTCCACTGCCAGCATCGAGGCCCCCGCCATCGTGGCGGCGAGCGGCTGGGCCCCGCCCATCCCGCCGAGCCCGCCCGTGAGGATCCAGCGGCCTGCCAGGTCGCCGTCGTAGTGCTTCTTCCCCGCGGCGACGAAGGTCTCATAGGTACCCTGGATGATGCCCTGCGTCCCGATGTAGATCCACGAGCCCGCCGTCATCTGCCCGTACATCATCAGGCCCGCTTGGTCCAGCTCGTTGAAGTGCTCCCAGGTCGCCCAGTGCGGCACCAGGTTGGAGTTGGCGATCAGCACCCGCGGCGCATCAGGCGTGGTCCTGAAGACGCCCACCGGCTTGCCCGACTGGATCAACAGCGTCTCGTTGCGCTTCAGGCGGCGCAGCGTCTCGACGATCTTGTCGTAGCAGGCCCAATCTCGCGCCGCCCGCCCGATGCCGCCGTAGACGACCAACTCCGCGGGCTTCTCCGCCACCTCGGCATCCAGGTTGTTCATCAACATCCGCAGCGCCGCCTCCGTCAGCCACGAGCGACAGCTCAAC
>CAZYYC010000096.1:9880-11962 GCA_964650935.1 uncultured Anaerolineales bacterium
GGGTTTGGCTGCGACCTTGCGAAGGGTGAACCGGCATCACCCTCGCTCCCTCAGCCCCCGTAGCTGCCCCCTCACCCATGCGAAGGCCCAGGCAGCCTTCGCATGGTACGGTTGCGCTATATTTGTCCAACCCCACTGACCCAAGTATACTTGGGTCAGCGAAACGACACAACGGAGCGAGTATGGCGAAAGTCGACCTGATCCTGCACGACGTGACGATCGCGACGATGGTGGGTGGTCGTTGTGAGCTGATCCCCAACGGCAGCGTCGTCGCCGACGGCGGGCTGATCCGCTGGGTCGGACCCGAGATCGCGCAGCCCGAGTGGCGCTCCCGCCGGACCATCGTCGGTCGCGGCAGGCTGGTCACGCCGGGCCTGATCGATTGTCATACGCACATCGTCTACGGAGGCCACCGCGCGGGCGAGGCCGCGCAGCGGATGGCAGGCGCCGGCTACGAGGAGATCGCTGCCAAGGGCGGCGGCATCCTCTCCACCGTCAAGGCCACCCGCCGCAGCTCGGCGGAGTCGCTGGCTGCCGCCGCCCGTCCGCGAGTGCGCGCGCTGCTACGTGAGGGGGTCACAACGCTGGAGATCAAGACCGGCTACGGGCTCGATCTGGAGAACGAGGCCAAAATGCTCGATGCCATCGACATGCTCGCCGAGGATCTGCCAATCGAGATCGCCAAGACCTTCCTGGGCGCCCACGCCTTGCCCCCCGAATACCGGGGGCGGTCCGACGCCTACGTGGACCTCGTCAGCGGTACGATGATCCCCGCACTTGCGGAACGGGTGGAGGCGGTCGACGTCTACTGCGAGGCCCTCGGCTTTTCTCCCAACCAGACGCGCCGCATCTTCCAGGCTGCGCGCCGCCACAACCTGGAGCTCAAGATTCACGCCGAGCAACTCAGCAATCTGGGGGGCGCGGCGCTGGCGGCGGGCCAGGGGGCCCTCTCCGCTGATCATCTCGAGTACCTCGATCGCGCCGATGCCCCGGCGCTGGCGGCGGCGGGCACCGTCGCCGTCCTGTTGCCCTGCGCCGCCTACTACCTGCGCGAGCAGCGGCGCCCACCGGTCGAGCTGCTGCGCCGCTTTGGGATTCCGATGGCGGTCGCCACCGACGCCAACCCCGGCACCTCGCCCTGCTTCTCGTTGCTCCTGGCGATGAACATGGCCTGTGTCCTCTTCGGCCTGACCATCGAGGAGGCGCTCGCCGGGGCCACGCTCCACGCCGCGCGGGCGCTAGGACGCGAGGCAACGGTGGGCACGCTCGACGTCGGGAAACAGGCCGATATCGTCCTGTGGGACGTCAACTCGCCCGAGGAACTCATCCACGCCATCGGCTACAACCCCGGCGCCACCGTCATCAAGAAGGGCCGCGTGCTCAAGCTGAGCTAGCCGGCGACTAGACGCGCGTTTCCGACGCCTCCTGCTCCTCAAACCCCGCGCCGCAGTGGGGGCACGCGTCCCAGTGGGCCTCGATGCCCTGTCCGCAGTCAGGGCAGAGCCGATCCCCCTCCAGCGGTGACAGCGGCACGGACCGTTCGCGCCCCACGCCGACCACAAGCCGGGCGATCAACAGGAGCAGCAGTCCGAAGGGGATGCTCAGGAGCAGCGCGACGGTAACCAGACCCAGCACATTCGACCACCCGGTCAGCACGCCCCCGACCACCACCACCCCGGCGACGACCACGACGAGCACCCCAGCGCCGATCGATGCCCAGCGCCCCCAGCGATTGGGCGCAACACCATCCTGCATCGCTCCACCTCCCGCCACCTGGCCTTCTGCGACGATAGTTAATGCTATTACATTAAACTATATCGCGTATTCCTGGTCGGGCAAGAGGAAAGCGAGGGCTATTGGATACCACACTTCGGCCGATGACGGACTTGCAGCCCCCTCAAAAGGATGCTTGTAGCCCCGTCCCGGGGCGTCGCACGCACCAGCACCTTCGGTCCGCGCGGCCCGCCGTCAGACCACCGCCCAAGGCCGCCAGAACGCCCTTGGGCGGGAAGCCTGTGGCCGAAAGCTTGCAGCCCCCTCAAGAGAATGCTTGTAGCCCCGTCCCGGGGCGTCGGACGCGGC
>CAZYYC010000096.1:12062-14117 GCA_964650935.1 uncultured Anaerolineales bacterium
CGCCTTCGCCGGCGATCACGGCTCCCGACAGCACGTCTGTTACTCCAAACGATCGTGAGGCGTCTCCGCCGCCGGCAGCCGGAAGGAGACCGTCAGACCACCGCCGGGCGTGATCTCGGCCCAGATGCGACCACCGTGGCCCTCCACAATGTGGCGCGCGATCGCCAACCCCAACCCCGACCCACCGGTATCCCGATGGCGTGACGGATCGCCCCGCCAGAACCGCTCGAACAGGTGCGGCAGATCCTCCTCCGCCACGCCCGGACCATGGTCGACGACGGAGACGATCACGCCACCCTCCCCTGCAACGGCGGAGAGCTGCACCTCGCCGCCTGCCGGCACGTGGTGCAGCGCATTCGCGAGCAGGTTGCCGAGGACCTGCGCCAGCCGGTCGACGTCGCCGATCACGTCGGGTAGCTCCGGAGCCTGCTCCTCAACAAGATCAAGCCCTTGCTCCTCAAAGGCCATCCTGTGCCCCTCGGCAACCCGGGCCAAGAGCGCCCCTAACGCGATGCGTTGGCGGTCGAGCCGCAACTCGCCCGCGTCCGCCAGCGCCAGCACCCGCAGGTCTTCCACCAGGCGCGTCAGCGTCTTCACCTGCGCGAGCGCCGGATCCAGGTTCTCGGGCGTGGGCGCATAGACCCCGTCCGCCATCGCCTCCAGGGTCCCCTGCAGCACCGAGAGGGGGTTGCGCAGTTCGTGGGCGATGTCGGCGGTCTGTGCGCGGCGGACCGCCCGCGAGCGCGCCAGGCTCTCCGCCATCGCGTTGAACGCACGCCCGAGCTGCCCGATCTCATCGCGCGACGCGACCTCGGCACGCACCTCCAGATCACCCTGAGCGATGCGCTCGGCAGCCTCCGAGAGGTGCCGCACCGGTGCGACGATACCGCGCACGAGCACCCCACCCACCAGGAGCGCCGCGACGAAGGCGACCCCCGCGCCCGTCCACAGCGCGCGCCGCACCTGCTGCAGGTACTGATCCTCCGCACCACCGGGCGCAAAAGAGCGCACCGCCACCGCGTCGGGCACCAAATAGCCCACCGTCCTGCCGTCCAAGCTGAGCGGCAGCGCCTGGGCCAGGTTCGCGCGGCTGACTTGGTCCGCGGACAGACCCTGCGACGTGCTCGCACCCGCATCCGCCACCACATGACCCTGAGCATCGGCCACGCGAAAGCCCCACGCATCCGCGTTGCCGTGCATCGCCGGTCCCGCCCCGCGCCCGCCCGCTCCGTGGCCTGCACCCTGCGGCGCGCCGATCGCCGGCGCGATCGTGGGCAGCGCCGTCTGCACCCCCTCCCAGGATCTCCGTTCCCGGTAGTAGCTCACGAGCCCTGCCGCCAGTCCCTGGGCGCGCCCGCTGTAGAGCAGCGCATATTGGCGGAAGCGGGTCTCCGTCTGCCGTCCCACCAACAGCAGCACCGTCGCCACCGCCACCAGGATCACCAGCGCGAAGGCCAGCAGTCCTTTCCGGTAGAGGCTCATGCCGTCTCCACGACCTCGAGGCGATAGCCGGCGCCGCGCACCGTCACGATGTAGCGGGGATCGGAGGGATCCTGCTCGATCTTGCGCCGTAGGTTCTTGATGTGCACGTCGACCGTGCGCTCATAGGCCTCGAAGGTCGAGCCCTGCACGCTCTCCAACAGGTCGGCGCGGGAGAAGACCCACCGCGGCGACGACATCAGCGTCGCCAGCAGCTCGAACTCCGTCGGCGTGAGCGAGATCGGCTCACCGCCGCGGGTGACCTCGTGGGTGTCATGGTCGAGCACCAGATCCCCCACGCGGAGCACCGTCGAGGCGGACGTCGCCTGGCCCCGGCGCAGCACGGCGCGCACCCGCGCCACCACCTCGCGCGGGCTGAAGGGCTTGGTGACATAGTCGTCAGCGCCCAACTCCAGCCCCACGATGCGGTCGGTCTCCTCGACCCGCGCCGTGAGCATGATGATCGCGATCTCAGGCTGCTCCGCGCGGATCCGGCGCGTGACCTCGAGGCCATCCATCTTGGGCATCTGCAGATCGAGGATCACCAGGTCCGGCTTCTCGTGACGCGCCGCGTAG
>CAZYYC010000097.1:0-6799 GCA_964650935.1 uncultured Anaerolineales bacterium
GATCCGAGAGGTCGGTGGGCCTAGGGGACGCAAGCGGATCCTCAATGACATCTCGCTGACCGTGTATCCTCGGGAGTTCGTCGCGCTCGTGGGGACCAGCGGTGCCGGGAAGAGCACGTTGATGAAGGCCCTGAGCGGCGTCAACCGCGCCGATGGGGGGCAGGTCCTGGTCAACGGCGACAGCCTCTACGGGCAGTTCGACCTCTACCGGACGATGATCGGCTATGTACCTCAGGACGACATCCTTCACCGTGAGCTCAAGGTCGCCGACGCCCTGCGCTACGCCGCCCAGCTCCGCCTGCCGCCCGACACCTCGTCTGAGGAGATCGAGCGCCGCATCGAGACCGTACTGGAGGAGGTGGAAATGCTGGGGCAGAGAGATCAGGTCATCAGCAGCCTCAGCGGCGGTCAGCGCAAGCGGGTCTCAATCGCGTCCGAGTTGCTCGCCGAACCCAAGCTCTTCTTTCTCGATGAACCCACCTCCGGGCTGGATCCGGGCCTGGAGAAGAAGATGATGTACCTGCTGCGCCGGCTCGCAGATGGGGGACGTACGGTCGTTCTGGTGACGCACGCGACCGCCAACATCACGCAGTGCGATCAGGTGTGCTTTCTGACGCAGGGGCGGATGGCCTATTATGGCCCTCCAGAGGAGACGTTCGGCTTCTTTGATGTCGCCACCGACGATTACGCTGATGTCTATGACCGCCTGGATGATCCGAATCCGGACGTTGCTCGGCAGAAAGCGGAGCAGTGGGAAGCGACCTACCGTCGCTCAGAACAGTATCAAGCGCTCGTCACCGACCGACAGCGGAGGTTGCCCGAGGCAGACCGGACGCGATCCGAGACCGCCGTGGTTCGCGGGCCGCGGGTGAATCCCTTTCGCCAGCTACGCGTGCTGACGCGGCGTTACCTTGATCTGGTGCTGCGCGATACGCTTCTCCTCGCCGTGCTCATCGCGGTGATGCCGATCGTCGGCGCCCTCATCCTGCTGATCTCCAAGCCGCACTGGCTGGTGGGCAACACCATTGCCGAGATCGAGCAGCAGTTGGCCGCGGAGCTGGCGACCGGGACGACGAGTGCGACCTACACCGTGGCGCGGAACGCCGAGTCGCTGATCTTCATGCTGGCTTTCTCTGCCGTGCTCCTGGGGATCTTCGCCTCGGTCTACGAGATCGTCAAGGAATGGTCCGTCTATCAACGGGAGCGGATGGTCACGCTGCGGCTGGCCCCCTATTTTCTGTCGAAGGTGGGCGTGCTGGGCGGGTCGGCCCTTCTCCAGTGTTTCCTGCTTCTGTCCGTGGTGGGGCTGCGGGTCGATTACCCCGCCGAGGGACTGCTGCTGCCGGCCCAGATCGAGATGTACATCACGCTCTGCCTCGCGACCTTCGCCGCTGTGGCTATGGGGCTTGCCCTTTCGACGCTCGTGCCGAACGTGAACACGGTGATCTACGTTGTTCTCGTGGTGCTGATGTTCCAGATGATCTTCGGCGGTGTGATCTTCGAGCTTCCCGGCGTCGCCCAGGAGCTCTCCTCGTTGACGCTGGTCCGATGGGCGATGGAGGGGTTGGGATCCACGGTCGACATGAACCGGCTCAACGAGATGACGATGATGCGGATTCAGCCGGATCCGGTCACCGAAGAGGTGGAGGTTGATGTGGCGCGGCCCGCGGATGACTGGGAGCCTGTGACGGTCGTGACCGCCACCCAGGAGATCGCTATCGAGGTGCAGCCGGGCCTCACGCAGACCGTCGCTATCGACGTGCCGGAGGTGACGGTGCATGAGCTGGTGACCGTGACGGAGGCCGTCAGGCAGTCCTTCACCATCGAGCCCGAGCCTATGGATGTGGCGACCGCGTGGACGTTTGGGATCGACTACGATCACACGACGGCACACCTGCTCAAGAGCTGGGCGATCTTAGCGGGCTATACGTGCCTCTTTGGCGTCCTCAGCCTCATAGTCCTCAAGCGGAAGGACATTCGCTGACCCCGCTAGATCCGGATCCCGCCATCTGAGTGGATGACCTGACCCGTAATCCATCCGGCGTCGGCTGAGGCGAGGAAGCGGATCAGCCGCGCGGCGTCGTCGGGCACGCCGAGCCTTCCTTGCGGGGCGACCGCCTCCCACTGGGCCCTGAGGTCGGGCGCGATCCAGCCGGTGTCGGTGATCCCGGGATCGACGGCGTTCACCGTGATGCCCAGCGGCATCACCTCGGCGCTGAGGCTCAGCGTGAAGGCCTCGACGGCGCCCTTCGTCGCGACGTAGGCCAGTTCCCCGGGCATCGGGCCGAGCGACTGACCCGAGGAGAGGTTGACGATGCGTCCGACGTCGAGTGGGGGGGAGGCGCTCCGGTAGCGACGCACGAACTCGACGCACATCAGCGCCATCCCGCGCAGGTTGAGGGCGTAAGTGCGGTCGAGCTGGTCGGCGGTCAGGGCCCCGATGCCGCCCGGCATCGAGTAGGTGGCATTGTTGATTAGCACGGCGACCGGCCCAAGGGTGTGCTCCACGTGGTCGAAGAGGCGCGCCGGCGCAGCGGGATCGCTGAGGTCGACCTCCAGCCCCGCGGCTCGGCAGCCGCGCTCGCGCAGTTCGGTCAGGAGCGTCTCCGGCTCATTGGCGTTGCCTGCCAGGCCCGTCTCGTGGTCGTACGGGCGGTAGTAGGTGATGAAGAGGTCGGGCCAGTCGCGCGCCAGCGCCCGGGCAATGGCGGTGCCGATGCCGGCGCTGCGGCTCACGCCGGTGATGAGCGCGACACCTCGCTGCTTCTCGTTCATACGCCTGCCTCCGGTTTGTGTCCTAATGCTTCATCCAGCCATGCCTGCAGTCTAGCAACAACCTCGGGGCGCTCGGTCGCGAGATTCACGTCCTCCCAGGGATCATCCCGAAGGTCGAACAGCAGCGGCGGGGCGCCGGTCACGCGCACGAGCTTGTGGTGTCCGTCGTCGACGAGGTGCCAGGCGCGCTTTGGCGTCACCAGGCCCGCATGCACGTACGCGCGGTGTGCGCCTGCACCTCCCGACAGCACGGGCCACAGCGACAGGCTGTCCATCTCCGCCGGCACCGGTACGGTGGCAGCCTCTAGGAAGGTCGCGGCGAGATCGTGCAGGCTCACCGGACCGTCAAAGGTCGCCCCTGTGGCGACGCCCGGCCCGGCGATGGCCAGCGGCACGCCCACGGAGGGCTGGGTGAAGCTGCTCTTGCCCCAGAGGTCGTGGTCGCCCAGCATCTCGCCGTGGTCGCTTGAGTAGACGACGAGGGTCCTATCCAGCTCCCCACGCGCGGTGATGGCGTCGAGATAGCGCCCCAGGTGGCGGTCGATGTTCTCCACCATCGCTGCGTAGTTGCGACGGATGCGGGTGTGGGTTGCCGCGTCGACGTCGGTGTTGGCGTGGGCCGGTGCGAAGTCGACGTCCTGCCACGCCTCCCACATACCCTGGGTGACGTCCATCGGATCGTGCGGACCGGTGAAATTGACCTGCAGAAACCATGGCCGGTCGCCAGGGAAGCCCTCCAGGAGACGAAGCCCCTGGTCGCCGACCCAGTTGTCGCCGTAGGCGTGTTCGGGGAGGGGGGTGGGGTGCGTCGCGGTGTAGGCAGCGCCGCGGCGGCTGTGCATATCGTCGATGTGCAGTTGGGCCAGGTCGTGTGCGTCGAGGTAGGCCAGGTAAGCGTCGTGGGGCGCGCCGTCCCAGCTGTTGACGGCGTCCCACTTTCCCTTGCTGTCTTGACCGGCGGAGAAGCCCCAGTCCTTGATCAGCGCCTTGCCGTCGAGGCTGTGTCGGGCCGAGGCCTTCTGGAGGTCGAACTTGCCGACGCCCGTGACATAGTAACCGGCCTCGCGCAGCAATCCGTAGAAGGTCGGCTGGTCGAGGGGGTAGTCCTCCTGGTTGTTCGCCACGCGGCAGCGGGGGTAGGCCTTGCCCGCAGCAAGGCTTGCGCGCGAGGGCGCGCAGAGCGGCGAGGGGCAGAGGGCGTGGGTGAAGGTCGTGCCCCGCTCGGCGAGGCGGTTGAGGTTCGGCGTGCGCAGGGGCAGGGCCGGGTTCAGTCCGGTCCAGTCGAAACGGTGCTGGTCGGGCAACAGGAGCAGGATGTTGGGTAGCACAGGTCCTCCAAGGTATGGGTTGTGCACTGCGTGCATCCCCTCTCGACTACTTGCTCCTTCGCCTTGTGGAATCCCCTCTCCCAGCGCCAGCAGCCTGGCGACGCCCTCCCCCGAGGGGCGAGGGCGCTCGACTTTCCTCGAAAGGAAGATTCCGGTCCCCTCTCCACCCGGGAGAGGGTTAGGGTGAGGGAGGCTGCCGACGTTGCGCGATGCGCTCGGCCTGCCAGGCAGCGTCATCGACCGGCGGCGCGAGGATCTCTCTCTCAGGTCGGCGCACGAGGCTGAGCGCATCGACGGGGCAGACGAGCGTGCACTGCCCGCAGCCCACACAGCGCAGTGGCTCCACGACGGCGAGGCCGGCGTCGACGGCAATCGCGGCGAACGAGCAGCGCTCCTCGCAGGCGCCGCAGCCGATGCACAGGGCATCGTCGACGACGGCGAGAAAGGCCGAGCGGGCGATCGCTGTAGGAACACTGAACTCGGCGACCCGGCGCAGGATCCCGCAGCAGCAGGTGCAGCAGTTGCAGATGTAGTTGTGGCCGTCACGGTGGTTGGCCACGGTGTGGACCAGCCCGGCTTCCTCCGTCTCACGGAGGATCTGGAGCGCCTCCTCCTTGGTGATGGGGCGATCGACCCCGCCCTCGCTGAAGACGCCCTCCACCGGCGCGAAAATGAGGCAGCTCTCGAGGGGCGCGTCGCAGCCCCTGCCCACGAGCTGCTGCTGGGTACGGCAGATGCAGTCGCGCACGGCCCACGACTTGGCGCCCTCGATCAGCGCCGCAGCCTGCTCATAGGGGTGGATCTCGACGTCGCCCCCGACAGCCTCGCCTACCGGGATCACGCGGTGTACCGAGGGGCCGGGGATGTCCATCCCGCGCGAGGCCTGGAAGTAGGCCTCGAAGCGCGCCGCCATCTCCGCATCCATACGGGGCAGCTGCGCCTCATAGAAGCCGACGACAAAGGGCATCAGCGAGAAGTTGAGTGCGCCCTCACCGCGATGCGCGAAGATCAGGCCGTGACGGACCATCTCCTTGAGGGCGCGATAGGCCGGCTTCGGATCGACGCCGGCCCGCGCAGCGATGACCGCGCCGGACTCCGGTGCGGGTGCCATCGCTGCGGCGAGCTGCGCCTGGTCGGGCGTGAACATCGCTGCAAGCAGCTGCAGCTCGGCACCGTCCTCCGTTGCAGGAAAGCCGTTGGGCATCTCATCGAGCTTCCGGGCCAATGCGCGGTAGATCGACTCGTTCTCCGGGCTTAGCTCAGTCATCGGTCCTCCTCTGCACCACGTCAGGCACTAGAATATCTCCGGCTGCGGGATGTCGATCGCCGGCACCTCGTCGAACGAGAGGGGCTCATCGCCGGACGGCATCGGCGCGTAGTCGGGCATGCCGATATCGTGGACCAGGTCGTCGATGCGGATGAGCCGGCCTGTGCGCATCGAGGCATTGGCCGCAACGCCGGTGAGGATCGAGTAGGCGCCCGCACGCTGGTCGGCAGCGGTCAGGTAGGGATCGGGCGGCGGATTCTCGCCGAAGAGGTCCTCCAGGATGCGGCTGTCGCCGCCGCCGTGGCCGCCCTTTGACGTCCAGACGTCGACGTCATACGAGGGGCCGAAGTGCGGGATCACGCGGATGAAGGTGCCGCGCTCCACCGTCTGGCCCGGCACGGTGCCGTCGGCGTTGATGTAAGACGATTCCACGGTCTTGTGCTCCAGCCGCCCCTTGGTACCGTTGATGGCGACGGTGTAGCCCTCCCAGGGCATGAAGGCGTTGAGCGAGTAGCTCATCTTGGCGCCGTTGGCATAGTCGACCGCCAGGACCATCGTGTCCTCGATGTCGATCAACTCGCTGAAGACGCAGCGATCACGGAAGTAACCGTCGTGGACCTCGTTGTCGAGGTAGAGGCGCTTGAGCCCTTCATTGGATGCCATATTGAGGCGGAAGCGGCAACCGGTCTCGGGGCAGGTATGGCAGCGCTCGGTGCGGTTCGTCAGGCCGTAGCGCTCGGCGGTCTTGGGGGTGTAGAAGCGCCGGTGCCCCCGGGCAAAGACGGCCTCGGGCACGGAGCCGAGCCACCAGTTGATCAGGTCGAAGTGGTGGGTGGCCTTGTGCACCATCAGCCCGCCGGAGTTCTCCTTGTTCCGGTGCCAGCGGCGGAAGTAGTCGGCACCGTGGCGGATGTCGAGCATCCAGTGGAAGTCGAGCGAGAGCACCTCACCGATCACGGCGGACATCAGCAGGGCTTTCATCTGCGTCCGGGGCGGCGAGTAGCGGTAGTTGAAGGTGACCCGGCAGTCCCGGCCCGTCGCCCGCTGCGTGTCGATGATGCGTTGGCACTTTACGGCGTCGGTGGTCATCGGCTTCTCGGTGATCACGTCGCAGCCTAGCTCCATCGCGCGGACCATATAGACGTCGTGGAAGCTGTCCTTGGTGGTCACGATGACCGTGTCCGGTCGCGTTTCGGTGATCATCCGGTCGAACTGATGGGCCGGATAGCCCTTGACGTCGACGCCGAGCGCCTGAGCCTCCTCCAGTGCGAGGGCGAGGCGCCCCTCGTTGATATCGCAGACCGCCACCATCTCCGAGGTGTCGGCGTAGGTCTCGAGCGCGGCGCGGAAGTACATCCGCGAGCGTCCTCCCAATCCGATCTGTGCGTAGCGTTTTCGGGTCATAGGCCATCCTTTCGGAACAACCGGT
>CAZYYC010000097.1:6899-13956 GCA_964650935.1 uncultured Anaerolineales bacterium
TCCGATCTGTGCGTAGCGTTTTCGGGTCATAGGCCATCCTTTCGGAACAACCGGTTGTCGGTTGTCAGTTGTCGTTTGCCGGTTACCTGTCGTCACTCGTTACTTGTTACTCGTTACTCGTTACTCGTTACTCGTCCGGTTGACGGCTACCTGCTCTTCAGCGTTCGCTTGAACGCGTCCAGTTCCGCCTTCTCGGGTCGTTGCTTGTAGTAGTCGTCGAGCGGATAGCAGCCTGAGACGAGCCCTGTGCGCGGGGCGGTGGTGCAGTCGCTGAAGGTGCGGCAGATGCGGCGCCGATCGAGCGATCGACCTTCGAGGGCGTCAGCTGCGAGGTCAGGGTAGGGGAGCACCATGCGTCCCAGCCCGACGAAGTCGGCCTGCCCCGCACGCACGACGTGCTGCGCGACGTTGGGCAGCCATTCCTGCAGGTAGGAGTAAGCCGATCCCACGACGCAGAGCTCGGGGCGGCGTGCCTTGAGCTGTGCGGTCACGGCGATCTGTCTCGCGACCCCAACGAGCGGGTCCTCAGGCGGCAGGTAGCCGTCCGACGGCGGGAAGAGCGCCGGGCGCTGGATGTGCGGGACGTAGTAGGGGCTGCCGCCCGTGATGCAGACGAGTTCGATGTCGAGCTCCGCCAGCAGGTCCATGAAGGCGCGTGGTTCGGTCAGATCGATGCCCGTGCCGCTGCCGTCACCGCCGAAGGCGTAATCATAGGTCTCGCCCTGGAAGGGTGCGGGCGCGCCGACGCCGTCGTCGCCGGGCTGGAAGGGTATGAAGTCGAAGGCGCTCAGCCGCACGCCGATCCCGAGGCCCGGCACCTCCGTGCGGATGCCGTCGACGACCTCGCGCAGGAAGCGTGTGCGGTTCTCGAAGCTACCGCCGTAAGGACCGGGTCGCGGCTTGGCGGTAAGGAATTCGTGGCCCAGGTAGCCATGACAATGCTTGATATCGACGAAGGCAAAGCCCGCCTTCTGGGCCAGCTCCGCCGCCACCACGAAGCTATCGATCAGGCGCCGGATGTAGTCATCGGTGATGGTGGGATAGTCCGGACCCAGGCCGAATTTGGCGTCGAGCAGTGGGTGGCGGTAGAGAATCTGCGGCTCCATCTTCGTCTTGGAGGTGGGCTTGCAGAAGCGCCCCGAGTGCGTGAGCTGCAGCCCGATCAGCAGATCGTCGGCGGTCTCGTAGCGCTCGCGATGAGCTTCGATGAGCGTCTGCCGCAAGCCCGCGAGGTCGCCCACGGTCTCTTCGTTGATCATCAACTGGTTGGGGTTGGCGCGCCCATCGGGCTGCACGGCGGTCGCCTCGCCGCCCCAGATGAGCTTGCTGCCACTGAGGCCGAAGTTGCGCCAACGGCGCACGGTGGGCTCGGTGGGACGTCCATCGGTGGTGCCGTCCCAACCCTCCATCGCCAGCACGGAGAAGCGGTTGCCGATTCTGAAGCCGTCGGCAAGCGTGTAGGGCTGTGCCAGGGGGGCGTCGGGACCGGATAGCATCTCGGCATCGAAGCCAAGGTCGAGGTTGAGCGCTTGGAGGCGCTCGGCGAACGCCTCAGGCGTCCGCAGCGCGGCAATGCGTGGGTAATCGGGCATAGCGTGGGTCTCCTTTTTTCTTACAGCGCCTCTAGCACGTTTCGGACCTTCGCGATCATCGCTTCCAGATCCTTGGGATCACGCGTGGGATCGGTGTGGAGGTAGGCGGTGCGCGCGAGGACATCGAGCGTGCGTGGACACATGTCCTTGGTGTAGGTGACGGGCTCCGGCGCGAGTTGGTAGGCATCGAAAGCCGGATGGTGGGCGCCTTGCCGGTTGAGGATGGGCTCCCAGTTGGTGTAGACGTGGCGTCCGCTGTCGATGGGCGTGTCACCGCTCACGCCTACCTCTTCAAGACCCACCAGGAAGCGGCGCGTAGTCGCCTCGCTGTCGAACATCAGCGCCACGGTGGTGCCGCAATCGCCCTCGACATCGTGGATGGGGTTGAAGCTGAAGGGCCCGGCGCCGTGGAGCGCGTCGATGATGATCCGCTTCTCGGTGAGCATCGCGTCGAGCATGCCGTCGAGGCGCGTGAGCTGCACGCGCAGGATCGCGCTAAGGATCTCGTTGATGCGGAAGTTCCAGCCGGCGAAGAAGGGGGTTTGGAGGCCGGCGGCGTGATCGCGGAACGAGGCGCCGCCATCGTGGAAGATGAGCGCCCGCTCGTAGATCTCGCGGTTGTCGGTGACCAGGGCGCCGCCCTCGCCGCAGGTCATAATCTTGAAGTGGTTGAAGGAGAAGGCGCCGGCGTCGCCGATCGCGCCCAGGCGCTTGCCGCCGTAGGCGCCGCCATCGGCCTGACAGGCATCCTCCAGCACCTTGAGGTCATGGCGATGGGCGATGTCCATGATGGCGTCCATGTTGCTGGGCAGTCCCACCATATGGACGGGGATGATGGCCTTGGTCCGCGGCGTGATCCTGCGCTCGACGTCCCTGGGATCGATGGTCAGCGAGGCATCCACCTCGGCGATGATCGGCACCGCGCCGACCGCCAAGGGGGCCAGGGGCGTGGCCATATAGGTGTAGCCGGGCACGATCACCTCATCGCCCGGTCCGATGCCCATCCCGACCAAGCCACAGATCAGGGCCGCGGTGCCGCTGGTCAGCGCGATGGTGTACTCGGTGCCGATCTTCTCACGCCACTCGCGCTCGAAGCTGTCCGACTCGCCGCCCTCGCCGCCACGATAGCGGAAGAGCTGCTTGGACTCGATGACGCGCTGGACCGCGTCGACCTCTTCTTTGCCGATGATGTACATTGGCGTTCTGCCTCCGTGTGTGTAGGGAAGAACGTAACGAGTAACGAGTGAGGGAGACACGAGCTACGATATCCGGTCCCCCACCGATTGATCATGTGTCAGCCATATCGACGATTGTAATGCCGGTGGCGGGGGATGCAAGGTTGCGGCTTGCCAGGGCTTCACACCGCCGTACGTTTCGGCTAAGCTCCATGACGCCATTGCCGATTGACCCATTGCGCACATAATGGGCAAGACTGACACATCATAGAGAGGATCGACCATGACCGTCGCGATACGCCGACTCATCGACGATGACATCGAGGCTGTGCTGGCCGTCGCGCTGGCGGCCTGGGAACCCGTGTTCACCTCGCTGGCCGGTATTCTGGGCCCCGAGATCTGGGGACGGCTGGACGAAGACCACCTTGGATCGCAGCACAAGGCGATCGTTGAGCTGTGCCGTGACAGCAGCGATGCGAGCCAGGTCTGGGTGGCCGAGGTCGAGGGGGAGACCGCCGGTCGTGCGGTCGTGGTTGGCTTCGTCGCCTGCAAGCTCGACTTCGCGTCACACCGCGGCGAGATCTGGTTCCTCGCCGTCCATCCCGCTCACCAGGGTCAGGATATCGGCACTCAGCTTAGCCTTCACGCGCTCGACCGGATGCGCGAAGCCGGGATGACGTTGGCGATTGTCGAGACCGGCGGCGATCCCTCGCACGCGCCGGCCCGGCGCTCCTATGAGAAGGCTGGGTTCACGGGGCTGCCGATCGTGCGCTACTTCCAGGTGATGTAGGCCTCACTCGCCGACAGGCCACTGCGGGCACGTCGCGCGATAGGGCATCTCCGGCAGATACTGCGCCCATTCGGCCTGCGTGAAGTTGCGCCCGGCGAGCGCGCAGGCCTTTTCGCGCCACGAATCGGGGTCGACGTCCCAGCGCCTCAGGGCGCCGTCGGCGCTGCTGGAGAAGAGGACCCGCCCATCGAGGCCGAAGGCGAGGCCCGTCGGCGTGGCGAACTCCGGTCGGGTGTGCAGCTTGAGCGGTGGGCCGATCGGGCTCCCCGTGGCGACGTCGATCAGCCGCAGCGTAGAGTAAAGACTGCCGGAGGCCAGTACGCGCCCGTCGGGGCTGAAGGCCAGCGGCCAGGCTGAGCCGCTCTCGTGGGCCGCGATCGGCGCGACCGCCGGCTCATAGGTCTCCATCTTCCACAGGAGGACCCTCCCGGTCCGGCCGACCGAAGCCGCGAGCAGGTGGCCGTCCGGGCTGAAAGCCACCTGGGTCACACCGCCGTCCGCATGGGTGGGCAGCCGCACGATGGCTTGGGGCGCCGTCGGGTCGCTCACGTCCCACAGCGCGGCGACCTTCTCCGGGATCGCAACCGCGACGGCTAACTTCGTCCCGTCGGGGCTGAAGGCCACATCCCACAGGTTCATGTCGAAGGCGCCTACCTTGGGAATCGGGGCCATCGACATGGCCTGGAGGGTGCTCAACGGCTCGCCGGTCGCAGCGTCCCACAGTCGCACCGTCGTGTCGTCACTGCAAGAGGCCAGCAGGCTGCCGTCGGGGCTGAAGGCTACGCCGGTCACGGTCGCAGCGTGACCTTGGAGTGGCGATCGGATGGGGAGCCCCGAGTCCACGTTCCAGAGGCGCACGGTCGCGTCCATGCCGCCTGAGGCCAGCGTCGCGCCATCAGGGCTGAAGGCTACGCCGACGACCGGGCCCATATGGCCGACCAGGGGATCTCCTGCGGGCTCGTTCTCCACGGTCTGCTGCAGGTGGATCTGACCGGCGGTGCTCGCCGCCGCGAGCAGCGCCCCATCGGGGCTGATGTCCAGGGCGGTTAGCCCTATGGGGGCGTACGATGCCGACACCGACGCCAGCTGCGTTCGTGCCGGATTCGTCAGAACTGCCGTGTCCCACAGGTAGATGGTCGAACTCCGGACCGTCGCCAGGGTCTGCCCATCCGGGCTGACGTTCGACAACCCTGTGGGCGCGACCCCCCTAAGCTGCTCAACCATGGGAGCGTTCGCCACAAGGTCCCAAAGGGCGATCGAGGTGTCCCACGGGATCGAGAGCATCACGGCATCGTCGTCGATGAAGTGCACCGATCCGACGACACTTGAATGCAGGATAGCGGGTGGGAGCACCTCCTGCCCGTCGCTGACGCTCCAGCGCCGGATGAGCCCCTGGTCACAGCCTTCCTCGGTCCAGCGGTTGCAGCTCCCGGCTGCCAGCAGGGTGCCGTCCGCACTGAATGCCAAATTGGCGAAGCCATAGCCCACATAGGGGAGTTGCCGTGCCAGGGCCCCGGTCTCGACCTCCCACAGACGCACGAAGTCCTGACCTTCGGGGGCGCGTGCCGCTTCCGCCTCAAAGTCGACCCCGACCGACGCCAGCAGAGCGCCGTCCGGACTGAACGCCACCGCCGCGACGGGGGTCGTATGCCCCTCTAATGTTCTCTCGACGGACGCCTGGGCCACGTCCGCGACGTTCCAGATCAGCACGGTGTCGTCACCGCATGAGGCCAGCCGTCTTCCCACAGGGTCATAGGCCACGCCCCGGACCGTGTACGTGTGCCCCCGGAGCCGGTTGAGGTTCTGTCCCGTGTCGGCGTCCCACAGCGTGATCTCGCCGCGCAGGCAGGTGTCCTCGGCGTCGAATTCGGCGCAACCACCGGTCGCCAAGGTTGTGCCGGCGGGATTGTAGGCGAGGGTGCGGAAGACCTCCATGTCCCCGTGAGCGGCTGCCTTCTGCCACGGTTCCCCGGTCAAGCGGCCTGTGCTCAGGTCCCAGAAGACGAGCGCATCCCGGCTAGCCGCCGCCAGACGTCTGCCGTCGGGACTGAACGCAACCTCAAGGGGCAAGAAGCCCTGTGGCGCGTGCAGGAGGCCGGTCAAGCCGGGATAGGCCTCGAGCGCCGTCAGCATCGTACTACGACTCTGGCGACTGTCCAAGACGGCGTAGGCTTCCGCGCCGAGCAGCAACGCCAGGTCGACCTGTTCCTCAAGGTTCTGGCTTGACTGCACGGCGAGCAGATTGGACCGGGCGACTGCGGCTTGCGTCAGGGCCGCGGTCCGCGCCGCCTCGGCCTCTGTTCTGGCTGCCTCCGCATCGGCACGCTGTGCAGCCTCTTGCTGCCGAGCGCCTTCCGCTGCTGTGCGCTGCTGGGCTTCCTGCTCGCGGGCCGTGATCGCCTCTGCCTGCGCAGCCTGGGCTGTGGCGGCGACGGCGGCGTTCTCCGCAGCAGCGGTGGCGTTGGCGTCTGCCAGTACCGCACTCTCCAGCGATGCGGTACGGAAACCCCGACCGAGGAGGGCTGCGGTGATTGCGGCGACCAGCAGCAAGCCGGCAGCCAGGGCCAGCCAGCGCAACAGGCGACCCCGCTCCTCAGCACGGCGCTGTTGCACCTCGGCGAGCTGCTGCGCGGTCTCCAGCTCGCGCCGGCGTTGCGCCTCACGGGCGATCTCCAGACGCTGCGCCTCAGCCAGCGATGCCGCCAGGAACTCGCGCTCCAGCGGATTGAGCGCGGGGTCCGCTGCCTGCGTCCATTCCTCTGCCTGGCCGAGCCGGGCGCCGCGGTAGAGGTCCGCGGGATCGCGCCCTCCGGCAACCCAGGCCTGCGTGGCCACGGTCAGGTGCCGGTGGAGGCGCAGACCGTTGAGGTCGGCCTCCAACCAGCCGCGCAGCGTGGGCCACTCGCGGATGAGCGCCTCGTGAGCCACTTCGACGGCGTCGCGCTCCATCGTGATCAGTCGGGCGCGTGCGAGTGTGTTCAGGACGGTCCGGGTGGCGGCCTCGTTGGCGGCCGCCGGCAGGATCTCCTGGAGGGAGGCGCGGCGGCGCGTGTAGAGCGCGCTCGCCATATCCTCGGAGTCATCGCCGACCTCGGTGAGGCGGAAGAAGATGCTGCGGGCGACCTGCTGCTCAGCGGCGGACAGAGCGCCATAGACGACGTCCGCCGACTGAGCGATGGCGCCGCGAACGCCGCCGGCATCGGCGTAGCCCTTCAGGGTGAGCGTGCGACCTTGGCGGCGTTTCCAGGTCTCCAGGAGCGCGTGGGAGAGCAAGGGGAGTGCACCGGGTTCGGGGCTGCGGTGGGTCCCGGCGCCGATATCCCGAAGCAACAGCTCCACCAGCCCGGGCTCGAAGGTCCAGTTGTAGCGGTTGGCGGGGCCCAGCATAGCACGTCGTAGCTCCTCCGAGTTCATGGCGCCGATGTAGAGCTGGTGGGCCTCGAGGAGCCCTCTGAGCGCCTCGTAGTCAGCGCAGTGGTGATAGAAATCAGCCCGCAGCG
>CAZYYC010000098.1:0-7115 GCA_964650935.1 uncultured Anaerolineales bacterium
TAGCTAACCAATCCGCCAGGTGGCGTTGTCAACGACCTCGAGCTTGGCGCTAGCCGCAGAGCGCACGCCGGCATCGAGGATCGCCATCACGTCGACGTTGAACCAGAGGCCCAGCGAGGGATGCAGCGGCTCGCCGGTCTCAAGATGGTGAATGTACTCCTGAGCGACATCCTGCCGGCCCTCAGGAAGGGGTTCGACCTCATAGATCGTCGTCTGACCGTGCCCACGCTCCAGTCGCACAACAGGCCGACCGTCGCGGTTGTCGACGACCAAGGTGCCCGTCGTGCCATAGACGATGGGCCCGGTCGGGACGCCGTGATCGAAGGTCGTCCACGTCCCCTCCAGCAGCGCCATCGCGCTGGGGAAACGCACCAGGATCACGCCGTTATCCTCGGCATCACCCCAGTGGCTGTTCAGGTTAGCCTTCATGCCCATCGCTGCCGTGGCCTTCTCACCGACGTACCAGTAGGAGATCATGGCCCCGTAACAACAGAAGTCGAGCATCGCGCCGCCATGGGCCGCTGCCTGGTGCCACCACGTCGCACCGCGCTCCGGTCCGGTCATACCGTCGGCAACCTCACTGACGCCCTCATGTGCAGCCGAAGGCCCGAGCGGCCCGGTGTGACCTGCGCGCCACTTGACCTCCAGCACACGACCGATGACGCCCTCATCGATCAGGGCCTTGGCCTTGCGCGCCGCCGCAGACCAGGTGAGCGGCCAGTTGACCAACAGCGTCGTGCCCGCGGCCTCACAGGCCCGCGCCATGCGTAGCGCATCGGAGAGCGTGCCGGCCATGGGCTTCTCGATGCAGACGTTGGCCCCGGCCTTGGCGCACGCCTCGACGATGTCGGCATGCCGGACATTCTCCGAGGTGACGATCACAATGTCGAGCTGCTCCTTCTCGAGCATCTCGTTATAGTCATCATAAGCCTTCTTCACACCAAGCTCGGTCTGGGCGAACTGCTTGTTCCACTCCCGCGTATAGGGCGCGGAGCGCAGCTCGGGCTTGGCCGGAACCGTATCCGCGCACGCCGCCATTTCCACCTGCGGGTGCTTGGCGTAGAGCGCAGCCACGTTATTGATGTGCATGTGTCCGAAACCGATGATACCTACCCGATAGGTCTTCATTGTCTTCTTCCTTTTCCTTACAAATCAATCAGGGAGAGGGAGCGCGCGGCGCTTCCCTGCTCCCTGATCTGACTAACCCAACTTGATTCAGTCGAGGCGAACTTCGCGCCCCAGTTCAGCGGACTCGTAGAGGCCATCCAACGCCTTGATGACGTTGAGCACCTCTTCGCGCTTGACGATCTTCTCTTCTTCACCGCGCAACACGCGCACGGCATGCGCCATATAGCGGAAGTGACCGGAGAAGGCCACATCACGATCGCCGGGCAGATTCGGCTTGGTCTCCACCATATAGGGGCCCTGGTTGGCGACGTAGGTGAAGGGGTCGAAGTTGATGCCACCCTCGGTGCCCACCATGAAGGTGCTCCCGGAACCCTGCTGGATGTTGACGGCCCACGACGTGCGCAGCACGACCACGGCGCCGTTTTCCATGCGAATGTAACCCGAGGCGAAGTCCTCGACGTCGAACTCTCGATAGTCATAGGGGCGGGGCTCGATCAGGAGACCGGCATCCGCACCGCTGTCGAACAAGGAGGTGGCGAGGCCTTCGTCCTTGTTACCGAACTTCAGGACCGTCTGCCCACTCACGGCCACAGCCTTGGGGTTGCCCATAACGTAGAAGAGCAGGTCGATAGCATGCACACCCAGGTCGTAGACAGGGCCACCGGCGTTGTGCTCCTTCATGTGGAAAACGCCCCACTTGGGGATGCCCCGGCGCCGGATCGCCGCCGTCTCGGCATAGTAGATCTCGCCCAGCAGCCCTTTGTCCGCATAGTCCTTGGCGGCATCGGCCGTGCTGGAGAAGCGCGAGGTCTGGGTGATGAAGAGCTCTCGCCCCACGGACTCCGCGACGTCGAACATCTCTTTGGCGTCCGCGTAACCGGGTGCGATGGGCTTCTCACAGAGAACGTGCGCCCCTGCCTTCAACGCACCGATCGTGGGTGCCTTATGGTAGCAGTTGGGCGTACAGACGGAGACGATGTCCGGCTTGACCTCGTCGAGCATCTGCTGCCAATCCCCGTAGTGCGCGGGAATGTTATAGCCCGCCGCCACCTGCTGCGCGCGCTCCGGCAGGATGTCCGCCGTGGCGACCAGCTCGACGTCATTCGGCAGGGCCGACCACGCCGGCGCGTGCGCTGTGCTGCCGATCATCCCCGTACCGATGATCGCTACCCGAAACTTCTTGTTACCCATAGTGTCCTCCCGTATATTGGTTGAGATGCCACTCAAACTACATCTGTGATTCTAGCACAGCATGACATTCAGTCCTAATGCACCGTTCGCAGGACAAAGTCGCGCGCCTCTGCCAGCTCGGGCGAGGGGTCGTGGTTGGGCTCGTGCTCAATCGAGTAGACGCCGGCGTAGCCGCTCTCCTTGAGCACCAGTAGGATCTCCTCCGCCCCGGCGATGCGCTCACCGGAAGGCTGCAAGGTACACCTGAGATGCGTGTGGCAGACGCGATCCTGCAGCAGGCGTACCGCCGCTACGGCATCGAACCCCTGCCCTGTCCACCACCCGGGATCGGGACAGATCCCGATCAGCTCCGATCGCCGGTCGAGCACCGCGCGTAGCTCCGCGGGATCAGCCAGCGAGTACGATGTACCATGCGGCTCGATGGCATACCCGATGCCATAACGATCGCCATATCGTTCCAGCGCGTCGAGCAGGGTCTCGGTATTATGACAGCCGAGAGAGCCGCTCAGCAGGGGTGCGCCCAGTGCCTTGGCGAACCGATAGTCCTGCTCCAAGCCTTCCTCGGTTGAGACGCCCCCAACGCAGTAACTGGCGACCGTCAAGCCATGCCGGTCGAGCATGGCGGCAACCATCGCCGGGTCCCACGTGCTGTTCTGCGTGTGCACCTTCCACAGCTCCACGTAGGGCATCCGCAGCGCTGCGATCTTGGCCAGCAGTGCGTCAAGGCGCGGAGGTGTCCAGCGTTCCTTGTAACCAGCCATCAACGCATCCCACTGGACGCCCAGTTGATAGTTGACACCCTCCCACATGAAGCTTGCTGTGATCGTGCCGACCTTCACCATAGGTCCGAGCTCCTTTGCGCCACTCAGAGGCGCCGATGTACTTCTAGATCTGGGGAACTGAGACCTCGATCTCGTGTCCCACGGCAGCGGAATCGACCAAGCCCTGCATGATCACGTTGGTCAGCAACAGCTGTTCGGCAGGGATCGGCGAAGGCAGCCCCTTGGCAATGGCCTCGGCAAAGGCGATGTTCTCGCGCCGGAACTGCTCGATGGGCTCGGTGTCGCGGTAGTTCACGGGCTGCGTGTCGGTCAGCATCCCGAACTCCCACCGATAGAGCGTCAGCGGGCTCAGCTTCAGGCCGGCCTTGGTCCCCAGAAGGAAGGGGCTGCCGCCGCCGCTGAGATGCGAGATCCAGGCTGCCTTGAAGGTGATCACGGCACCGGTGTCAAAGCGCACCCAGGCTGCGCCGAAGTCCTCGACGCTGAGCACATCAGGTGAGAAATCGCCGCCGTGGTGGTGGGCACCGAAGATGGGCGTATAGGCCTTGCCGAGGAAGTTGTTGGCCACGCCCGAGACGGCCACCGGCTTCGGATGGCCCATCAGGCAGAGCGTGGCATCCAAACTGTAGACACCCCAGTCACCCACCACACCGATGCCCGCGGTCTCCTTCTTGATGAAGCTGCCGCCGGGCAGGCCCAGGCGACCAAAGCCGCCGCTCTCGCCGTAGTAGATGTCGCCCAGGACACCGGAATCCGCGAGCGTCTGAGCGACGATGCGGTCGTCACCATAGCGCGACTTGAGCCCGACCATCAGCAGCTTGTCGCTCTTCTTGGCAGCCCGGGTCATAGCCACAGCGTCGTCGAGCGTCGCGGACATCGGCTTCTCCACCAGGACGTGCTTGCCGGCTTCGAGGGCGTAGATGGAGGGCGCCGCGTGGGCCTCGTTCCACGTAAGGACGGAGACCGCCTCCACGTCCTCCTTGTCGATCATCTCTTGGTAATCCACATAGGTGTGGGGAATACCGAATTCCGCCGCACGCTTCTCAGCACGGCTGAGATCGATATCCGCGATAGCGACGACTTCGATGTCATCCACGGTCGACAGCGCCTGAAGGTGCGCTCCGGAGATCGCGCCCGCGCCGACCATAGCTAGTTTCAGTTTACTCATGGTACCTCCTCATTGGGGTGGGCCATCGCAAGGTAGCCCAGTTGAAGCTCGGGCTACCTTGCGAAGAACGTCAACTCAGCTTAGAACTGCACTTCCTTACCGGTGCGCGCGGCCTGATAGGCGCGTTCGAGCATCTCGGTGAGGTTGCGACCGTCCTCGACGGTGATCGTCATCTCGGTGCCGTGGAGAATCGCGCTCACCCACTGATCCATCGGCATCGGCAGTGTGTCAGGCAGCTTTGCCGGCTTGATGAAGCCCTGAATGCCCTCGGGCTCCAGCTCGGTGGAGCGGAGCAGCAGACCGCCGCTGGGATCACGCCCGATATAGCCCTTGGTGCCGTAGATCTCCATGGGGTTCGGCCCGGAGCGCTGCACCCATGCCGTGTCCAGGATACCCAGTGCCTTGCTCTCAAACTCCACCACGATCACGGAGTTATCGTCGATGGGGTAGGCGTCGGAATAGGTGTTGATCTTGGCCACCACGCTCTTGGGCTTGCCCATGAACCAGCGCATCACGTCCACGGTGTGGCAACCGAGATCGAAGAGTGCGCCACCGCCCGCCAGATCCGCATCGGCAAACCAAGCGCTCCCACCGTGGAACCAGTGGTCCAGGGCCGCATTGTGAGCCACGCGCGCGCGCATCATCGTGACATCGCCCAGCCAACCGGCGTCCAACACCTGCTTGATGAAGAGCGTCTCCGAGCGCGTGCGGCTGGGGAGCGAGATCATGAACTTGATGCCGCTGTCGTTGACCGACTTGACGATCTCGTCGGCATCCTCGGTCTTCACACAGAGCGCCTTCTCGGTGAAGACGTGCTTGCCGTACTTCAGCGCGGTCTTGATCACCCAGGGGTGTTGGCTGGTGAACGCGTTGATCACGACGGCGTCCACGTCATCGCGGCTGACGACCTTCTCCAGATCCATCTCATAGGGAACGCCGAAGCGCTCGGTCGCGGCCTGCCCCCGTCCTTCATCATCCTCCCAGATGGCGACGATCTCGGCCTCGGGGTGATCCACAACGTGCTGGGCATATCCATTGGCGTGAACGTGGGCAAAACTTAGCATTGCTACGCGTAACATTGTTGTCTCCTTTGAATGAAGCTACCGTTTTGAGTTTTCAGTTGTCGGTTGTCGGTTGTCGGTTATCCGCCCCGACCGGCGTTCCGAAGTTCTGTCGCAGCAGGCTGATGAGCTCTTCAGCTGTGACCACCCGCGTGCGGGACGGGAGAAGGTCGATGGTACGTCTCACGGCCTCCATCGGGCCACCCGTGTCGGAGAACGACCAGGCATGCACATTGATGAGCGCATAGCTGTCAGGATCCGTCGCAGGGGACGACGGTAGAGTCGAGATCGCCTCTGCCACACCTTCAGGGCTGTTCTTGTAGAGCGGGTCCCAGAGCAGGTAGCGATAGCTAACGCAGGGCTTACCCTCGTGCCAGAAGATGCGCCCCTGCTTCGCATTGTAGGGCGCATAGTCCTTATAGATCACGCCCAGCACCTCGGGCTGCTCGAGCAACTCCACACTCTGCTCCATCCCCCCGCTGGAATTGAGCATCGTGACGATGGAGAGGTCGCTCGCGCGCATCGCCCGCGCAGTACGCTCGGAGAAGGCCCCGCGATCGGGTAGGTAGTTATGAAACACATAGCCTAGCCCACTGGGCCCGACCACGAAGTCATCCAGGGCACGTCCTCGGCTTGCGGTCTGGTAGAAGTGGGCCAGCGTGCGCGGCGCCACCTCCGCCAGCAGCGGGGCCATCTCCCAGGTCATGTTGAAGGTGCCGCGATGGGGACTCGCCCAGAAGCTCTCTGAGGTGACGAACTGTCCGCCCATCCACTGGATGTTGTCGCCATCGCTCATCACGAAGGCGACGATACGCTCGCCCTCTCGTGCCGGCCGTACAGACGACCGCGGGCGCTCCGGCAAGGTCGCCGGCATGCGCTGGAGCACGGACAGGTTGCGCGACCAGTCGGCGGGGATGCCGGCACCACCTTCCGAACTGACCTGCTGAACCCAGGCATGCTCGTCGCCGCCCCATCCGAACACGGTGAGGTCGGCGCCCAGCGATGCCGCGATCCGCGAGTGATCATCACGATCCAGCCCGTACACGGTGAAGGCGTTGCGGGCGACGGCAAAGTCGCGCAGATGTGCGTTCTTGGATTCGCCTTGCTCGATCAGGATCGCGAACAAGGGGGCTGAGACAGGGACAGACGTGAAGAGATCGCCATAGGTCTCGAAGGCCGAGATCTCGTCCATACCCCTGACGTCAGCCAGCAAGGGCAGCCCGAAGGCTTCTGCCGTCGCTTGCAGCGAGCTATCCACCGCCACGCCCCGCAGAGGGCCGCAGAGCGAGGTGGCCACGTTGATGCTATCGGTCCCCAGATCGTAGAGGATCATGCCCTCGACGGAATCGCGATGAGCCGCCACCAGGTCCCAGACGGAGGTCGCCTGATTCAGCGCGACCCCCTCCGCTGCCAGATCCTCTAGGATCAAGGCGTTCATCCCCACATCCTTGATCCAGATCGCCTCCTCCTGCTCCGCCACGAGTCCCTGGAGCGTCAGCGCCAGCGTCTGTTCAGCGGGCGTAAGCTGCTCCGGGTCGACGACCGAGAGGGAGCTGAGACCGGAGGGTGGGTGCATCACCGGCGATGGGGCAGGGCGGCAGCCCGCCACGACCATTATGGCGATGACCGACGTCAACGCAATGATCAACGCTTCCTTGAGGCCGCCGCCCCAACCCCACACGGGTCCCGATCCCATCAGCGCAAAGCTCATACTTCAGGTACGGTTACCTCGACCTCGCGACCGGCGGCTGCCGAGTCGATCAGGCCCTGGATGATGACGTTCGT
>CAZYYC010000098.1:7215-13932 GCA_964650935.1 uncultured Anaerolineales bacterium
AAGACGTTCGGCACGCCGTAGGTCTCCGCCGTCCTGACCGCTTTCTCCTCGACGATATCGCAGACCGCGACGACCTCGATGTCCTCCGTCTTGGCTAACGCCTGCATGTGGACCTGGGCGATGCCGCCCGTGCCGATCAATCCTATCTTGAGGGGTTTCATGGAGATAGTCCTTCCTTTCACTGCGTTGATGGTTTGCTGCGTTGAATAGTGTAAAGAAACAGCCTGCGGAATCCAAGCACCTGACCCGACAGACCTCCGTCTGCCGGCGTGCTTGTTTCCGCAGGCTGTTTGCTCCCTAAAGGGCACGTCTTCCCATCTGTGTACTCGATGTTAGCTTCGATGTTAGCTTCGATGTATGTCTGATACGATGATAGGAAGCTCGGTACCCCTTGACTGGGCAAGACAAACTGTGATTCGATCCAGCCTAACGTGACGATCCACCACTTCTAGGGTGAGGGCGCTCAGTCCTCGGCCCCCACTGCATGACGATGGCGGCGCGAGACCTGGGGTATCGCTTCGCGCTGCGGCTTGTCCTGATGTAGGAAGCAGGCCGCGTAGTGTCCCTCCTCGATCTCGAAGTCGGGAGGACGCTGCTGGGAACAGATGGGCATCGCGTGCGGGCACCGTGCCACGTAGACGCACTTATTGCCCTCGTGCGTGAGCGGACGCTCGGTGATCTTCACGTTCGCACGGTTCTGCCAACGCTGCGTCGGATCGGGCGTCGGGATGGCTTTGAGCAGCTGCTGAGTATAGGGATGGGAGGGCTTCGCCAGCAGTTGGTCGATGTCCCCCGACTCCACGACACGCCCGAAGCACAGCACCAACATCGGCCCGCCCATGTAGTAGGCCGTGGCCAGGTGGTGCGTGATGAAGAGACACGAGATGTCATAGGTGTCCCGGAAGTCCAGCAGAATGTTCAGGAAGAGCGTGCGCACCGCAACGTCGATCATCGAGACCGGTTCGTCGGCGATGATAACCTTGGGGCGCAGGAGCAGCGTTCGGGCCAGCATCACGCGCTGACACTGACCACCGCTGAGCTGGTGCGGATAGCGACCGATCACGTCCTCAGGACGCAAGTCGACAGCGCGCAGGGCCTCCGACTTGATCGCCAGGGCCTCTTCTGAGGAAGACGCAAGGTTGAAGTTCTTAATCGTCATATCCAGAGCCCGGTCGATGCGATAGAAGGGATTGTAGATGCCGAAGGGATCCTGGAAGATCGGTTGCACGTTGCGACGGAAGTCCCACCACTCACGCTTATCCAACTCGGAGATGCGCTTGCCGCGGTAGAGGATCTGACCGCGCGTCGGCGGCGTCAGCCCCAGCATCATCCGGGCCAACGTCGTCTTACCGCTACCGCTCTCTCCCACCAACGAGACGATGCGGGCGGGCTTCTCAGAGAGGGCCAGGGAGACCTGGTCCACCGCCGCGATGTACTCGCGCTGGAATCCCGGGGTAGGGATGTTGAACACCTTGGTGACGCTGCGCGCATCAAGCACCGGGACGTTCTGTGTTTGTGTAGTCATCATTAGCTTAGCTCCTCTGCCGTGTCCCCGCCCTTTTTCATGGCCTGGACAGGCTGCACCCCAGGCGCTCGCGAGACGGCTTCTTCCCAGTCGGGTAGACTCAGATCCGCAGGCGACGCCGATTCGGACAGCGGGGTGGGATGCAGGTGGCAGGCGACGAGCCGGTCGGGGGCAACCTCGATCATCGGGGGCACCTTCTCACGGCAGACCTCCATCACGTAAGGGCAACGGGGGTGAAAACGACACCCCGCCGGCCAGGCCAGGGGGCTGGGCGCATTGCCGGGAATACCTGTCATCCGTTCGCGACCGCCGCCGATCATGGGGATCGACGAGATCAGGCCCTGGGTATAGGGGTGCAGCGGCTCCTTGAAGGTCTCGACGACCGGGGCCACCTCAACCATCAGACCCGAATACATGATCCCCATCCGGTCCGCCAGCTCGGCATGCACCGCCATATCGTGCGTCACGTAGATCAGGGTCAGGCCCAGATCGGCAGCGATCTGCTTAAGTTCCTGCAGGATAACCTGCTGCACGTTGACGTCGAGCGCCGTCGTCGGCTCATCGGCAATGATCAGTTCGGGCTTCAGCGAGATTGCCGCCGCGATCGTCACCCGCTGCTTCATCCCACCGCTCAGCTCGTGAGGATACATCCGCGCCACCGCCGGCTCCAAGCCGACCATATCCAGGCACTCGAACATCCGGTCACGGGCCTCTTTCTTGCTCATGTTCGTGTGCTCGAAGATCGCATCGAGGAGTTGCTTCTCGATGCGCGCCACCGGGCTAAGCACATTCATCGCGCTCTGCGGCACGTAAGCGATGTGGCGCCAGCGCATCTTGCGCATATCCCGAGCCGGGAGCTTGATGAGGTCACTTGCCACCGCGCTCGAACCGGAGACGGAGCGATAGAAGTTCGCCTCGCCGCTCTCCACGAAGGCGGGCAGCCTGACCATCCCCAGGATCCCTTTGGCCAGGGTCGACTTACCGCACCCGGACTCCCCGGCTAGGCCGAAGATCTCGTTGCGCTGAATCGTCAGGTCCACACCATCGACCGCCTGCGCATTGCCGCGCGTCGTACGGTACCAGACACGCAGGTCCTTGATTTCCATCAGGGTTTTTGAGTTTGATTGAACATTCATGATCAGCTCTCCGTGGTCACTTTCTGCAGACGTGGGTTGAGGTACTCCTCCATGCCACGGTTGATCATCGTGATGGCCGCGAAGATCACGACCAAGACACCCACGGGGATCAGCAGGATTTCCATCCTACCCATGCTGTACACACCCCAGCCGTTTGCGTAGTTGATCATCAGCCCCAAGGTGATAATGTTCGATGGCCCCAGGCCGATCGCCTCGATACCCACCTCGGCGACCATCGCACCGACCACGCTGAAAGCGAAGCCCATCAGAAGATAGGGCATCAGGTTGGGGAGAATCTCGGTGAAGATGATGGAGAGATCCCTTTGACCCGAAACCTTGGCCAATTCCACGTACGGGCGTTCCTTCATCGTCATCACCTGAGCGCGGATCGTGCGGGCCGAGAAGGGCCAGCTGAAGAGCGCCAGGATCAGTGACATCGTCGTCACGTTCATCTCCGGGGTCACCATCGCCAGCGCGACCAGGATCGGATAGGAGGGAATCACGATCAGCATATTGGTGATCGTCAACAAAATCGAATCCAACCATCCACCCTGATAGCCGGACAGGAAACCCACACTCACCCCCACCGACGTGGCGATCACGCCGGCGAGGAAGCCGATATAGAGCGTCATGCGCAGGCCCGCCAGATAATCCGTGAGCAGATCGCGACCGTGGCCATCGGTGCCCAGCGGATTCGTGCTCGATGGGGGTTGCCAACGTGGGAAGACGCCCGGGCGAGACGGGCTACTCGTGCCGATGATCGGACGATAGATCAAGGGCGCCACCAGAGCGATCAGTACCAGCAGGGCAAGAACGGTAACTCCGAACTTGAATTTACCGCTCGTGCGCCAACAACTTGCAATGAAGTTCAGCATGCGACTCTCCTCCTAAGCCTTGATGGCGGTGCGAACACGAGGATCGATCACCGGCAACGCCAGGTCGACCAGCAAGCTCGCCGTCATCACACTGACGACCGAGAGAATGATGATGCCCATCATCGCATTGTAGTCGAAAATCGCGATGGCACGGCTCATCACCTGCCCCAGGCCGGGATAGACGAACATCATCTCGATCAGCAGCTGTCCGCTCATCATCGAGCCCATGGTCAGCGCCAACCCGGTCGCCTGCGGCAACATCGCGTTGCGCAAGGCGTACCGCACCATGATGTCACGCGGCTTCAGGCCTTTGGCCTCAGCATACATCAGATAGTCCTCACCCATATTGCTGATCACCAGAGAGCGTGTGGAGAGAATCCAACCCGCCAACGAGACGATGATGATCGACAAAGCGGGCAACATGCTATGCTTGGCCACGCTGCGGATGAAGTTCCAGTTCAAGCCGATCGCATACTGCGCGTCAAAAGCGCCACGGGTGGGGAGCAGTTTCCACTGGTAACCCAGGAAGAGCACCAGGAAGAGCGCCACCAGATACGAAGGAACCTGCGAAAGGGTGATGGAGACATTCGTGATCACGTCGCTGATCGCCGACTCGCGGAACCACGCCGCCGTAGCGCCGATCAGCAGGCCTAAGACCCAGGCGATCAGAATCGACACAGTCATCAGCGCCACGGTCCATGGTATGGCGGCAGCCAACAGGTCCTCCACCGGTGTCGGGAAGTTGATGAAGGAGGGCCCCAAGTCGAGATTGAAGATCACGTTGTACATATAGCGGGTGTACTGCTGCCACAACGTGCCCGTCATCCCGAACTTCTCTTTGTAGCTGTTGATCATCGCATCGCCACCCTCGATCGAGACCGAGTACTGCCGCTCGAGCGACTTGATCCAGTTCTCGATGGGATTACTCGGGATCAGGCGAAACATAAAGAAGGTGATGGTCAACGCACCAAAGATCGTCAGGACGTAGGCAAAGAGCTTATTAGCATAGTAAGACAGAATCGGGTACTTTCGAAGCAGCTTCAACATAAGCACCTCTCGTGATAAAGTGTGATGGATCCTTCCCTATTCATCGCGCCTGCCCCTCTCCTCAGAGGGCAGGCCTCAGGGCCTCTCGCCACCCTGAGCGAAACGAAGGCCCGTGGGTCTTCGCTTCGCTCAGAATGACGGCGAAACCTGCGCCCTTGCAGCTTTGAACCGGGGTGGGCCATCCGGCGGAGTGCCGGCATCGTGCAGCGCCGGCACTCCGCCGTGCCAAGTCCCGCAACTCGCGCGGGACTTGGCGTTTACGGCAACAACTAACTCCGGCTCTACTTAGGCGTGGTCTGGAAGTAAACCTCGATGATTTGACCCCACCAGTTGAAGGGAACCGTGTAGAGGTTCTCATTCGACGGCATGTTGTCCCAGTAGGCGGTGTTGTAGCTCACGCTGTAGTAGGTCTCGATAAGGGGCACACCAGGGGCGTCCCGCAGCCAGAGATCGAACATCTTCATGTAGAGGTCTGCAGCGCTGGGATCGTCAGGATCGACGGCCTGCAGCGCCCGCAACGTCTGATCGTACTCCTCGTTGCAGTAGCGGACATCGTTACCCTCGTTCGCGCGCTCGCCGATCGGCTTCACGCGGTCACAGGTGTAACCACCATAGAGCTCGGTGGGATCCACGGTCGCGCCGCAGAACCACCAGAAGCCGATGTCGAACTCACCATTGGCGACGTTGTCCCAGAAGACACCCTCGACGTACTGGAAGGTCGCGTCGATACCGATGTTCTTGAGCTCCTCGGTGAAGTCCTGGCCCATCAGATACTCGTTACCACCGACACCCACAGGGGTCGTGATCTCGAGGCGGACCTGCTCACCATCGGGACCCACAAGCTGGCCACCCTGCTGCGTGTAGCCGATGCTCTCCAGCAGCTCCAGAGCGCGCTCGGGGTTGTACTCCAGCGTGCCCCAGGTCTCCTTGGCTTCCTCGTTGATGAACTGATCAAGGTTGCGGTAGTCGGCCCACAGGCCCTGAACGGGCTTGGAGGGCGGCGCCCAGATGTTGGCACCCCACTGCTCGCGGTTCATGAGCATCGACATCGCGCGGCGGAACTCAGGCTGATCGAGGTGCGGGCCCTTGGCCGTATTGAACCACGCGGCGCGCGGGCACGGATCGACGTAGACAACCTGGTTGATCTGGGGGATGCTGTCGCGGTTCTGAAGCCAGACGTCATACGCCAGGCCGAAGATGTCCATATTGTTGTCCCTGACCTCGGCGAGCTGCTGCTCGGCGCCGGGCCCGGTGCGGTAGATGGCGTACTTGGCGGCGGGGAAGTTGCCGATCGCCTTGCCCCAGTAGTCCTCATTGCGCTCCCACACGAACACCTTGTTCTCAGGATAGACGGCGGAGAGCTTGTAAGGGCCGGTGTAGACAGGGGGGTTGTTCTTGAAGGTGTGTGCATCGACCTCGCCCCAGATGTGCTCGGGGACGATGATCGTGCCGCCGACGATGCGGCACCAGAACATCAGGTGCTGGCGCGGGCGGGGCTCCGTCATTTCGAAGACGACGGTGTAGTCATCCGCCGCGTAGACCTCGGTCCAGTACTGCGCGTCGCCCTGCGGCAAACCGCCCAGATCATCGTAGAACGGATCCATGGCCATGTTCATCGTGAAGGCCACGTCGTGAGCCGTGAAGGGCTCGCCGTCGTTCCACGTTACACCCTTGCGGATGTAGATCCGCAACTCGGTGTAATCATCATTGTACTCCCATCCCTCACCCAACCAGGGCACGATCTCGCCGGTGGCGTAGTTCGTGTACCAGAGGTACTCACGAACGTACTGACCGGTACCGTTCTGATAGTGCTCGCCATTGGGGATAAAGGGGTTGAAGCTATCGAAGATATTGAAGTCAACCTGGTCGCTGATGATCACCTCGGAGCGGTTGAACGGCATCGTGACACCGTTGACCTGGAACTCCTGGGTGACCACGCTGGGCTCCTCTGCCTCGGCCTCGTCAACGGGCACCGGGGTCGGGCGAGGGGTCGACGTGGGCTGATCTTCCTTGATCACCGGCGGGTTGATGACCGCCGGCGCTTCGGTGGGGGCAGGGGGCTCGGAAGCACCGCCACCACACCCAACAACCATGGCCGCAATCAGGACCGCGACCACTACATACATGAGCTTGC
>CAZYYC010000099.1:0-13885 GCA_964650935.1 uncultured Anaerolineales bacterium
TGCGGGCATTTCCTTCTTTCTGACATGAATGCGATGGCGTATGACCCACTCACTCGCGAAACGCGTCTTAATGCCCTTGCGGGCATTTCCTTCTTTCTGACTGTAGCAATGTCCAATCAGTATGTCAAGATTGAGTTTGTCGCGTCTTAATGCCCTTGCGGGCATTTCCTTCTTTCTGACTGGAGAACAGAGAAGAGAAGTGGGGGCCGTTCACGATCGAGTCTTAATGCCCTTGCGGGCATTTCCTTCTTTCTGACTCTCCATTACGTCTCCTTGAGTGCGCGCCATCGCTTGATGTCTTAATGCCCTTGCGGGCATTTCCTTCTTTCTGACTTCTTTTGTTTCAGGATCTAGGAGGCAAGACGGATGTTTGGTCTTAATGCCCTTGCGGGCATTTCCTTCTTTCTGACCGATGACACTACAGGAGATGGTCACTTTGCAGTATGGCAGTCTTAATGCCCTTGCGGGCATTTCCTTCTTTCTGACCAAGGAAGTCAACAACGGCCTTGGCTACATTTTCTGCGTTACGTCTTAATGCCCTTGCGGGCATTTCCTTCTTTCTGACGAAGTTACGAAGGGCGCCCTCAACAACAGCGTGGTAGAGTCTTAATGCCCTTGCGGGCATTTCCTTCTTTCTGACTACAGGTGGTATGCACCACCCAGGCGGCGCAGATTGGCGCGGTCTTAATGCCCTTGCGGGCATTTCCTTCTTTCTGACGATCTGTACAACGACGCCCTTGAGGCTGCGCTCTGCTACGTCTTAATGCCCTTGCGGGCATTTCCTTCTTTCTGACGATAATAATTCCTGGTAGCATGTTGACATCCTCGATAAGTTCGTCTTAATGCCCTTGCGGGCATTTCCTTCTTTCTGACCTTGCGTCTACAGATTCACCTGGTCACCCGGTGCGGGCACCGTCTTAATGCCCTTGCGGGCATTTCCTTCTTTCTGACGACGCCGGGATGCTGCCTTTCGACGACGGAACGAATTGGGTCTTAATGCCCTTGCGGGCATTTCCTTCTTTCTGACCACGCTGATAAACGTTAAGCGTGCTACTCGTTCCAGGTCGGGGTCTTAATGCCCTTGCGGGCATTTCCTTCTTTCTGACCATATGTCACCAGTGACGGTGAGGTGTTCGCCGCGGACGACAGTCTTAATGCCCTTGCGGGCATTTCCTTCTTTCTGACGAGAATCAACTGCGGCAACCGTCTGATGATCGATCTACGTCTTAATGCCCTTGCGGGCATTTCCTTCTTTCTGACACATCGCCGCGCTCACCAGCGGTCGTCGCAGTCTGAACATGCCGTCTTAATGCCCTTGCGGGCATTTCCTTCTTTCTGACTGCAGAATAGCACCCGGTTGGGGTGACGTTGGTCACCTTTTCCGGCCTTCTGGGCCGGGTTCGGCGGCGAAACGGACACTCCCGAGCGCACGGGCGTGCAGTTGTTGCCATGATCTGTCATGTTTGACTGCGAGGGCGGCCCGAAAAGGGGCGACTTTCGGCGCGTTTTTCGCACGCTCTCGCACTCGGGCTCTAGCGTACACCCCATCCGGCGCGCCGGCAAGGATCCGTCGATCCGGTCGATCGCCCCCGATCTTCCGGGAAGCTCGACGGCGCGTTCCGTTGTGGTGGTGCCGGCGTCCGGCGCCCTCGGCGGATGGAGCGAGGCTCTGAGAGCTTCCCGGAAGGCTGACATGCGATTGTCCTGCCGCCCGATCAGCGTCCCCGCAGGCGGAAGAGGAGCGAGGGCGGCTCGTTGGGCTTGCCGGGGGTGGGGGGCCAGCCGCTGGACCACGTGCCCTCCTCGGTGCGGCTCAGGGTGGTGTCCGGACGCAGCTGCGTGAGCGGCACCTCGTCGAAGATGAGGGTGCCGTTGAGCAGCTGCAGCCGACCCCTGGTCAGCTGCAGCCCGGTCTCGCTGCTGTGGAGCACCAGGTAGCCATCGGGCTCGATCAGGGTCTGGAAGGGGAGGGTGTAGGAGATCTGTCCCGTGCCGTCGACGTCGACGCGCCACAGGCTCAGGTCGACCTCCTCGTCGGTGGGGTTGTGGATCTCGATCCAGGCGTCGCCCTCGTCCACCTCGCCGTCCTCGTTCCAGTCGATGCGCCGGGGCACGGCGAGGACCTCGTTGATGCGCACGAGGGGCGGCTCGGAGGCCGCCGGGGAGGTGGGCGTGGGGTCCGGCGTGGCGGGGGTTCCGGTGGGCGTCGCCGTGGGCGTCTCGGTGGGGGTCGCCGTTGGTGTGGGGGTCGGTGTGGGCGTCGCCGTCGGCGTGAGGGTGACCGTTGGGGTTGCGGTGGGCGGCGAGGTGGGCGTGGCCTGCGGGGTCGACACGGCGGTCGGTGTGGCGGTCGGCAGGCCGCTCACCCGGCGGACGTCCATCCGCACCGCGGCGTCGCCCTGGGCCTCGTAGTACTCGACGACGATCAGGTGCTCGCCCGCGGCGAGGGGCAGCTGGGCCCGGTAGACCTGGTCGATGGCGCCGGCGTGCCACTCGTCGAGCACGGACTGACCGCCGACAAAGACGCGGATGCCGTCGTCGGCGGCTGCGGTGACCTCGTAGATGCCGGCGTCGAGCGTGACGGTGCGGCTCCAGCGCGCCGAGAAGTTGTCCCGCGGCAGCCCCACGGCGGGGGCGCCGTTGCCCCAGTCGAAGTCGATGCGCGCGTCGTTGCGCACCAGGGCGGGCGCGCCGCTGAGCCCGCTGTTGGCCCAGTACTCGCCCTTCCAGTCGGTGAACTCGGGCGTGACGGTCTCCCAATGGAGCCGCAGCCGCGCCTGCCCGACGTTCTCATACATCTCCAGCCGCAGGGTGTGGGGACCTGCCGCGAGGGGGACGTCGGCGGTCAGCTCGCGCTCGGCCCCGTCGCGCCAGCCATCGATGACCAGCCGGTCATCGATCCACAGCCGCGCGCCGTCGTCGACGAGCACCCGGAAGCGGTAGACGCCCATGGCGAAGTCGAGCGTGCGGGTCCAGCGGGCCGAGAAGCCGTCCACCGGGACCTGCGGACCGGGCGAGCCGGTGCCCCAGGCGAAGTCGAGGTTGGCGTCGTTGCGCACCAGGACCGGCAGGCCCTGCAGCGAGCGATTGCTCCAGTACTCGCCCTTCCAGTCGGGATAGGCATTGAGCTTCTCCCAACTCAGCTGCATCACGGCATCGCCGCCGGCGTCGAAGTAGTCGACGCGCACGGTGTGGTAGCCCGCCGCCAGCGCGATGTCGCCGGTGACCTCGCGCGATGAGCCGGTGGTCCAGGCGTCAATGACCTGCGTGCCGTCGACAAAGACGCGCGCGCCGTCATCGACCAGGACGCGGAAGCGGTAGGTGCCGGCGTCGAAGGCCATGGTGCGCGTCCAGCGGACCGAGAACTTGTCGGCGGGCACGCCCGCGGCGGGCGCCGACCTGCCCCAGTTGAAGTTGATCGCTGCATCGTTGCGCGTCAGCACCGGCGAACCGCTGAGGTCGACGTTGTCGAAGTACTCGCCGCGCCACTGGGGGAAGTCGTCCTGATGCTCCCACCAGAAGCGGATGTAGGCATCGCCCCAGGTCTCGTAGTAGGCCACGACGATGCGGTGCTCGCCGCTGCTCAGGGTGCGCTCGGCGGCAAAGGTGACGTGCTGGGCACTGCGCCACTCGTCGATGATCAGCTCGTCGTTGAGCCAGACGCGCACGCCGTCATCGGCGGCGGCGTAGAAGCGGTAGGTGCCGGCGGGCAGCTCAACTGTCCGGGTCCAGCGTGCGGAGAAGCCGTCCGTCAACACGCCGGGCGCGGGCGGGCCGTTGCCCCAGGCGAAGTTGAGGATCGGGTCGTCGCGCACCACGGCGGGGTGGCCGAAGAGCGAGGGGTTGTTGAAGTATTCACCGCGCCATGCCGAGATGGAGGGGGTGGGGGTGGCGACGGGGGTGCCGGGCGTGGGGGTGGCGGTGGGCGTGGGCTGCTCAGGCGTGGGGGTCGGGGTGGGCGTCTCGGTGTCGACCGGTGAAGGGGGCTCTGTGGGCACCGGGGCGCCGGAGAGCGAGAGCACGGCATTGACGGTGATGCGCGTCGCGGGGCCCGCGGCCTGGACCCGGACGCTCTCAAAGGCCGACCAGGGGCGGATCACGGGCACGCCGAAGGTCGTCACGAAGGTGCCGTCGGCGTCGACGGGCGTGGTCAGCAGGTTGACGGGAGGCGTTGTCTCCCCGGTCGGGGGGAGCAGGCGCAGCGTCACGGCGTCGCCGGGCAGCCAGCCCGATCCGCGCACCGTGATCTCGGCCCCGGGGCCGCCGATGGCGGGATCGAGGCTGAGTACGGGCCCGAGGGCGGGCGTCGCGACGACGGTGGGCGTTGCCGTGGGCCCACCGGGCCAGTAGCCCGTCACGCGTAGTACCAGCTGGACGAGGTAGAAGCCGCCCAGCAGGATGGCGATGCCGATGGCGATGGCGGAGGCAATGATCAGGCGGCGCGGAACGCCGCTGAAGTCCGGCTGCTCATCGTAACTGGGTGCACCCATGGCCACTCTCCTTTTGCCGGCGGCAACCGCCGCATCACCTTTCCCACTACCCTACAGACGTCGCCCAACCGGTCAGGGTTCCCTGAGGTCGTCAGGGCGAGCGTACCTCGGCGTAGCGACAACCTGCCGGGAAGCTAGCCGGTCGGTTGCGCGGTGCAATCCCAGGCGTCCGACGCCCTCGCTGCGGCGTGTGGAGCTCGCCCAGCTTCCCGGAAGGTCAGATGCGAGCGCCCCGCTCGCCCTTCCGCCGCGACCTCAGGCGACGCCCGGCCCCCGATAGGGGCGCCCGAAGGGCAGGCCGAACGGCTCCTCAAAGGGACGGAAGGGGACCAGGGCGGCGATCTCGTCGAGCCGCGCGAGCACCTCCGCGGGCAACGGTCCGCGCGCGACCGCGGCGACGTTCTCTTCCACCTCGCGCTCGGAGCGCGCCCCCATCAACGTACAGGACACGTCGGGGTTCGAGAGCACGAAGCGCAGCGCCAATTCGGGCAGCGGCATGGCCAGTTCGTCGGCGAAGGCGTAGAGCGCCTGGAACTGCTGCCGGCGCGGAGGGCTGAGCCAGCGCGCGCCCGTCGCGACCTCGTCGTAGCGGCGGGCCAGGGCGCCCTGCTGGAGGGGTGAGCCGATGACCACGCCCAGGCCCAGCGCTTGGGCCGTGGGCAGGACGGCGATCTCCGCCTCCCGCCAGAGCAGGCTGTAGTTGAAGGCGGTCAGCACCACGTCGAAGGCGCCCGTGCGCATGATCGGCACGATCTCATAGGCGGTCGTGCCGCCCAGGCCGGTGAAGCGGACGATGCCCTGGCGCTTCAGGTCGGCGAGCAGGTCGACGACCGGCGCCTCGTAGCTCTCCGGGTCGGGCCACCAGTCGTACTGGCCCGGACGGTCGGGCTCGTGGATCATCAGGATGTCGATCACGTCGCGGTGCAGCAGGCGCAGGCTCTCCTCGATGGAGGCCATCAGGCCGTCGCGGTCCTGCGGCTTGAAGGGCTGGGGGCGGCCACCGAGCTTGGTCGAGAGGGTCAACGGGCGGTCGATCTCGGGCAACACCTTGCCGATGACCTCCTCGCTGTTGGCGTAGCCCGGTGCGGTATCCACGTAGTTGACGCCCAATTCCACCGCCTTGAGGATGGCCTTGCGGCCCTGCTCAAAGGCGCCGCCGACCGACGAGACGAAGAGCCCGCCCAGTGCGAGCTCGCTGACCTCCAACCCGGTCCTACCCAGTTTCCGCTTCTTCATCTGATCTCCTTGTGTAGGCGTTGATGAGTGCTAGGCGCGCAGGCCCCCGATGTAGACGGTGTGCATCCAGATCGTCAGGGCCAGCGCGATCTGGGCGAGATGATAGGTCACGATCACGCCCACCTGGAGTGCGCGCGATTGGCGCACGAACTTGTTCCATGCGAGCATCAGGTCCGAGGCGAAGAAGAGCGTCGTGCCGGCGGAGACGGTGAGGCGCCCGACCAGGGGCCACGTCGGGCGGAACCAGGTCGCCCAGCCTGAGACGAGGGTCAGGCTGAGGACCACGCCGTAGATGACGACGGGCAGCTGCAGCGCCGCAGCGCCGCTCGCGCGGGCGCCGCGCACCACCGGGGGCAGGACGATCAGGTCGATCACTGCCACCAAGGCTAACAGCCAGAGCGACGACGCGGGCGGCAGGGTCTCGTTGAGCCCGACGATGTAGCAGAGCTGGGCCACCAGGAAAGCGCCCAGCCCGGGCGCGAACCAACGCTCCCCGGGCAGCATCAGCAGGATGTCCCCCACGAGCGAGAAGCCCAGCGCGGGCAGGAACCAGAGCCCCAGCCGGCGGGGGCCCGTGTGACCGATAAGGAGCCCCGCGCCGATGAGGATCGCGACGAGGGTCGCCGGCTTGAAGACCCACTCCAGCCGTTTGATCTCGCCCGCTACCGCGATCCAGTCGACGACGGCGAGGATCAGGCCCAACCCCAGGGCGGCGAGGGCCACCCACATCCAGATGAAGACCATCTCATACCTCCGGCCTAAATTGGTCCTGACGGCGGTTGAAGGCCCAGACGCGGGCGATCGGGACGACGGCGGCGAAACCCACGAGCAGTGCGGTGCCGGCGCCCACGAGGCCGACGATCAGCAGGGGCGGCAGGAGTATGGAGAGCAGTGCAGCGATCAGGCTGACGATGAAGAGCGCCAGGGCAACGCCGCCGATGATCGTCGCTCGCCGACCTGCCCGTGACGCCGATGCCCGCTTGGCACCGTAGATGCGCCCGGTCTGCCCGTTGATCAGCACGCGCTGGGGCCGGCCCTCGTCGTCGAGATAGGCGGTCGCGAGCACGGGCAGCAACAAGAGGGTCCAATGGTGGCCCGTATGGGTGGGCGCCCAGCGGAAGTCGCGCAGGTGGTCGGCCCCGGAGGCCTGGCGGCAGTCGTCGATCGCGCGCTCGCGGACCACGCTCTCGGCATCGGGCCACGCCGTCCCCGGTGCGCGGTCGGGCACCCGCACGACTGCGCCCTCCAGCGCCTCGGGCGTGAAAGCCACAGCGGCGCCGAGATCGACGTCGCCTAGAGCCCTCTGCAACGAAGCGTGAGCTGTCTGAGCGGGTGCCGCTGTGTTGGCATAGTGGCGCTCCAGCGTGCCGGCGCGCGGCTCCCAGCGGACGCGGGTCTCGCGCACCTCCCGTGTCTGCCAGCCGGCGCCGTCGGCATAGCGCTCCTGATGGCTGAGCACCTCGTAGTCGAAGCCCACCTCGGCCTGCCAGTGGGCGGTCACGTCGCAATCGACCAACCACAGCGGCAGGTAGAGGCGCTGGAGACGCGCCTGGAGCGTCTCGGGCGCGAGGTCGGGCGGCGGGAAGGGAATGTCCTGGGCGAAGCGCCGGATCTGGTCGGTCAGTGTGGCGGGGGTCGCCGTGAAGGGTACCACCAGCTCGGGCGGATGGTGGGCCAGTGGATCATCCCCGCGTTCCAGGGCGACCAGATCCGAGCCGGCACAACGTGGGCAGCGCTCCAGCGCGACCTGGGGCCCGGGGACAAAGCGCCAGTCGCAGCTGCTGCAAAGGAGCAGCTCGCCGGGCAGCTGCGGGTCGTGCGGTGGCGGGGTTGGGACGGCCCACTCAGATGTCATCCATGGACCTCGCTTTGTTCAGGGTGATGATTGCGAAGACGGCGCCGATGATGAGTAACAGCAGTCCCAAGAGCATTGCGCCGCCCCCCAGGAGGAAGGAGGGGGGCAGCACGGCGCCAAGCGCGGAGGCGAAGACACCCAGGAGGGCGAGCAGGATGCCGGGCGCGACCATCGCCGCGGCAGCCAGCCAGACCTTGGTCCAGTCGACGGGGCGCTGCCCGGCGACGGCACCGGTCTGCCCGTTGATCATCACGCGGTAGGGCTCGTCTTCGTAGCGGTAGGCCGCGACGTAGACCGGGACGAGGATGTGGCGCCAGCTCTCGTCGCTGAAGTCGAGCGACATGCTGAAGTTGCGAATTTGCGAGGTCGAGGCCTGGCCGCGACAGGTGTCCTGCGTCGCCGCCCGCATCGCCTCACGCGCCGTCTCCCAGGCCGGCTCCAGCGGGACGTCATAGGCCTGGGCCAGGAAGCCCGCCAGGTAGGAGGGGGCATAGGGCACCAGCTCGTGTGTATCGAAGTTCTGCAACCGCCGCAGCAGGACCCCACTCAGTTTGGTCGAACCGCTGATCAGCAAGTCGTCGAAGAGCCGTCCGGCGCGCCCCGACTCCCAACGCCAGACCGTCTTGGTGCGTGTCTTCCAGGTCTTGTCGGAGCTGTCGTAGTAGCGCTCGGTGACCTGGTGGCCCACCTCGGCCCGCCAATGGGCGGTCGTGCGCGCGTCGAAGGTCCAGTAGGGCATGTAGACGCCGGCGAAGTCGGCGATCTTCGCCGCGTCCTTGAGCGCCGTGGGCGTCATCCAGCTGCTGCCCAGCCATTCGCGAGCGATAGCCTGGCAGCGCGCCGGCTCGACGCGGAAGGGGATCAGGAAGCGCGGGCGCAGGTGCTCCTGGGGCGCCTCCTGGTGCAGCACCCGGTTGGAGGCGCAGAAGGGACAGGTATGCGTGAGGCTGCCGGGCGGCAGCGAGGTCTCCGAGCCGCAGCTTTCGCAGCGCAGCGTCAGGCGTTCGGTGCCCCAGCCGTGGGCCTCACGCGCGGCGGCGACCGTTTCCACGGTGAACTCGAAAGCCTCCGCGCCCTTGCCTACAATGGCGGTCTCCGGCGGCTCGTAATGACCGCAATAAGCGCAGCGCAGCCCGCCATCCTCGACGCTATAGGCGGTGGTCGCCTGGCACTGAGGACACCGGAACTCGACCACGGGCGCCTCCTGCTCCGGCACTTCCGGTGCAGGCGCGAAGACCGCGATGCCCGGCACGGCTGACGCGACGGGTACATAGCCCTCGGGAGGGAAGGTGCTCATGGTGCACTCCGCAGATGGTCGTCGATCAACATAGGACTGCCTCCGTGCGCTGTAGTGACCTTAGCTTACCACCGGCTGCAACGACAGCAAGTTTGAGCAGGTTGCAGTTTTGGGGACATTGACATATCATTGTTCTCGTTGTATACTACTTTGTAAGAAGCCCTAACAAATCATCTGTGTGATGCGAGATGATGTTCTGATCTGGTCGTGTATACGTCAGACTAGCTGAGAAGTTGCACCTCCGCAGGCGCTTCAACCAACGAAGCCCCACCGAAGACCACGTTGCACTTGCCGTCGAAGATGTCTTGACCGCCAAGCGGAAGCCGGCAGGCCGGTGATGATCACCTGGAGCCGTCGGCTCGGCCCGAACTGAGGTGGGTCCGTCGTAGAGCGATGCCCTCCCAGTCCAGGTCGGACTACGTCGCAATTCGCTGCCCTGAGCACGTCGGTACCCCAGGCCCATGATATGCGATGCGAAAGGAGGTCGACTATTGGGGCATTCCTCATATGAAGCGCAGGATGACCAACCCGGTTGGCGGATCAAGGTCCGGTGGACCTGGTCCGATCGAGCCAACCACTCAGTAGCGGACAGAAGGAGAATCTAGCATGAAAAGGATCACACGTCGGGACTTCCTGAGAGCCGGCCTCGTTACCAGCGGGGCTCTGTTGCTGAACGCCTGTGGCGGCGACGCCGGTGCCCCGTCGACAGGCCCCTCTGATGTACCTGCGGAACTCGATCTGCCCTTTGAGGTCGCCCCCGATGCCATCAACCCCTTGGGCATGGAGACCCCTGTCACGGCAGAGGGCGTCTTCTTCTCCGGTGGCTATGGCCACGACTACATCCAGTTCGCCGCCGACCTCTTCGCGGGCTTGCATCCCGGTAGTGAGGTCACGGTTGAGCCCATCCAGGGTGTGGCGGAGAAGCTCCGCCCGCGTTTCGTGGGCGGCAATCCACCTGACGTCATCGATAACAGTGGCGCGGGGAACCTGGACTTCGGCGCGCTGGTCGCGGAGGGACAGCTGATGGATCTGGCGCCCCTGATGAGTGCTGCGGCGCTCGACACGCCCGGGGCCACCGTCGCGGAGACGCTCTTCCCCAAGTCGCAGGACAATCTGATGATCAACGGGGTGCAGTACGGCCTCAACGTGACCTACTCGGTAGCGGGCATCTGGTACAGCAGCACGCTCTTTGGGGACAGGGGATGGACCTATCCCAAGACCTGGGGCGAGATGCTGGATCTGTGTGAGACGATCAAGTCCGCCGGGATCGCGCCATGGACCTATCAGGGCAAGTATCCGGGCTATATGATCTTCGGCCTGCTGGAGCCCATGATCTACAAGAAGGGCGGCTTGCAGCCGATGATCGACATCGACAACCTCGTCGATGGTGCTTGGGGACATCCCGCCGTCGTCGAATCGCTCAATGAAATGTACCAACTCGTTGAGAACGGCTACATCATGGAGGGCACCGAGGGCCTCAACCACACCGAGAGCCAGGCTGAATGGCTGCAGGGCAAGGCGGCTTTCATCCCCTGTGGGCTGTGGCTCGAGAACGAGATGAAGGACATGGTCCCCGATAACTTCAACATGGTGATCGGCCAGGCCCCGGGGGACAAGGACGCCGCACGCGCTGAGGGCGGTGAGCCCTTCATCGTTCCCTCCAAGGCCAAGCACCCGACCGCGGGGATGGAGTACCTGCGGTGCATCATCTCGAAGGAGAGCGCGAAGTACTTCGCGGTCAACGTAAGCGCGATGATGCCGGTCGTCGGGGGCACCGAGGGCGTCACGGTCAGCACGGCGGTGCAGTCGGCGGTGGAGATGGTCGAGCAGGTCGGGGACGATGTCTTCCCAGGGCTGCGATATGGCGGTTGGTACAGCGATCTGAGCAATGAGGCCACCGCGATGATGGGTGAGATGCTCACCGGTAGGATCACGCCGGAGCAGTTCGTCGAGAACGTTCAGGCCATGGCCGATCAGGTGAAGGCCGATCCTGAGGTGACGAAGTTCACGCGTGAAGGCTAACGCCTTCACGTGCGAAGGGTAATGCCTTCGCTTGCGAGGGCTAGTGCTCTCACGTGTACAGGCTGATGCCCTTACGTGCGCTAGGGATGTCCCTAGGCGATCGTAGCGTCTGTCCAGGATAGGGCCACCGCCCTATCCTGGACATGCTGATGCCCCCATCGGTCGAGATCGAACCCGCAGGGGGCGCGTGACCCAGCAAGGTGCCGGCAGACAGAGAGGCAGTCTATGAACAAGCACAAATACCGCGTGATCATCCCATTTCTGGCGCCCGCCATTATTCTGTATTTGGTCTTCGTCATCTACCCCTATGGACGGTCGATGTACAACTCATTGACCAGCTGGCGAGGGGTGAGTGCGCTCCAGCCCTTTGTGGGTCTGGCCAACTACGAACGGATGATCAACGATGACCTCTTCTGGAACGCGTTGAAGCATAACTTCGAGTACCTGATCTTCGTGCCCATCGTTACCATCACGATCAGCCTGTTCCTGGCCTTTATGATCACCCAGGGCGTGCGGTTCGCCAAGTTCTTCCGGGTGGTCTTTTTCTTCCCACAGGTGATCTCATTGATCTCGATCGGTGTGCTGTGGAGTTACATCTACCATCCTACGATCGGCATCGTCACGTCGATCATGAAGTTCCTGAAGCTGGAGTGGTTCTTCCGGCTGTTCGGCTTCCAGGGCATCCCGGTTTGGATCGGCGACCCTCGCACGGTGCGGGGGGCCATTGCCTCGGTCGTCATCTGGCAGGCCGTGGGCTTCTATATGGTGCTCTTCTTGGCCGCGATGGAGGCGATTCCACAGAGCTTTTATGAGGCTGCGATCATCGACGGCGCGAACCGCTGGCACCAGTTCCGGTATGTGACGTTCCCGCTCCTCTGGGACACGATGCAGACCGCCCTGGTCTACTCGGGGATGGGTGCCTTCAACATGTTCGCGATCACGCGGGTTATGGTCGTCAGCGGCTCGTCGACGGCGCGCCCCGCCGATGTGCTCTCGACCTACCTGTACGAACAGGCCTTCGAGGCGAGCCGGTTCGGCTACGCGACGGCGATCGGGGTGACCCTCTTCCTGTTGATGTTGACGCTCTCGGTGCTGACGATGCGAGCCACCCGCCGCGAGGCGGTCGAGTATTGAGCGGGGGGATGACACGATGAAAGACAAGCTATCCGAACGACTCAGTGGTCTGGCCATCAACAGCGTCATCTACCTGGCGCTGGGCTTGTGGTCCGTGATCGTGATCTTCCCGATGATCTGGGTCGTGATCAGCTCCTTCAAGACGAGCCAGGAGATCTTCTTCAGTCCATGGGGACTCCCTGCGGCGCTTCAGTGGAATAACTTCGTCCGGGCGTGGAGCGACGCCAACATCGGGCGCTTCTTCTTCAACACGATGGTGGTGCTCACCCCCTCAATCTTCTTGACGCTTCTGCTGTCAGCTATGGCCGGCTACGTGCTGGCGCGTTTCGCGTTCCCCGGTAACCGCGCGATCTTCTTCCTCTTCACGGGGGGGATGCTCTTCCCGGTGATCCTGGCGCTGGTGCCGCTCTTCTTCCTGCTTCAGTCGATTACGCTGCTTGATACCCACGCCGGGCTGGTCCTTGTCTATGTGGCCTACTCACTGCCGTTTACGATCTTCTTCATGACGGGGTTCTTTAGGACGCTCCCATCGGAGCTGTTGGAGGCGGCGGTGATCGACGGCGCCAGTCAGTATCAGCTCTTCTTCCGGATCGTGATTCCGTTGGCTAAGAACGGCCTGGTGAGCATGGGGATCTTCAATTTCCTGGGCCAGTGGAACCAGTACATCCTGCCCCTTGTGTTGTTGACATCCAGCTCGAAGTATGTACTCTCTCAGGGGTTGGCGTTCTTGCAGCATCAGCAGCGCTATCAGAGCGACTGGAGTGGTCTCTTTGCCGCGGTGACGATGGTGATGCTACCCACGCTCATCGTGTACGCGATCTTCCAGAACCAGATCCAGCGCGGCTTGACGGTTGGCGCGCTTAAGGGTTAGCAAGGACGCTGCTACATCCCTAGTTGCGGAGGGTGCCTTGCGCGATCGTCGTACCTTGTTGTGCTTGGAGGGTGGCGGAACCCGCTGCCAGGCCGCGCTGCTCGACCGAATGGGGAAGGTTCTCGGGACGAGCCAGTCCACCGATGTCAACACCAACTTTGTCTCACCGGAGGCGGCCCGGACGGCGATTCTGACCGCCGTGGAGCAGGTTCTCGAGATCGCCGGGGTGGCGGGGCGCGAAGTGGCCCACTTCGCGGCGGCGCTGGTCGCGACGCGGGCCGGGCCGGAGCTCCTGGGCCGTCTGTTGCCCTACGCAACCTTCCATGAGTACAGTGAGCGCGATGTGGTCTTTGCGCGGGCCGGGCTCTTCGAGCCTCACGGTGTGGCGCTGGTCGCTGCGACCGGGGCCTCGGCCTGGGGCGTACGCGCTGATGACGGACGCACGTCGGGCTGCGGTGGCTGGGGATCGTTGCTCGGTGACGAGGGGAGCGCCTTCGCCGTGGGCTTGCGCCTCCTACGTGCCTCGACGCGTCTTTACGAAGGCCGTATCACGACGCCCTCACGCATCGTCGAGACGCTCTGCGAGCACTTTGGGCTGGAGTTGGCGACCTTCCGGGCCGGGCTGTGCGACGTGGCTTACCAGCGCCCCCTTACTCGGGCCGACATCGCCGGGCTCGCTCCGATGGGCACGCGTCTGGCCGCAGAGGGCGACGAGGTCGCCCTGCAGATTGTGAGGCACGTCGTTGCCGACCTGGCGGCGTTGGCGGTGCATGCGGGTCGTGGGCTCTTTGCTGCGGATGAGGCCTTCGACGTCGCGGTGGCTGGAGGGCTTCTCAGTGCCGGCGACCTGGTCGTCGTGCCGCTGAGAGAGCGCCTGACCGCTGCCTTCCCTCATGCCCGGCTGTTGATGGGTCGCGTGGAGCCGGCCATCGCGTTGGGGCATCTGCTCCTACACGATCGCGGCGGTGTGCTCTAGCCTT
>CAZYYC010000100.1:0-13832 GCA_964650935.1 uncultured Anaerolineales bacterium
GCTCAACACATCCAGCATCCGCCGGACGTACTGCACTTGAAGGTAGAGTGCTTTGTCGTACCCGCCCCGCGTCACCGTACGGCAGAAGGCGATGTCCCTCATGTGCGTCTCCGCGGACAGGGCAGCGGTGCCGGTCAGGTCAGGGCTGTTGCCGGGAAAGAAGGGATGGGCGCTCCACCGGTCTCCCGGCGGCGTCTCGAAGTTCAGGTTGCCGCCCGGCCCTCGCGCCGGGCCGTAGAGGTCCCAGAACTCGAAAGAGATCATGATGTCACGCTCGTAGGCATAGCGCGCCAAAGCCGCCAGCCGATTCCAGAAGCGCGGATTGCCGCCGTCTTGGTCGAGGTCCAGGCGGTACTGCCTTCCCACGCGCCGCCACGGCAGATTGTTAGCGCGGTCGTCGAAACGCAGGGGATCGTCGACTTTGGGGCAGATGAAGGGCGTGATACGTACCAGGTTGCCGCCGACTGCCGCCAGCCGGTCGAACTCGGCCTCATAGTCGTGATCGAGGTTCTGCAGGGACGCCGTCCAACCCTGGTTGCATCCCACCAGGAAGAGAGGGTCCCCGCGATATTGAACGTAGAAGCGGTTCGCGGCATACACTTGCGCACGATCCTGCGGAAGTGCGACGGCGGCGAGTATGACCATTCCCTCATCTCCCTTGTTCGGGTGACGTCTATCCGCTCGTAGCCCGACGTTCCGGCTACTCCCCAGCGCTGCCCTGAATCACCTGGGCTAGCAGCGACGCCAACTGCGCCATGTCGGGCGGCTTCATCATCCACCCAACCAGACCCTCGTCCCTCAACAACTCGAGCTCCTGCTCCATCGGATGCCCGGTCAGCATCACCACCGGCACGTCAACCCCCTGCTCGCGCATGGCACGGAAGAGCGCCTGCCCACCCATCTCCGGCATCACCAGATCGGTCAGCACCAACACCACCTCCGGATGCTGCGTGAGGATCTCGAGTGCCTCCCTCCCATGGCCGGCCGCCAACACCTGGTAGCCCAACTGCCGCAGAGCGTCGTCCAGAGCCGCCCGCAGCGCGGGGTTATCCTCCACGACCAAAATGGTCTCGCCCGCCCCCTGGGACAATGCAGCATCCACCGGCAAAGCCGACGCCGGAACGGGTGCCGTGGAGTACGCCGGCAGATCCACCGTGAAGACCGTCCCAACCCCCAGCTCACTCCGCACCTCGACCTTGCCACCATGCTGACCTGCGATGCCGTGGACCTGGGCCAGGCCCAGACCACTCCCTCCCCCCGGTCCTTTGGTGGTAAAGAAGGGCTCAAAGATGTGGGGCAGCGCTTCCGGAGCAATCCCCACACCCGTGTCCGACACCGTGAGCCGGATCACGTCACTCTCCGACCGCCACCTACTCGCTTTCTGCAGCCGCGCCAGTTCGATGCGCAGGGTCCCGCCTTCGGCCATCGCATCGCGAGCGTTCAATGCCAGGTTGACAAGCATCTGACGCATCCGGGTCGGATCGGCATCGAGCCTGTAGTCGTCGTCGCCATGGACCAGCACGACTTGGATGTGATCCGGGAGGGTCCGTTCGAGGAGTTTGACCTGCTCCGTGACCAGCGGCACCAGGTCCAGCCGCCTACGTTCCAGGACGGACCTTCGACTGAAATCCAGGATCTGCTGGATGAGCCGCGTGGCGTCCCAGGCCTGTTGATCCACTACGGCTAGCCTCTCGCGGCTACGGTCGGAGAGCTCAGCCGCCTTCGCCACCATCTCTGTATAGAGCACGATCGTGGCGAGGATGTTGTTGAAGTCGTGAGCGATGCCCGCCGCCAGCTGACCTACCGCTGCAAGCCGCTCTTGCTGCTGCAGTTCCTGCCGTACCTGGCGCTCCAGGGTGACGTCGTTGAGCACCAGGACCCAGTGCTCTTGCGACGCGCCCGCTTCGACCGGGCGCGCAAGAACCTCGAGAATCCGACCGGATCCCTTGACCTCGTGCCACAAGCCACCGGGCTCCGGTGACGTCAGCAGATCAGTCACTGCGCGATCACCAATTCGCTGAAGCGGACCCTCCCCCGCCTTGCCTGCCAGCGTCGCGAGCTGTTCTTCAGCGACCGGGTTAGCCTGCACGATGTGCCCCTCCGCGGTCATCAGCAGGACGCCCGCGGGCACGGTGGCGAGGATTTGCGCCATCTGTTGGGCCTGCTCCCGGACCCGTGCAGCAAGCTCGCCGCGCTCCTCTTCGGCCCTTCGACGCTCGCTGATATCCTTCACATACTCGATGATGTTGGTGACGCGCCCCGCCTCATCTCTGATGGGAAAGGTGCTCAGCTCCAACCATCCGGCAGGCTCACCCGCCGGTTGATAGGGCACAACCTCCATAGATGGCTCACCCGTCGCCAATGTCTGCAGGGCCGGGCACCATGAACAGTGCTCTGCACGCTCATAGTAAGCCTGGTGACACGCTTTGCCGACAATCGGCATCTGATCCGCGTACATGCGCTCCATCCAGGCGTTGGTCCGCACGACGGTCAGGTCGCTGTCCAGCACGCTGATACCGTCTTGAATCGCATCAAAGACATTCGCCAAGAACTGCTCGCTCTCCCGAAGCGCTCGCTGAGCCCGCGCCGCCGCAGTAATGTCGGTAAAGACCGCCGTTGTGCCGATGAAGCGTCCATCGTCGTCGAAGAGCGGACTGCCACTGACCAAGACCGAAAGTCGCCGACCATCCTTGCCCACCAACTCCACGTCATACCGATCAGAGAGACCGCGCACCCGCCGCTCGTCGGCGGCCTCAACGATCGTGCGTTGATCCGACGGCGTGTAATCTGTCCAGTGAAGGCCCAGCAGTCCATCGGCTGCGTACCCCAGCATCTCAGCCGCCGCCGGATTGGCGAAGGTCACCCTGCCGGCCTTGCCGAGCACGATGATGCCTTCAGCCATGCTCACGATGAGCCGCTCGTTGAACGCCGAGAGTTCCTCGGTCTCCCGGTACAGCCGCGCATTCTCGATGGCGATCGCAGCCTGGTTAGCGAAGACCGTGACGGCGGAGACGTCAGACTCCGCTAGTGTTGACCCTGCAATCACCAGTAGAGCCTGGACCTCACCCCCGACGGCCAACGGCGCGATGATCCGCCGCTGTTGGCCTGTCAGGACAAGCAGGGGGTCCACCACAGGCGTCTCGCCCTCCGCAGAAGGGGTCTCCACAGCTGCGCCGGCACTGCCCTCCTCGGTGGCTGTGCTAAAGAGCATCTCGGCCTGCGCCACCGCGCGATGCAACGGCGTGTGCGGCGTCAGAGGTATCGAGCCGGGTGCCGATAGCCCTTCCCCGCCTGCACGTATCCGGGCCTGGGTCGTGGCATACACCGGGCTGAGTGCCGTGCACTGCTCGTCCACTGTGAGCACAAACACGTCCATGCCCAACGCTGCCACTTGTTCACCGATCGCGTGATAGACGGCCTCAGGGCTCCGGGCCCGTTGTACGGCCTGGGCGGCCTGGCTCAACGCCAGCAACAGACGCTGGGTATGAGCACGCGCCTCCTCAGAGCGCTTACGCTCGGTGATGTCGGTCGCGACCTGCAGACGAGCAAGCCTGCCGTCCACCCACCGGACAGCACGATCCTGGTTGATATACCATCGTTGGGTTACCGGGTTATAGCTCTCCCACGCGACGGTCCCCGCCGGACTGCCATCCGCATCTAGTAACTGCGGATTGGTGCAGTGCGGGCAGACCGCAGACTCACCTCTGAACACCTCATAGCAGCACTGTCCGACCAGGTTCTCTCCGAAGCTACCACGTATGTGCCGGTTGGCGAACAACACCTCGTACGAAGCCATGTCCGCCACGTAGACGTCGGCCTCGATGCCGTCCAGCACGGTGGTGGTGATACCCAGGTAGCGCTGCGCCCGGTCCCGCTCCCGGCGCGAGACGCGCTCGCCCGTCGCGAGCTTCCGCACCGTAAAAGCGGCAAGAAGCGCCGTGCCGTTCAGCGTAAAAAGCACGGCAGCGAGATCCACCGGAGAGGGCGGGATCTCACTGAGCATCGTGACCAGCACGCCTTCCCGCTCGAGCAAGTAGATCAGCACGATCGACAGAGAGGCTAACGCATCAAACAGGACCAGAGTACGCGTGCTTAGGACAAGGCTCGTGATCAACACAGCGAGATAGTAGCCGGCGACGCCTGTATCACGGATGCCCTCAAACAGGACGATGGGAATGGTGAAAGCGGTCCACACCGCTGCGGTAAACACCGTCGCGACGAGGCGGACCCGGCCCCGGTGCAAGAGCGCCTTGAGACCGATCACGATGGCAGCGATGACGAGCGCGAGCATCAGAATCACCATCCGGGTCTGGTTCAGGCGCACGAAGGCCGTGAAGACCGCAAAGAAGACCACGCCAAGCAACGCCGCCAGCAGGACAACGTTAACGATCTCGGCGACTCGGGTCTTCTCCTCGTCCTCAAAACGAGGTGGGGAGAACCATCTCAGCAGTCTAGCACCCATATTCGTGTACCTCTCACAAAGGTCTCGAACCCTCGCCGCACCTGACCCACAGCGAGAAAGAAACCCCATTGGCCGAGCATCAGTACCCCTACCACGATGGCGTACCAAGCAGAGAATTCACAGATCCCTCCTTCGACCAAGATCCGGGCGAAGACCTAAGTCCAGGACCGCTTCGCTCACACCGGCAACGTGGTAGGCCATGCGAGGCGCACGCCCTGGGCCGTCAGCGCTGCCTGAAAGGCCGCCAGCAGCGCCGGCGTCTCGTAGACCTGGGCCGGCTCCACGCCGCGATCGAGGCAGAAGGCCGCCAGCGCGCCGGCGCTCTCGCCGATATTCCACTCCACCGGGTGCAACCGGTAGCAGCCGTTGGTGATGTGCGTGGTGCCGAGATTCTTGCACGCCGGCAACAGGTTGCGCATCCGCACCGGGATCAGCGCCCCCAGTGGGATCTGGAAAGGCAGCGAGGAGATGTCAATGTAGTTGTCGCCTCCCGTGGAGATGTGCAGGTCGATGCGATAGTGGCCGATGCCGACGCTATCGGCGAATGTCTCGGCCCGGGCGCCGATCAGCCGTTCGTCCAGCGGCACGGTGGGGATGAAGTTGAGTCCGGTCCGGGCCTCGGTGCCGACGTGCTGTTCCAGGATGGTGAAGCGGGCGCGAATCCGGCGCGACTCGCGGATGTAGGGGGCCTGAGCCAGACCATCGTTGGTGCCGGTAGCATCGCCGCGCGGGTAGAGCGCAGGATATCCCTGCCCGCCGGTCGTATAGTTCGGTGCCTCGGTCTGCAGCCAATAGAGCAGCGACAGCGCCATCTCCCGCGACTCAGCGACGGCGCGGCGCCGCTCCTCGGGATCGTCGCTCATCAGGTCGGCCTCGATGTAGTCGTTCATCGGCCAGTTGACCAATGTCGCCTCGTGCGGCGGTTTATTGGCGTCCCATTGGCGCGCCCCGACGATCTGGCGGTAGGCGAAGTAGGCCGTGCCGGTGCGGCCCGACTCGGGATCCTGCTCATGCGGGAAGAGACAATTGTGCCGCGGGTCGAGCGTCCAGGGCTGGCAATCGGTCCAACTGAGCAGCTTGCCGGGCCAGGGCGGGGTCACCGAGGGCACGTAGTCACGCCAGCGGGCGTACTGTGCGGGCCGGTCGATCGTGTGATCGGACCCGGGCGCCAGGTCGTAGCCCATCGCGAAGCACCAGGTGATGGCCTGGACGTTGCCCGGCTGTGCCGGGCCCGATACCCCGTGCGGTTCACCGGTCTCTTCCTGCGACTCGGCTCCAACGACGAACTCACAACCCGTCAGCGGCAGCAGATCGCCCAGCTCGGTCGCGTCGAGGACGTAGGGCGCGCTCACCGTGACCTCGGGCTCCCCACGCGACGAACCCAAGGTGACGCTCCGTACGTGATCGCCATCCACGTCGGCGGCGACCGGCTCGACGTAGCGGATCACGCGCAGCAGCCCCTGGGACTCGTAGGGCATCAGCATCTCGCTCAGCACCGCGTAGGCCACCTTGGGCTCGGTGCAGAGGCGCGAGACCCAGCCCGTCCCGGGGTTCAACTCAGGCTCGCGCCGCGCTGCAGCATTCAGCGGGTAGTGCCGCTGGTAGTAGGTACGTACCGCGCGCCGGAACCCCAGGTACGAGGCCGTGCCCCCGTGCGTCTCGATCCAGCGGTTCTCATCCGGAGGTACGGCCTGGCTGGTGAGCTGCCCGCCGATCCACTCACAGGGCTCAGTCATCACCACCCGCTTGCCCGCGCGGCAGGCCGCCAGCGCCGCTGCACAGCCGCCGACACCCGCGCCGACAATCAGCACATCGCACTTCAGCTCGGTTGACACCGTCCACCTCCCATCCCGTCACACTAGATCAACAACTTGCGGATCAGCTCAACATCGTTCTCGTAGAAGACTGTCAGCGTACCCGACTCACGCACGTCATCTCTGAAGAAACCACAGTCGTAGAGCGCTCGGGCGACGATCCGTCGCACGTAGCGCCAGAGGTGCATCGTCATACTGCCGGTCGGCACACCCTGGCGGCCCGCCGTGGTCGTGCGCAGCATCGCTTCCAGGGCGCCCAGGTCAGCAGCATACGTGATCGCAGCGCTGTCGGCGATGGCGCGCATCGCCGCCTCATAGGGTCGGATCGACGACGCTGAGTAAGCGGCGCCGGGATAACTTGCTATGACGGGCTTGAGTCTGATCATGTGCCTGGGCCTCCGACACGAGTATAGGACAGCCCCCTCGGTCTGCCAAGATCACGGGACAGGGTACACGCAGTTGCCGCTGCGGTTATGTGAGCCGCCTTGGCACCAACAGCAGTAGGGCGCGCTGCTGGACCAACCCATCTCGAGGACAACTCCTCGCAGGCATGCTTGCAGCCCCGTCCTCGGGGCGTCGGACGTCGCAGCGCCCTCGCTACGGGTCACGATGATCTTCCTATAGACGACGAGTGAATGCGCTCATAGGCACCGAACCAGTGTGCGCACCTGTAAGTGACCGAGCGGTGTCGACAGGAGCACCGACTGAAGGGAGGCGTGCGCCGTTCGGTGCTCGTCGATGTCACGCTCGGGCGAAAGACACCAGTTCTGCCTCCCCACGCCCTCCGGAACGGCGACTCATAATCCACCGCGAACATGCTCGACCTGGGCTGACTCGCACCCAGGAGAACCAGAGCGTGACAACTCCCCCATCGTGGGTACACTTGCCGGTAGTGACCTGACAGAAGATCCGTGCCGGGGAGCGCGCTCCCTGACCCTGCAGCAAGGAGAACGCTATGGAAGAGACAACCCTGACCCTGAACGATCAGACCCTTTCCCTTTCCCTCACCCGCGTCCACACGCTGATCATCGGCAGCGGCGCGGCGGGGCTCAACGCTGCCGCGCAACTTCACGCGAACGGCGTGGAGGATCTCCTGATCCTCACCGAGGGGCTGGAGAAGGGCACCTCGATCAACACCGGCAGCGACAAACAGACCTACTACAAGCTCGCGATGTGCGGGGCCGAGACCGACGCGCCCGAGGTGATGGCGGAGACCTATTTCGAAGGCGGTTCGATGCATGGTGACCTGGCCCTGATTGAGGCGAGCCTCTCCGCACGCGCTTTCCTGCACCTGGTCAACCTGGGCGTGCCCTTCCCCCGCGATGCCTACGGGCAGTTCATCGGCTATAAGACCGACCACGATCCCCGCCAACGCGCCACCTCCATCGGCCCCTACACCTCGCGCGAGATGTGCCGCGCGCTGATCCGGCAGGTAAAGGCGCTGGAGATCGCCGTACGCGAGGGGCGTAACGTCGTGGAGCTGATCACGGTCGGCGGCCCGACGGGCGGGCGCCGCGCGGCAGGCGCCGTCGTGCTCGGGCCCGAGGGGGCGCTGGAAGCCTATCTCGCCGAGAACGTGATCTTCGCCGTCGGCGGACCGGGCGGGCTCTACAAGACCTCGGTCTATCCCGAGGTGCACACGGGCGCGATCGGGCTGGCCCTGATGGCGGGCGCCAAGGCCCAGAGCCTTCCCGAGTCGCAGTATGGCCTGGCCTCGATCGCCTTCCGCTGGAACGTGTCGGGCACCTACATGCAGGTGGTGCCACGTTTCGTGAGCACCGAGGCGGACGGGATCAGCGATCCGCAGGAATTCCTCACGCCCTCCTTCGCGACGGCGGGCGAGCGCGACTCGATGGTCTTCCTGAAGGGCTACCAGTGGCCTTTCGACTGGCGCAAGGTGCAGGGAGGCTCCTCGATCGTCGATATCCTGGTCTATATCGAGACCGTCCTCAAGGGCCGGCGTGTCTTTCTCGACTTTCGCGCCAATCCCGAAGGCTTCGCCTTCGCGGCGCTCAGTGAGGAGGCGCATACCTACCTGGCACGCTCCGAGGCGCTGCTGTCCACACCCTTAGCCCGGCTCGAGAAAATGAACCCCGGCGCCATCGCGCTCTATCGCGATCACGGCATTGACATCGCGACCGAGATGCTGGAGGTGGCGGTCTGCGCCCAACACAACAACGGGGGGCTGGCAGGCAACCTCTGGTGGGAGAGCCTGAACGTGAAGCACCTCTTCCCGCTGGGTGAGGTCAACGGCTCCCACGGCATCTACCGCCCTGGTGGCTCCGCGCTCAACTCGGGGCAGGTGGCGGGCTTCCGCGCCGCCGAGTACATCGCCAACCGCTACAGTGGGTGGTCGCTGGATGCGCAGGCCTCCGAGCGCGCTGCGGTCAACGCCGCGACGTCACTACAAGCATGGATAGCGGCAACCCGGGCAGAGCCCGGCAGGCCCTGGCAAGAGGAGCGCGCCGAGCTCCAGGCGCGGATGTCGCGTGCCGGCGCCCACATTCGCTCGCTGAGCGAGCTGCGCGCCGCCGTCCCGGAGGCATGGGCTCAGTGGGCGCGCCTGAGCGCGGTGGGCGACCCCGCCGATCTCGGGGAGAGCCTGCGCAACCGCCAGCTATGCTTCGCCCACGCCGTCTATCTGGAGGCGCTGGCCTTCGCGCTGGAGAGCGGCACCGGCAGCCGCGGCTCCTCGATCACGCTCGACGCCAACGGCATCAAGGTCCATCCGCAGCTCGACGAGACGTGGCACATCGTGCCCGAGGACGAACGCTTCCGCGAGCAGGTCCTGGAGACCGTCGCCACGCCCGACGGCACCGTCCGCTCCACGTGGGTAGCCCGCCGTCCCCTGCCGCGAATCGATGCCTGGTTTGAGACCGCCTGGGCAGATTACCGCGAGGGCCGCATCTACGAGGAGAAGTATTGACAATTTGTCACTAGAGGACTAGAATCGTGGGGAACTCGTCGGAGGCCATCAATCGTGCGTACATATCTTGACTGCTATCCCTGCTTCCTGCGGCAGGCACTGGACGCCGCACGGTTCGCAGGTGCCGGCGAAGAAGCCCAGATTCAGGTCATCCAGGAGACGCTGGCGCTATTGCAGACCCTGGATCCATCCAGCACCCCTCCCGTGGTCGGAGAGGCGATCCATCGAGCGGTACGGGAGCGGGTCGGTCATAGCGATCCCTACCGCGGGGTGAAACGCAACGCTACGGAGCAAGCGCTGCGCCTTCGAGCGTGGATCGCGGTACGGATCGCAGATGCTGTGGACCCCTTCGAGGAGGCCGTCCGGATCGCGGTCGCCGGCAACATCATCGACTTCGGTCCGAGCGCCGTCTATGATCTGGAGAGGGCACTGGCTGAGGTGACCGAACGCCCCCTCGCGATCAATGACCTGGGCGCGCTGCGCCGCGCGCTCACCCGCGCTGCCTCGGTGCTGTATATCGCCGATAACGCCGGCGAGACAGTCTTCGATCGCGCTCTGATCGAGATCCTCGATCTTGACGTCACCTATGCCGTCAAGGGTGCGCCGGTGCTCAACGATGCCACCCTCGAAGATGCTCAAGCAGCAGGGCTGGATAGCTGCGCCACTCTCCTCAGCACCGGCTCCGATGCGCCGGGCACGATCCTGGATCGGACGAGCGACGAGTTTCGACGCGCTTACGAGGCAGCTGAGGTCATCGTCGCCAAAGGGCAGGCCAACTACGAGACGCTTAGTCCCGGCGACCCGCGCATCTTCTTCCTGCTCAAAGCCAAGTGCCCGGTCATTGCGCGAGATCTGGGCGTTGAGCCGGGCGGTCTCATCGTGAAGCAAGGGGGGTCAAACCTGGATGCCTGAGGTTGGATTCGGATGAGCTACTTCTGACTTGTTGATTTGTGATGTTTTCCTTTGCCAGGAGGCAACTATGCACATCCTAGTTACCGGCGGTATGGGGTCCATCGGACGCCCGACAGTCCATTGGCTGCTCGATCACGGACACGAGGTCCGCGTCCTGGATCTTAAGATCGACGAGCCCATCGAGGGCGCGGAGTGCCTTGAGGGCAACATCACGGATTTCGCGTCGCTAGCCCCCGTGATGGAGGACATCGACGGCGTGATCCACCTCGCAGCCATCGTCCATCCCGGGCTGGGTCCGGAGCACGCGATCTTCGCGGTGAACGCCGGCGGCACCTTCAACATCTTCCGTGCCGCCGCCAATGCCGGCATCCGGCGCGTGGTCTGCGCCAGCTCGATCAACGCCCTGGGCTACAACTTCGGCATCAAGTTCCCCGAGGGTCAGCTGCAGTACTTCCCGATCGACGAGGCCCACCCCACCTACACCACCGATCCCTACTCCTTTACCAAGGGGATGACTGAGGAGATCGGCGCCTACTTCTGGCGCCGCGAGGGCATCAGCAGCGTCTTCCTGCGCTTCCCCGCGGTCTACGATACCAATACCCCCGAGCCCTCGATGCTGATGGGCTTCATCGAGGGATGCCGGCGCGAGACCGCCGCGGTGATGGCGCTACCCGAGCCTGACCGTACCCGCCGCGTTCAGGAGGTCATCGCCGACTTCGAACGCCGTGCCGCCGCGCGCGAATGGGAGGAGGGCTTCGACTGGACCTTCGAGGACGCCTACCTCATGTTCGGACGCAGCAACTTCTGGACCGGTTTGGATGTCCGCGATGCGGCCCAAGCTGCGGAGAAGGGACTCCTGGCAGACTATGAGGGCAGTCACCCTCTCTACATCACCGACGCGCACAACTGCGTGGGTCTCCCGTCACGCGACCTCGCAAGGGTGTGGTTCCCTGAGGTCACCGAGTGGCGCGCCTCCGGGGAAGGAAGCGAGACGCTCGTGAGCATCGACGCCGCCCGGGCCCTCATCGGCTTCGAGCCCGCCTTCCCCTTTCAGGGATAGCCGTCTCGGGCCGTCGGGAAGAGAGAGGTCGACCTCTTCCCTTTTCGTCACAGCTGGACAGCAGCAGGAGGCACAGACATGCACATCCTCGTCACCGGTGGACTGGGCGGCGTCGGACGCCCGACGGTCCGATGGTTGCTCGAGCGTGGACACCACGTGCGCGTGCTCGATCTCAGCGTCGACCGGCCCATCGATGGCGCGGAGTGCCTGGAGGGCGATGTCACCGACTTCGCATCGCTGGGCCCCGCCATGGCGGGCATCGACGGTGTCATCCACCTCGCCGCCCTTCCCGATCCCGACTTGGGACCGGAGCACACCATCTTCGCGGTCAATGTCGGCGGCACCTTCAACGTCTTCCGCGCGGCAGCCGACGCCGGCATCCGCCGCGTGGTCTGTGCCAGCTCGATCAACGCCCTCGGATACAACTACGGCATCACCTTCCCCGAGGGCCAGTTGCGCTACTTCCCCATCGACGAGGCGCACCCGACCTACACCACCGATCCCTACTCCTTCTCCAAGCGGGCCACCGAGGACATCGGCGCCTACTTCTGGCGCCGGGAGGGTCTCACCAGCGTCTTCCTGCGCTATCCCGCGGTCTACGATACAGAGGCCGAGAACGGCTCGATGCTGCTGGCGTTCATCATCGAGGCCCGTGAGCAGACTGCCGCGGTGATGGCACTGCCCGAGCCCGAGCGCAGCCGACGGGTCGCGGGGATCATCACCGAGTTTCAGGCACGTGCCGCCGCGCGGGAGTGGGAGAAAGAGCCCGATTGGGACAAGAAAGACACCGACGTGATGTACGGTCGCAGTAACATGTGGACAAGCCTCGACGCCCGAGACGCAGCCCGCGCCGCCGAACTCAGCCTCATGGCCGACCTGGAGGGTAGCCACGCCGTCTTCGTCACCAACGCCCACAACTTTGTGGGTCTCCCCACCCGCGACCTCGCGCGGGTATGGTTCCCTGAGGTCACCGAGTGGCACGCGCCGGTCCGGGCCACCGAATCGCTCGTTAGCATCAACGCCGCTCGAGCTCTCTTGAGCTTCGAGCCGGCATTTCCCTTCACACACAAGGAGACATCATGACCCGAGTACTCAGCGGTATCATCCCCCCCCTGACGACGCCTTTCACACCGGAAGGCGACATCTACGAAGCAGGGCTCCGCGCCCTCGTCGACTTCCAGGTCGCAGGCGGTTCGCACGGCCTCTTCATCTGCGGCACCTACGGCTCAGGCCCCATCATGACCCTTGAGGAGCGCGAGCAGGTCCACGAGATCGTCGTCGACCAGGCGGCAGGTCGGCTCACGATCGTGGCCCACGTCGGCACGACCTCCACCGCCCAGTCGGTAGCGCTGGCCCAACACGCCGAGTCGGTCGGTGCCGACTACGTAGCGGCGGTCGCCCCCTTCTATCACCGCCACGACGAACGGACGGTGATCGAGTTCTTCCGCACGCTGGTCGAAGCCGTCGCCATCCCGGTCTACGTCTACAACAACCCCAAGGCCTCGGGCGTCGAGATCGCCCCCGGTTTCCTGCGCCACCTCGCCGACGCCGGCGTCAAGGGCATCAAGGATAGCGGTTTCGGCTACATCGAGTTCGCCCACTTCGTGCTGGAGATGGCGGAGGACTATCCCGACTTCCGCTTCATCGTCGGCACCGAGGGCATCGCGCTCCCGGCCTTCATGGCGGGGGCCAAGGGCTGTGTCTCGGGACTCGCCAACGTCTTCCCCGAGATCATGGTCGAGCTCTGGGACGCCTACGTCGCCGGCGACTATGAGAAAGCCGCGCCGCTGCAGCTCAAGGTGCTCAAGGCGCGCAAGCTGCTCCACATCCCATCATCGACCAACGCCGCCTGTTACGTGGGCTTGCACGCGCGCGGCGTCGACGCCGGCGTCCCGAAGCGCCCGATCCTGCCCGTCGAGGACGGCAAAGCCGCCCAGATGCTCGCAGCATTCAAGGCAATCGGCCTGCTGTAGAAGCAGTTGTCAGTTGCCGGTTGTCAGCTAGGACCGACGCCGGCAGCGTCCGATCAATCGTCAATCGTTACTCGTCACTCGTTACTCGTTACCGGTCACATCCATGAACCCTGACCCACAGCACGCCATACGCTCACCGTCCGTCGTCTGCCTCGGCGAGACGATGATCATGCTCGCGCCGCCGGGCCATGAGCTGATGGAGCACAGCGAGAGCTTCCGGGCCCTGATCGGCGGCGCGGAGGCCAACGTCGCCGTGGGGCTGGAGCGGCTAGGGGTGCACGCCGGCTGGATCGGGAAGCTGCCCCGCACCGCGCTGGGCCGCTGGGTCGTCAACGGCACCCGACGCTACGGCGTCGACACGTCGGCGGTGGTCTGGGGCGACACGGGGCGCGTCGGCACCTTCTTCGTCGAGTTCGGCGCCCAGCCGCGTCCGATCAAGACGATCTACGACCGGAAGGACAGCGCCGCCACGGCCATGACCGCCGACGAACTCGACTGGGACTACATCGGACGTGCCGAGTGGCTGCACATGACAGGGATCACGCCCGCCCTCAGCCTAACCTGTCGCGCGAGCACACCTGAGATCGTTAGGCGTGCTCGCGCGCTGGGCGTCAAGGTCTCGTTCGACCTTAACTACCGCGCCACGCTGTGGACGCCGGATGAGGCGTGCGCCGCCTGGGAGGAG
>CAZYYC010000101.1:0-13718 GCA_964650935.1 uncultured Anaerolineales bacterium
GCGAGGCATAGCCCTCCGGCCCCAACTTGTCGTAGAGCACGCGATGGGTGAGCTCATGGGGAATGTCCTGCTTCATCGCCAGGAGTCCTTCCGCGTTGGGCGGGATGACGACCAGGACGATGCCCAGTTCCTGGTAGGCGACGCCGCCGACCCACTCAAAGCCTGCGAGCTGCATCGCCGAGGCCAGATCCCGGTGCGAGGGATAGATGAAGACCTCCGTGGATCGCTCGGGTGTGACCTCGAGGACCTCCGAGATGCGGCTGAGAGCGCTCTCCGCCGTCTCGAGGGCTTGCGCCATGGTGATGCGCTCACCCGTGATCCAGTGAATGGTCACGCCCTCCCCCTCGGCTGTCTGCCAGGCGTAGCGGTTGTCGAGGTACTGAAAAGTATCCCGGTTGGTCTCGCCGTGGGTCGCATCGGATCGCGTATAGCCCCACCAGTAGCTGATCTCGGCGAAAGGCGGGAGCGGGGTGTCGACGAGGTCGCGGGTCAGGGCGGCGCGAGTGCCGTCCACCTCGGCAGGGTAGCTCTCGGTATGCCTACCGTTGATCTGTAAGAAGAGCGTGGCGTCCTCCAGGTCGTGACCCTCAGGAAAGACGACGGTGAAGGACGCAGCCTGGCCGAAGGTGTAGACGAGGTCGAACTGGGGGCTGTCCGCACGTGCTGCGATGGGCGCGGCCAGATAGGCGAGGCACAGCAAGAGGACCCAGACCCAGCGACGGCTCACCGCATGGGAGGCGGCGGGCCCGGCGCGGTGCGGGACGTCAGTTCCACTCGTCGTCATCGTCCTCGTCGAGGATGTCGAAGATGTCAAGATCGTCGATCTCATCCTCGTCCTGATCATCCCACAGGTCGAGGTCCTCTTCGTCGTCATCCTCCTCATCCGGGTCGGCGTAGCGCCGCTCGCCGGCCTGGTCTTCGTCCTCGTCATCGAGATCGCCCAGCCCCGGCAGCTGCCACGCGCCGTCGGTCTCGCCGTCATAGCGCTCGGGAGGCCCGAAGAAGGAGGAGAGGTCGCCGTGGAAGAACTCCAGCTCCTGCAGAGCTTCCTCGGCGGCGCTCGCCAGGGCCTGGTCGCTGCTGCCGGCGAAGCGCTGGAGGGTCCTTCTGGCCTGGTTACCCCCGATCTGTCCGAGCGCCCAGAGCGCCATCGTCTGGATGCGTTCGTCGACGTCGTCGGTCAGCGCGACCAGTTCGTTCACCGACTCGCGAAGCTGCAACTCACCGCACGCGCGCGTCGCCTCAAAGCGCATCTCGCGGTTGGGGCTGAGGAGCTCACGCTGGACGATCTCTCCCCAACGTGCGTCCGCGCTGCGCCCCATCGCCATCACGGCGCTATGGCGGATGCCCTCGTCGCTCTCCGCGTAGGCGCTCTCGATGATCTCGGGCACGCCGTGTTCGCCGGTGTAGGCCATGGATTCAAGCGCGCGCCGGCGCACGAGCAGATCCTGCGTGCGATCGCGGAAGGCGTCGCACAGCGCCAACACCGTGTGATGGAAGGGGTCGGGGCGCAGCTTCTGCAGCTCGCCGAGGAGCACGAACTTGCCCAGTCCCTCGGCTGCGGCGCGGCGGGCCTCGATAGAGGGATCCTGTTCGAGCATATGGACGAACTCAGGGACAAGGCGCACGTCCTCTACCTCGCCGAGGCCTCTGAGGGCGATGACACGGACGTCGGCGTCGTGGTCTCGTAGGGCCATCCTGAAGACCGCCGAGAAGTCCATCGTGAAGTCGGCTTCGGCCAGATGTGCCAGGGCGGTGAGCAGTTCGAGGCGGACCACTTGCGAGAGCTTGACCCACAGCGTTCTCATGCGCAGGATGTCCTCGTCGAGCAGGCCCGACAACAGCCCCAGGTGCTCGACCTCGGGCATCTCACCCTCCTCCTCGAGAGCCCGCCACAGGGAGGCCCGATGTTCGGCCTCCTCGCGATCAACGGTCAATCCCAGATCCAGCTCGTCCCAATCGCTCATCGTGGCATCTCGGCTTTCCGGTCTACTGCAGCTGCACGGGCATGACAATGTCGAGCACGGTCACCGCCACAAAGAGGATGACCAGGATCATCAGTGCGATGAGGTGAATGCGCTCCTCGAGCTCGGGAGTCAACGCCTTACCGCGGATGGCTTCGATGACCGCAAACAGGATGCGACCGCCGTCCAGGGCCGGAATCGGCAGCAGGTTGAAGATGCCCAAGCTGATACTGAGCAGCACGAGAATGTTGAGGAAGGGATAGGGGGCGTTCTGCTCAATGCTCTGGTTGACGCTCTGCTCTGCGATCTGGCTGATGCCGACGATGCCCACCGGGCGGGCCTGCTCGAAGGGGATATTCATCCGCACGATGTAGATGGGCAGCATCGCCGTCATCGAGGCGACGTTCGCGAAGTACCGCGTGCCGTAGGTCACGGCCTGCGGCAGCGGATAGTGAGTGAGCGCTCCGTCGATCTGCTGGTCTCCGATGACGATGCCCACCGCGCCCTGACCTTCGGGTGGGTCGGCCCGCGGTGTGATCGTGACCTCAAACGAGGTGCCCTCACGGTCGACGGTGAAGACCGTGGGCTCGCCTGCATTCTCTGCAATGGCTGTTTGCAGCTCCACCGTACCCTCAACCGCCTCTCCGTTCACGGCGATCAGCGCATCGCCCGCCTGGAGGGCAGCAGCTTGGGCCGGGGAGTCGGGCGCCACATCGGTGATCACGGCCTGCACCTTGGGAATGCCGGTGGTGAAGATCACGATGGCGATGAGCCAGGCGGTCAGGAGGTTGGCGATGGACCCGCCGAGATAGACCAGGATGCGCTGCCAGGGGCCTTTGGCATAGAGGCTGTGCTCCCTAGCCGCGGAGTCTCCGGAGGGGTTCTCGCCGTCGTCAAAGGTGGTCTCGCCCTCAAAACGGGTGAAGCCGCCGAACGGCAGCCAGTTCAGGGTGAAGTCGGTCTCCTGCCAGCGGAAGAGCTTGATGATGCGGGGTGGGTATCCGATGCCAAACTCACGGGCCCATACCCCCACCAACTTACCCATAATGAGGTGCCCGAACTCGTGAACCAGGATCAGCGGGATCAGCCCAAGGATGAATCCGATGACCGGACCCACAATGCTGCGCAATCCCTCTGGTAGTATCGTCATTTATGTCTCCTTAATAGACCTTACCCTCGGATTATACCGGATTGGCCCTGGGGTGTCCAGATGACGCGAGATCTTCCGGGAAGCCAGGCGGTGCGTTGTGTTGTGAGGAGGGCGGCGTCCGACGTGCTCTCGGTGGCGCGCGAGGTTCTGCGAGCTTCCCGGAAGCTTGACTTGGGCTAGGGTGGTTGCGCAGTGGGATAGCTGATCTATACTCGTGGTGCTGCGGTGTCTTTCTCGAGGGGAGGGGCTTGGTGCGGCGAACGTGTCTGCGTCGCCTGGTGCGGCTTTTGATGGTGGCGCCGCTTGTGGCGTGCCTGACGTGTGGGCTTGCAGTGGCTGCCGAGGACCCCCCTGATGGTCCCCTGGTGCTGGCGCTCTACCACGGTCGCTACGATTGGTCTACCTGGTCGGAGCCCACCTGTGATGAGCCGCTGCACCTCTACGTCTCGGCGGATGCCTCCGCCGTCGACCGGCACGTGCGGGAGGCGAAAAGCGCCGGCATTGATGGGTTAGTGCAGATGTGGTATGGCCCCAGACTTGCCGACAACCCGACGGCGCCCAACCTGGAGCTGCTTCTGGACAGCGCAGACCGCCACGAGATGCGGGTAGCTGTGCTCCTGGATATGACGGGTCCCTTTATGCGCACGCCGGACGACGTGGTTGCGGCGCTGGCGGCAGTGCGGGAGGAGCTGGCTCCCAACCGCGCGTATATGGCGGTTGAGGGGCGTCCCGTGATCTTCTTCCTTGGACAGCAGCTCTTTCCCCTCTCGGTGTGGGAGTCGTTGCGAGCCGGGACGGATGCCTCCAGGGCGATGATCTGGATCGCCGAGGGCACATCGGTCGACAGCCTGAGCGTGTTCGACGGTCTCTATCTGCACCAACCCGAGCTGCGCGATCCGGCCGGGTCGCGGTTGCCGGCCCTTGGGGAGGCCGTGCGTGGCTGGAACCAGACGCATCAGACGTCGCGCTGGTGGGTGGCGACGGTGATGCCCGGCTATGATGACAGTTTCTACGAGGATGATGCCCTAGCTTGGGTGCGTCCTCGCGAGGCCGGGCTCACCTACCGTCAGAGTTGGTCGACGGCTCGTGCAAGTGAGCCCGATTGGCTGCTCATTCGAAGCTTCAATGGGTGGTCCACCTGCACGCAGATCGAACCGTCAGCACGTGAGGGGGATATCTATCTCAGGCTCACTGAGGAACTGATCGCGCAGCTGCGCGCGCCGGTGGAGGTGACGCCCACGCCGACCGAGACGCCGGAGCCCTTCACGCCGACGCCTACCGAGCCTACCGAGCCGCTGACGGTCACGGCGACCCTCACGGTCACGCCTGAGGTCACGGTGACGATGTCGCTTACCCCGACGGAGACGCTGCCTCCCACGGCGACGCCGTTTCGGTTGGCCACGCCGACGCCGATGGTCGCGGTCGCGCAGCCGGACGGCGCGGCTGTGTCTCAGCCGACGACGGCGACGCCGGCGAGCGCCGGCGGTGCCGCGCCGCAGCGTGTCGCGACCGCCACGCCGGTGCTGCGGTTGCCGGTGGAGGGGGCCGCGCCCTCGCGCTGCCTGGCCCTACCGATGATGATGGTGCTCGGCGTTGTCGGCGGCACGCGGCTGCGCAAGCGGCCCTGAGATCTGCCGTACGGGCCAACTTAGCTTGGGTCTGGTCGCGCCGGGCTCCGAAAATCTTGCTGGCGAGGGGTGATGTGGTATAGTGTCGATCGGTTGCCAGTTTGGGGGGAGGAGGCTGTGAGTTCATGTTCAAGACGCATCATTGTGGTGAGTTAAGGACCGAGCACGCCGGAACGGATGTCACGCTGGCGGGGTGGGTCAACCTGCGCCGTGACTTCGGCGGTGTGATCTTCATCGTGCTGCGCGACCGCTCGGGCGTTGTCCAGGTGGTGGTGAGCGCCGATGTCGCGGAAGAGGCACGGCAGGTTGCCGAGGAGGTGCGCGGCGAGTACGTGATTCAGGTCGCCGGCACCGTTCGACGGCGTCCGCCCGATCAAGCGAACCCTGCCTGGGCGACCGGTGAGGTGGAGGTCGAGGCTCACGACCTCCGGATTCTCAACCGCGCCAAGACACCGCCCTTCTACATCTACGATGATGCGCCGGTAGATGAGGCCCTGCGCCTTCGTTACCGTTACCTCGATCTGAGGCGGGCGCGGATGCAGCGTAACCTCAAGCTGCGCCACGATGTGGTGCAACACATGCGCCGCTATCTGGATCAGCACGGTTTCCTGGAGATCGAGACGCCGTATCTCTTTAAGTCCACGCCGGAGGGGGCACGCGACTACCTCGTGCCCAGCCGCGTGCATCCGGGGGAGTTCTACGCGCTGCCGCAATCCCCCCAGCAGCTGAAGCAGTTGCTGATGGTGGCGGGCTACGAGCGCTATTACCAGATCGCGCGTTGCTTCCGGGATGAGGATCTGCGCGGCGATCGCCAGCCGGAGTTCACGCAGCTCGACCTGGAGATGTCGTTTGTGCACCGCGATGACGTCCTGGATCTGGTTGAGGGGCTGTTCACGGAGCTTGTGCCGGCGGTCACGCCGCATAAGCGCGTGCTCACGCCTTTCCCGCGACTCTCATATGCCGAAGCGTTGGAGCGGTATGGCACGGACAAGCCGGACCTGCGCTTCGGGATGCAGCTCATCGATCTCACGGGCGTCTTCGGCGAAAGCTCGTTCCGCGTTTTCCGCGAGACGGCCGCCGCAGGTGGCAAGATCAAGGGCATCGTGGCCCCGGGATGTGCCGGCTACACGCGGCGCGAGATCGATGAGATCACCGAGATCGCGAAGGGTGAAGGCGCGCTGGGATTGGTGACGCTGGCGCCGGCGGCTGATGGGGTCAAGGGGCCCACGGCGAAGTTCTTCAGCGAGGGAGAGCTCGCCAGGCTGGTCGAGGCGACCGAGGCCGACGAGGGCGACTTGATCTGTATCGTGGCGGCGGAGCCGAAGACGGTGGCGGCCTCACTCTCCGCGCTGCGGTTGGCGTTCCGCGATCGCTTGTCGTTGGCCGATCCGCACGTGGTGGCGATGGGCTGGGTGCTCGATTTCCCGATGTTTGAGTGGAACGAGGAGGGTGACCGCTGGGACGCGGTTCATCATATGTTCACATGGCCGCGGCCCCATGGCCTCGAGGAGATGCTGGCGGATCCTGCCGCGGTGCTGTCGGATGCGTATGACCTGGTCTGCAACGGGTGGGAGATCGCGTCGGGAAGCATTCGCGTCCACGATCCCCAGGTCCAGGCGGACATCTTCCGTGTGCTGGGTTATGACGCGGACGACGCACAGGCGCGTTTCGGCCATATGCTGGAGGCTTTCTCCTACGGTGCGCCGCCCCATGGCGGTCTTGCGCCCGGCGTCGATCGATTCGTAGCGATTCTCGCCGATGAAGCGAATATCCGCGAGGTGATCGCCTTTCCGAAGACATCGCAGGCGACGGACCTGATGGCGGATGCACCTGACAAGGTCACGCCGGCACAGCTTCGGGAGTTGCACATTCAGATTCCGGACGAGCCCTAGACAGCCGTGGCAAGCCGGTCGCTGCAGAGCCCTTCCTTTGATCTGACGTGGGAGCCTAGATCCGGCGTCTTCCGATTGGAGACGCCGGGACGGGTCTTTGAGGGGGTGCCGGGCGTCGAGTTTGTCCATCACCGGCGCGTCCACACCCTGACGGCGCGCGATCTCAATGCCGGACGCGACACCGAACGCCAGATCGAGGACGTCCACGGTAAGGCCAGTGAGCTGCAGTTGCAGTATCAGGAGGCTCAAGGGCTGGCGCTCACACTGCGTATCCGGCTCTATCAGGGGCGTCCGTTTGCTCTGCTGCGCCTGTGCGTGGCCAACGTGGGCACCACGCCCGTCAGACTGCGCCGCTTCTTCGTGCGCACCACGCCCGATGGCCTGGTCACCGCCGATCCGCCCTCGGCCACCTACATCAACGGGTGGCAGTCGTGGACTCCCACGGGGGTGCGACGCCTGGACGACCAGGGAGCAGATCCGTCCCGGTTAGGTAACGGGCGGGGCGGTCCCGTCCTCTGGAATGCGTATACACCCCGGGCCTCGCGTCCGGATCGTTTCTGGAGCGAGACGGTGGGCGCGCTGATCACACCCCGTGAGGCGATGATCGGGGGCGTGGCGTCGGTGGGAGAGCAGTTCGGGCAGCTGGGCGGTGATCTGCGGCCCGGGCACCTTCACGTGACCCTGCAGACCCAGCTCGATGACGTGCCCCTCGCCGTCGGCGAATCCAGGGCCTCAGAGTGGTTCTACCTCGAATGGGTACCGCTGCCCAACATCGACCTCTTCGCACAGTATGCCCACGCGGTGGCGCGACAGATGGGCGCCTCGCCGCCACGGCGTGCGCCGACGGGCTGGCGCTCCTGGCACATCTACGGCGATGAGGTCGCTGAAGCGCACGTGATGGAGAATCTGGCCTCGGCGGCGCTGCTCGCTGATGAGTTTCCGCTGGACATTATCCAGCTGGATCAGGGCTATCAGGCAGCTTGGGGCGAGTGGTCGACGAGAAATGAACGATTCCCCCACGCGCTTCAGTGGCTCGCTCATCGGATCCGTGGTTCCAGCTTTGAGGCGGGGCTCTGGTTGGCTCCGGTCTTGGTCCATCGTACCTCGCGCTTGGCTAGAGACCATCCCGACTGGTTGTTGCGTTCCTCTCGTGGACGCGTGGTGCGCGCCGGGCGCGCTGCCGGCTTTACCGGACGGGCCCTGGATCCAACCCATCCGGGTGTGGCGGACTATCTCCGCGAGCTGGTCGATACCGCGGTTCACACATGGGGCTATCAGTGTCTTCGGCTGGGTCATCTCTATGCTGCTGCCCTGGCGGGCAGGCGTTACAATCAGCAGATGACGCGGGCGCAGGCGCTTCGTCACATGTTGAGCGAGATCCGCGAGGCTGCCGGCCCCGCGACCTACCTGATCGGCAGTGAAGTGCCTCTGGGACCGACCGTGGGGCTGCTCGATGCGGTGCGCGTCGGGCCTGACTCGGCGGCGAGCTGGCGACCGCGAACCTGGGCGCTGGGCCGTCTGGGTCAGGGTCACGCTGTGCGCCCCAGCCTGCGCAACAACCTGCGCGGCGTCATCACACGCGCGTGGATGCATGGTCGCTGGTGGTCGATCGACCCCGATGCGCTGATCTTACGCGAGAGGCGTACAGAGCTGAACGAGGACGAGGTCCGGTCTCAGGTCACCCTGGTGGGATTATCCGGCGGGTTGACGTTTCTCGCCGACGATCTTGATGACCTCTCGGTTGAGCGACGTGCGATGGCGGCCAAGCTCTTCCCCCCTCTGCTGGACGGCATGGATGCGCTTGATCTGATTGAGGCGCCGATGCCTGAGGTGGTGGTGGTTCCCGTTGCGCGACCTTGGGGCCGTTGGCGCCTTGTGGCGCTGTTCAATTGGACGGAAGCGCCGATTGAGCGAGAGCTGCCGGCGTCGGTGAAGTTGGGCGAACGTCAGGCCTACCACGTGGTCGATTTCTGGGAGCAGCGTTATCTCCTGTTGGCACCCGGCGCACTGCGGCCCGTGCTTCACCTACCCGCACACGGCGTGGTGCTGTTGGGTCTGCGACCGGTTAAGCCCGACCCCCATCTCGTCGCGACCACCTTCCATATCTCGCAGGGCGGCGAGGTCGCTCATTGGTCGTTGAGCGAAGAGGTGCTCAGCGTCAAACTGGATCTCGGCAGAATCGCGAAGGGGGCTGTCTGGGTGGCGCTACCGGCTCGCCCTCAGCGCGTTGAGCTTGACGGAGTAGAGCTGCCGGAGAAGGCTGTGCGTGCGGTGGCACATGGCGTGTGGTCGATCGAGAGCCGGATCGACCATGAGGGGACCCTGCGCATCGCACGACCCGATGTCGCGAGTTCATCCTAGGCTGCGTTGCGCTGCGTAGCCGCGGCCCAGCGTGGCGCGCAGTTGCTGCGCGACCTGTTGCAGGCGCTGCGAGCCCAGCAGCGACAGGTTACGGGGCCGCGACAAGGGGACGGGCAGCATATCGATCACGTGCCCCGGGCGCGGCCCGAGCACGACGACGCGATCGGCAAGCAGGGCCGCTTCCTCGACGTTGTGGGTCACCATCAGCACCGTGCTATGGGTCTGCTCCCAGATCCTAAGGAGCTCCCCGGCCATATACTCGCGGGTCAGTGCGTCGAGGGCGCCGAAGGGTTCATCGAGCAGCAGGACCTCGGGACTCTGGGCCAACGCCCGAGCAATCGCGGCGCGTTGGGCCATCCCTCCTGAGAGATTCGCCGGGTATTCCTCCGCGAAGTCACGGAGTCCCACGAGTTCGAGGAGCTCGTGGACCTGTGCCTCAATGCCCTGAGCCCCAGCCATCTGAAGCGGTAGGGCCACGTTACCCCTGACGGTCCTCCACGGCAGCAGCGTCGGTCGCTGGAAGACCAGCCCAATTCTGCGGCTGGGGTACTCCTGTCGAATGCCGTTGAGGCGGACCTCGCCTGAGCTAGGTGTCACCAGCCCCGCAACGATGCGCAGGAGTGTGGACTTCCCACAGCCTGAAGGTCCGACGACACAGACAAACTCACCCCGTTCCACGTCGAAGCTGACCGTCTCGAGGGCATCAAGCTCGCCAAGGTGGCTGGTGAAGCGAGCGCTCAGGTGCCGGATCTCGATGAAGGGCTGCCTCATCTAGTCGTCGTTCACAAACTCGTTGGTGAAGAGCCGGTCGACCGGTGAGATCGTCTCGATCAGCCCGGCTTCAGCCATCACGTTCTGGGCCTGTTCCCATGCCGCGTCGCTCATCACGCCCAGGTGCGGCGCTTCCCACAGCTCGATGGAGGCCTCGAGGACTGCCCGCTGAACGTCGCGGTGGTCCTCCAGACCCTCAACAAACGCCAGACAGGTCTCAAAGGCAGCATCGGGATCGGCGAGGACGTCACCAAGGCCGCGGAGGAAGGCCTGCACGAACTGCCGCGTGCCCTCGGGATCGGCAGCGATATGAGCGTCGCTGCTGACGATGACCGCGGAGACGAGGTTCAGATAGTCGGCGGCATACATTTCGTTGAAGGTGATTCCCTCCTGGGCGAGGACGACCGGTTCGTTGTTGGCGTAGACGACGACCGCATCGACGGTGCCGGCGGTGAGGGCTGCCAGTTGGGCGTAGCCGATGGCCTGGAGGTCGATATCGTCCTCGGTCAGGCCCGCGACATCGAGGAGGGCCCGCAGCCCGATGTAGGATGCGCCAAAGGTCTCAGGAATGCCGATGCGGAGACCCCGCAGATCCTCAGGTCGGTCGAGCGGCACACCCTCGAGGGCGATCAGACCGACCGGGAAGGTCTGGTACCAGCCGGCAACGGCGACCACCGGCAGCCCCTGGCTGCGAGCCTGGATAACCTGATCGCCACTGGCGATGCTGAAGGGGATCTCGCCTGCAGCCACCAGCTGGATGCCGTCGGTCTCCCAGCGATAGTCAAAGGTCACGTCGAAGCCCGCGTCGGTGAAGTACCCTTTCTCCTGGGCGACATAGAACGGACTGAACTGCACGTTGGCGACGTAGCCCATCGGGAGTGATAGGGCGGTCAGGTCGGACTGGGGCCTGGCGCACCCCACGAGGCTGACCAGGAGCATCAGGGCGATTCCTACCAAGGCGTGTTGTCTTCTCATCATGCTTCTCCTCTGTTGTTGGGTGACTTGACGGCTATAGGGATGAGGTCTGCGTCTCTACGAGGCAGAGCTGGGCCAACGCAGTGCGACTCGCTCGAGCAGCGTCAGGATTGCGTAGACGGCGGTGGCGATGGCCATCAGGGTAAGGATGGCGGCGAACATCCGGGGCAGATCGTAGAGGTTCTGGCCCTGCTTCACCAGATAGCCCAGTCCCTGGGTCGAAGCGACAAACTCACCGACCACGGCACCCATCGCCGAAAGGGTACCGCCCACCTTCAGCCCGGAGAGGAAGTCAGGCAGGGCGCTGGGTATCTCAAGCGCGACCAGGGTCTGCCAGCGCGAGGCCTCGAGCATCCGGAAGAGGTCGCGCTGTCCGGGGTCGATGCTCTTCAGCCCCGTGGTGACGTTCACCAGAATCGGAAAGAAGACGATCAGGGCACAGACGACGACCTTTGACGAAAGGCCGGAGCCGAACCAGACGGTGAGCAAGGGAGCCAGCGCGACGATGGGGACAGCCTGCGAGATGACGATGGCGGGTTCCAGCAGATAGGCGATCAGGCGGCTATGGGCCACGCCATAGCCGAGTAGCAGGGCCACGGTCGTACCGACCAGGAGGCCGAGGCCCATCTCCGTCAGGGTGATGCCCGCGTGGCGGGCGAGGGTACCGTCGCGCAGCAGGTCGACCAGTTTGCCGGCGACCGCGGAGGGCGCGGGGATCAGGAAGCGACGAGCGCTGCTTGCCGTGAGCGCAACGGCGAGTTGCCATCCCCCGTACAAGAGGAGGCACGAGAGGAGGTAGTACGGCGTACGCCGTAGATCGGGAGATAGCGCCCGCTTCTTCGCGCGGTAGGCACCGTTGGCTGCAGGAGATGTCGTCTCTTCGATGGTCATCGTCTGTGTGCTCTCTGTCTGAATAACATCAACGCCCCGAGGATGCGCGTCCTCGGGGCGTTGGCACGTTGTGTTGTGTCCTGCTCCTTCTTCCATCCGGACTGTACCGTCGGCCCCGGCATCTCACCGGATCTACAAGGCCCCTGCGCGTCGGCAGATCTGGGCCTCGTTCGCGGGCTCGTGATCTCTCATGAGGATCACTTACCGCCGGTCGGGAGTTGGGCTACCTTGGCATCAGGCCTTGGCGGCACCTCACCCTGCCCCGAAGAAGCTCTCAAGGGACAGTATAGCACAAGACGCTGTGGTGACCACTTCCCGGAAGCCCGGGTCGAGCTGCAAGCGCGATTTTGGAGGCTCCCCGCCCTGTCTCGGGGCCGGCTGGTGTGGCGGCGGGCCCGACGGATCGCAGTTGGGCCGCGTCCGACGCCCCGGGACGAGGCCCTCGCGGACGAGGCCCTCGCGGACGAGGGGGGGCAAGCTTTCGGTTGTCGGCTTTCCGCCCCTTGTCCGTGCCGGAAGGTCAGGGGCGAGGCCTCCTCTTAAGCGCGATCGCGAGCAGCGGAACGACGAGTAACAGGGGAGCTGTGCAGAGACCGGGCGCCGTGCCCGGCTGCACGTCCTCATCGGGCGATGGCGTCGGTGTCGGGGGGGCTGGGGTCGCGTCGCCCGCGGTGCTCTCGGCGGTGGGCGTGGCATCCTGTGTCGCCGGCGTTGGGGAAAGCTCGTCGGGCTCGCCCAGCACGAAACGGTAAGCGACGCCGTCCTGCGCTACCGCCGTCGTCTCGGGCGCCAGGGAGAAGATGATGGCCCATGCCGGGTGGGCGTTCAGCAGTTCATCGTAGGTGGCGGACAGAAAACGGACCTCGATGGTGGTCATGCTGTCGGGCAGGTAGGCTGTATCGGTGCATCGCTCGACGGTACAGAGGAAGGTCTTATCACCGACGTAGCGTAGGGTGCGTTGTTCCTGGGTGTCCTCGGCGGAGTAACTGCCTGCGGCGACCGGCGCCTCTGAGCCCCCCAGGGCCTCGCGCAACTTGGCGTCGTCGACGGCTTCCTCGCCCGAGACCGCGCCCGGCATCGCCTCGAGTTGCTCTCGCATCGCATCGGCGGCCCCCGCGCGCCCTTGCTCCGACAGCGTCAGCTCCGGCTCCTCAATGAGGAACGAGGTGTAGGGCGTAATGATGCCGTAGCGCAGGCTCAGATCGACGACTGCGTCGATCCACTCGGGCTGTTCACCGTGGATGCGGATCTGGGTGAGCAGGTGACCGATCTTGCGGGCAGCCCAGAGCCGGGGGATGAAGCCTGCCCCGTCGTGGTCGGCGAAGGTCACGGGGTAGGAAAAGCGTGCCGTCCGATTCTCCACGTTTCCGGTGACCGTGAGCGTTGAGGCGCCGCCGCCCGTGTAGCGCCCGGCAACGAGGAGCTGCGTGCCGGCATAGAGGTCGGGAAGCGGCGTGGGGTAGAGATCGAAGACGCGGATGTCCTCATCGAAGTGCAGTTCAATATCCGTCAGCAGGGGACTCTGCATCCGTGAGAAGAAGAGGGAGACTTTCTCGTCAATGCGCTCGTCGGGCCCGATATAGGTGGGGCGACCGCGATGGTTGGCTGCCATCTCGTCGAGCAGCAGCACGTTGACGTCATAGCCGACGCCCAAGGGGAAGATGCGGACGGCTTGGGGGGCCTCGTCCTGCAGCGCACTCAGCAGCACGTCTTCGTTGACGATGCCCTCAGTGGGCAACCCATCGGTCAGGAAGACGATGGTGGTCAGGCGGGTCGCGTCGACCTGGGTGAGCGCCTCTGAGAGGGCCAGGTAGATGTTCGTGCCGCCCAACGCCTCCAACTGCTCGACCCAGGCGACAGCGGTTTCGGCCTCAGCACTCGAGACAAGGGCCGGTGCGTAGGTGCGTGTCTGACTGCTGAAGGCGACGATGTTGAAGCGGTCCTCCGGGTTGAGATGGCGCAGAATGTACGCCAGGCCGTCCTGGGCTTGAGATAGCTTGTCGCCCTCCATGGAGCCTGACGTGTCGAGGACCAGGATGAGGTCCCGGGGCAGGGCTCGTGCGGCGCCCGCGTCGAGGGCGGGACT
>CAZYYC010000102.1:0-13582 GCA_964650935.1 uncultured Anaerolineales bacterium
GTGAGAGAACCGTTAGCCGGCGACCCGGTAGAGCCTTGCGAGCGCCGCTGGGTCACCATTCTCAAGGCCGTCCTGGGCTGGTTGCTGGTCCCCGGGCGGGCCAAGATCCCGCCGGCCCTCTGGATCGCAGTGTTAGTTGCGGCGTTCGTCGCCCTCGACACACTGCCGGGCGGAGAGCCGGGGCTGCAGATCGTCGAGCGCCTCGTGGTCCTCACCCCGACCCCGAGCGCCGCCTTCGGCGACGAGGGGGCAGCATCGACCGGACAGCGTGACGAGATCGCCGCAGTCGAACCGGCATCAGACACGGCGGGTCCCCAGGGGACATTGGCTTTCGCGATGCGACACAACGGCAACAGCGATGTCTACCTGCTCTCTCAAGGTACGGGTAACCTGCTCCGATTGACCTTCTCGCCGGCGGATGACCGAGATCCCGCGTGGTCGCCCGACGGTCGCTACCTCGCATTTGCCTCGCGACGCAACCAGACATGGGACCTCTATGCCATGGAGATGACGTCCGGTACGATCCTCCGCATCACCCACTCGCCGGAGTTCAAAGGCAGCCCCTCGTGGTCGCCTGACAGCCACTGGCTTGCCTATGAGGCCTATACGGATGAGACGCTGAACATCCATGTCCTGAACTTTGAGACGGGTGAATCCCAGCAGGTCACGTTTGACCCGGCGCCGGAGTACTCGCCGGCGTGGTCTCCCGATGGTCGCCACATTGCATTCACATCCTATCGCGACAACAATCAAGACATCTTTGTCCTGTCCCTGGACCACGGCACGACGATCAACCTAACGAACACCCCGGATCAGAACGAGGACTACCCCGCTTGGTCACCGGACGGCAAGTACATCGCTTACTCAGCGGGCGTTCCCGGGGGCGAGATGATCTGGCTTATGCCGTTCGATCCCAACTCCCTCGAGGCCGGCCCCGATCTCGACACCGATGGCTTGGATGACGCCGCCGAGGCGTTCCCAGAGTTTCGACCGATTCTCTTCGGTATCGGTGGCAAGCCGGCATGGTCGCCTGACGGACAGGCGCTCGCCTTTGTCTCCAGGCAAGGCGGGACCTCCTATCTGGTTGCCGCGGATCGACGAGGATGGGGATTGACGCAAGAGGGCTTCAGCTCGACCGATACGATCTACCGACCACAATGGCGCGCGGACGGACTGGATCCGGAGCTGGAGGCGCACCTTGAGCGTCAGGGCGCGATGGCGACAGCCCCACTCTACACCGAGTTACTCCTAACAGCGATTTCGGGAGAAGGCGCCTCCTCAGGTCGCTATCAACTGGTCAACTTACCCAACGTCAACGGCAGTCACCAGGCAGAGAAGCTCAGCGATCGTGTCAACGACAGCTATAACGCGTTGCGCGAGCGAATCCAGATGGAGACGGGGTGGGATTATCTCTCCATTCTAGGGGACTCCTGGCGTCCGATGAACCACACACCGCGACCAGGTCAGGGGCGCATCTCCTGGCACGTCTGTGGTCGAGCCGTCGACATCAACCAGGGATTCCTGCGCACCGGCGATATCGAGTTGATCCGAGAGGACGTCGGCGGCGTCACCTACTGGCGCGTTTTCATCCGGGCGCGGACGCAAGACGGGAGTTTGGGTGAGCCCCTGCGTATAGCTCCATGGGACCTGAACGCGCGCGCAAGGGGTGGGCTGCCGACAGCGCAGGGCGGCGAACTCAAGGCGATTCCGTCGGGTTACTACGTCGACTTTACAACGATCGCCCTGGACTATGGATGGGAGCGGCGGAATGCCCTATCGAACTGGCGAAGCTCCTATTTCGACATCGAGTGGTGGCACTTCCAGAAGACCGAGGGCCTGAGCTGGTATGAGTGCATGCTGGAGGTCTATCCCGAGGACGAGGTCATCGAGTCGTACGGGGTCCTCCCTTGGTGGACTAAGCGACCGGAATGGGAGATCCAGGCGCTTCCGTAGGACTCAGGCTTAGGACGACCCATCGAGAACTCTCCGTACTTGGTCCATCAGCCGCGTGTTGAACTGCTCAACCGAGAACTGCTCAGCGTGCGCACGTAGGGTCATCGGTTCGACACCATCGGCATCGAAGGACACCACAGCCTCCATCAGTGACTCGACGAGGGGCTCATCAAAGAAACAGCCCGTGACCCCCTCGATGACGGTGTCAAGCGCCCCACCGGCACGATAGGCGATCACAGGACGGCCGGCAGCTTGCGCTTCAACGGGCGCGATGCCGAAGTCCTCGTAGCCCGGGAACACGAAGGCTCGGCAGCCCGCCAGGAGCGTGCCCAACGCCTCCTCAGACACACGGCCCAGGAAACGAACCGTGGGACCTGCGATAGCTTCCAGGGCCGGACGATCACGCCCCTCACCGGCGATGAGCAGCGGCAGACCAAGCCGCGTGAAAGCCCGGACAGCCAGATCGATGCGTTTGTACGGGACGAGGCGTGAGACCACCAAGTAGTAGTCACCGCGCTCGTGCCGCGATGCGTCGGGAAGCGGAGCGAACCGATGGACATCAACCGGGGGGTGGATGATGGTGGAGGGCCGTCCGTAGAACTGTTTGATGCGCTGCTGTATCTCGCGCGAGATGGCGATAAAGTGAAGGTTGTCCCGTTGAGCTGCGTCGTAGTCCCAACGGCGCAGCAGCTTTACGATCGGCCCGAGCAACAACCGCACAGCAGGGGAGAGCTGCTCGCGGGCCGCATAGTGCTCGAACTGCCATACATAGCGAGTGGGGGCCAGACAGTAGCAGAGGTGCGGTACCTCGCCCGTGCGGACGCCGTGGCAGAAGCCGCTCTTGTTACTCAGCACCAGATCATACCCGCCGTGGCTCAGGTCCATCCGGCTGAAGGCGAGGGCGTACAGAGGGAAGTAGATTTGATGCCGCCGATGGATGCCGGGGAGATCGTCCATCCACGTGGGCCTGATGTCCCACGCGGCATAGGCAGGCGGCAAGCGATCGCGCCAGTAGATGCTCGTGTAGATCGGCGCCTGGGGAAACATCGCCACGAGGTGCTCAAGCACTCGCTCGGCGCCACCATACTGATTTAACCAATCGTGGAGCAACGCAACCGATGGGCCGTGAGACGTAGCCCGGCTCATAACAATCCCGCAAACAGACTCAGGGCCGCCGTCTCTGCCCAGCGAACCAGGGGGGCCGGATAGATACCGATCGCGATCACCCCCAGGAGCACGAGGCCGGCAACCGTCAACGTCGCAAGAGGCACGCGCACGGACGGCGCTTCAAGATCTGACTCCACAAAGGTCACGCGGATGATGCGCCAGTAGTAGACCATCGACACAACGGTGTTGAGGGCGGTCAGTACCAGCAACCCTACACGGCGTGCCTCTAACAGCGCGGAAAGGAGGCCCAGCTTGCCTATGAAGCCGCCGGTGCCCGGCATGCCAAATAGGGAGAGCACGCTGACGACCAGGAGCAAAGCCAGCACGGGCGAGCGATGGTAGAGTCCACGGTAATCCGCGAGGGTCCCAGCCCCCTCCTCCCCTCCGGACCAGGCCATGTCGGGAACGACACGCGCTCCGTGTGCAGCCACGACGACAATCGCGGTGAAAACACCTAGCTCGGCAAGAGCATACGCCGTCAGGTAGACGAGCAGGGCCGACATGCTGCGCTGGTTGGCGAGTGTTACGCAGGTCAGAGCGTAGCCGACCTGTGCAATACCGGAGTAGGCGACCAGACGCTTCATGCCCATCTGCCACATCCCTCCCAGGTTGCCGACACACATCGCGATAACGGCCAGCACAGCCACCATCGGCCAGCGCCACCAGAGGCCAAGCTCGAGATGAGCGGGAAGCATCACGGTCGTGAGGCGCACCAGCGCCGCAACGCCGGCGACCTTCGAGACCACAGCCAGTGCCGCCGCAGCGGGCGTGGGTGCGCCCTCGAAAGCATCCGGCACCCACTGATGGAAGGGAGCGGCGCCGATCTTGAACGCGAAGCCGGCCAGGATAAACGCCAGCATCGGCAACCACGCCGTCGACGCAACCTCTCCGCTCGCTAGAGCTCGGGCAGCCGCGGCATAGTCCGCTGTGCCTGTCATGCCATAGAGCCAGGAGAGGCCAAACGCCATGGTCGCCGAAAGCACGGCCCCATAGACGAGGTACTTGATCGCGCCCTCCGTCGACCGTCGATCGTTGTGGAGGAATCCCGTCAGCAGATAGCCGACGATGCTCACAAAGTCAACGGCGAGCAGGAGCATGACGATATTGCTCGTCGCCGCCAGCACCAAGGCGCCGAACCCAAAGAGCAACAGACTCGCATAGAAGAGACCGGGTTCCAGCCCGAGCTTCCGAACATACGCGCGGGAGATGAGCAGGATAAGCCCCAATGAGGCGAGGATCAGACGCCAGACGAACGCCGTGAAAGCATCGTAGGTCAAGACCGCCAAGATCGTCACCGAAGGTCGCAGTGTCGCACTGCACTCAGGACAGGCGACAAGCAAAGCCCGGGGCTCGGACACGAAGGAGAGGGCCACGGCCAAAACGACCGACGCCACTGCCAACCACCCAACGAGCTCTGACGTTAGCCCCGGGCGCAACAGGATCAGGTCCACGAGCAAGATGACCAGCGCCCCGCCTACCAGACAGAGTGCAGGCACGAGATACCAGGCCAGCAGTAGAGGCTCCAAGCATCAACCTCGCTAACGCAGCACGTAGGAACGCAGCAACGTCATCACCGCCGCGTTGAACGTATTGACCAACGGCGCCGGATAGAGACCCAGAATCACCATCAGAGCCACAAGAGGCCACAGGGTCACCTTCTCCCACCACGCCAGATCGTGCAGCAGTCCCCAACGGGCGCGGTCCAAGGTCCCCAGGAAAAGATGCTGGACGATCTTCCAGAGGACGTAAGCGGCGGTGAAGATCATGCCGATCACGCCGACGACGGCAGCGACCGGTATCGTGTAGATGGCGCCGCGGAAGACGGCCAACTCACTCCAGAAGCCCACCAATCCGGGTAGCCCCAGCGACGCAAAGGCGGTCACCAGCATCATCCCATAGTAGACGGGCATGATGGAGGCCAGGCCGCCAAAGGCCTTCAGGTCGCGGGTATGGGCGCGCTCGTAGATCATCCCGACGAGAAAGAACATCGCGCCGGTGATGATGCCGTGGGAGAACTGCTGCAGCGCCGCGCCATTGATCCCCGAGGCGGCAGCATTCAACACGTCGGGTGCCTCACCTTGCCCCCAACCGGCCGCCGCCGCTGCGAGTCCCAGGGTGACATAGCCCATATGCGCGACTGATGAATAAGCCACCAAGCGCTTGAGGTCCCATTGGGCCATACAGACGAGTGCGCCATAGACGATGCTGATCACGGCTACGACCGTGATGACGGGTACCTCGACAGTGAAGTAGAAGAAGCGCTCCGGGAACAGGGGGAGCGCGATACGCATCATGCCATACCCACCCAGCTTGAGCAGCAACCCGGCCAAGATCACGCTACCCGACGTGGGGGCCTCGGTGTGTGCGTCCGGCAACCAGGTGTGGAAGGGGAATACCGGGATCTTGATGGCGAAAGCGATGAAGAGCGCCCAGAAGACAACCGTGGCCCAGGTCGGGTTGCCCACAAAGGGACGCGCGGCGGCAGCCTCAAGAATGTTGAAGGTGCCGGTCTCGTTGTAGACCGCCAGGATCCCCAGCAAACCGAAGACGCTGCCGGTCAGCGTGTAGATGAAGAACTTGATCGCCGCGTACTCGCGTCGCGCCCCTCCCCACACGCCGATGAGCAGAAACATCGGCACGAGCCCCACTTCCCAGAACACGTAGAAGAGAATCATGTCCAGGGCCATGAAGACACCTAGAACACCGGTCTCAAGCAGGAGGAAGAGGAGGGTGTACTCCTTCACCCGATCATGAATCGTGAAGGCACTGTAGAACATCACCAGCAGCGTGAGAAGCCCGGCGAGAAAGATCATCGGCGCACTCAGGCCGTCCACGCCCAAGGTATAGTTGAGGCCGAGGTCGGGAACCCATAAGCGATGCTCAACCAGCTGCATCTCTGCGGCACCGCGGGCGGCGACCTCCCACCAGATCGCGCTCGTCAGGACCAGCACAGCCAGCGCCACCAACACGCCGGCACAGCGGACCACGACTTTCCACCTGCCGGGAATCGCCAGCACAAGAAGCGCTCCCAGCAGTGGGGCAAAGAGCGTCACGCTCAAAAGTGGGATAGCCATAGGACCTAGACCTCCATCATCAAATACGCTGGAAGAACACCAGCGCGGCGACCAACAAGAGAATGACCATGAATGCATTCCACAGGTAGTCGGACAGGATGCCGCTCTGCAAGCGACGCATCCACCGTCCCAGGCCACCCACTGTATCTGCAGCCGCCTCTACCGTACCATCCACGGCGTGGATATCGGCGAGGCGCAGGAGAGCGGACAGGAGGCGGCCTGCACCGCCCGCCGCACTGACCAAGCCCCCAATCAACCAACGATCGACCCACATAGCTCCGTGAGAGGCCAAGCGCCCCACCCCGCCGACTGCATCGACCAGCCGATCCAGGATGCCACGCTCGAGCCGATCGACGGTCGGGGCAATCCGTCCCGTCTGTCCGAACCCCTGCCCGAACGCGACGACGAGGCGGTCGATACCCCGGCGATCCACCAGATCGAGTAGATCGGCCAGCCGGATCATAGGCGCGACAACCCAGGCCTGGACCGCACCATCTATGTAGAAGCGATGATGCATCGCCCGCCACAGCCCGCCAAGGCGTCCGCGCTCCAGAGCCCGTTCGAGCGGGTCGGACGCTTGCGCCTTGGTCTCTTCTGACGAACGCCCGTAGACCCACCAGCCAAGGGCCAGACCGGCGAGCGACACCGCAGCACCGAGCAGGAGAGGAAGCCACATGCCCGCCGCGCTCTCCCCCTCAGCCGTCACCAGATGACCGGGAACGGTCAACGTTGCCTCGACAAAGGGACCGAAGCTGTTGGGCAGCCAGCGACCGAGGAGAGGGAACGTGCTGGGAATGCCCAACCAGCCCAGGACAATGGCGAAGAGCGCCAGCGCCGTCAGCGGCCCTACCATCACCGGGGCGCTCTCTTGGGCATAGACGGCTGCTCGCGCCCGGGGAGCTCCCAGAAAGATCAGGCTGACCTGTCGGGCAGCGTAGAAAGCGGTCAACGCAGCCGCCAGCAGCAGTCCCCAGAAGACGACGTCATAAGCAGCTGCGGCGTGGGCAACCGCCGGCGCGTGAGCCACCGCCCACGCCTCAGCGAGGATCTCATCCTTGGACCAGAAGCCGGAGGTGATCAAGGGAAGCCCGGCGAGAGCCATACTGCCGATGGTGAACGTGAGCGCTGTCACCGGCATCCTGAAGGCAAGCCCCCCCATACGCCACATATCATTCGGGCTGTAGTCCATCGCGAGTGCCCCGGCCGGTACGGCATGGCCTGAAACATGACGATGTCCGTGCTCAATCCCGTGGATTACCGACCCAGCAGCCAGGAAGAGAAGGGCCTTGAAGAAGGCGTGCGTCACGAGGTGGAAGAGGCCCGCCGCGTAGGCCCCAATCCCGACCGCAGCGACCATATAACCCAGCTGACTGATGGTAGAAAACGCGAGCACGCGCTTGATATCGTGCTGAGCCAGAGCTACCACCGAGCCAAACAATGCCGTGAGGGTACCCACGACAGCGATCACGGGCAGCGCCTGCGACACCTGCAGCAGCGGGAAGGCACGGATCAACAGATAAACGCCGGCGGAGACCATCGTTGCGGCGTGAATGAGAGCAGATGCCGGGGTTGGCCCCTCCATAGCGTCGGGCAGCCACAGGTGCAGCGGAAGCTGTGCACTCTTGCCGATGGTCCCCCCAAAGAGCAGCAGGCTCACAAGGGTCGCGACCGAGAGCGATCCGAGGATTGGGGTCGTGCCCAGGCGCGCTAAGGTCTCCGCACTGAAGACATCGACGTAGGCCAGGCTTCCCACTTGCGCATAAAGCACCACCAGTCCCAGTAACAGGAAGAGATCACCGACCTTGGTCACCAAGAAGGCCTTGAGTGCTGCATGCATCGCTGTCGTTCTCTCCCACCAAAAGCCGATGAGCAAGTAAGAGCAAGCGCCCATGATCTCCCAACAGACGAAGAGAGCGAGCAAGTTGTCGCAGATCACGGCTCCTAACATGGCACCCGCGAAGAGAGAGACATAGGCATAGAACCGTGGAGCCCGGCGATCGGTGCGCAGATAGCCGACACTGTAGATGGCAACCATCAGGCAGATGAAACTCACCATCGCCAGCAGCACGACTGCCGTCGGATCCACGTAGAGACCCAGGTTCACCGACTGGGATCCGATCGTAAACCACGAGATGAGAATGGGTTGCTGCACCTGCGGTGCACGGGCTGTGGTCCACAACGCGCCCAGCGAGAGGATAAAGGAGCCGAGTAAGGCCAGAACCGTCAGAGTCTGGCTGATCACGCGATGGCGGTGGGCCCACAGCGAGATGATGCCGAAGGCGGCAACAGGGCCCACGGGAATCATCCACAACCCTACCCGAGTGGCTGCTAGCGTATCCAAGTTAGCTGCTCACCTGGTCTGATCATCCCTGGAGGAGATCCATCTCATCGACGGCCACCGTGTTCTCGGCACGCCAGATCGCGATCACGAGGGCCAAGCCCAATGCTGCTTCTGCAGCTGCAGTAGCATAGACCACAATGGCAAAGGTCTTGCCCGTGACCCGAGCGGGTTCGATGTAGCGCGCGAAGGCGACGAGATTGAGCACCACCGCGTTCAGCATCAGTTCGATCGACATGATGATCAGGATGAGGTTGCGGTTCGCCAAGACTCCGTAGACGCCCACGCAGAAGAGGGCAGCGCCGAGGAGCAGATACCAGGAAAGCGGCACGGCTACGAACATGCTATCGCTCCCTCGCGACATAGAGCGCGCCAATGAGCACGATCAGCAACATCAGCGATACGACCTCGAACGGCAACAGGTAACCCCGGGGATCCACGAGAGCCATCCCCAGCATCGCCAGCCCTTCCTCGAACACCGGAGAGGCCGGAGCTTCCGGCAGCGGCATCTGCAGAATCGTCCAGCTCATCACCAGAAAGAGCGAGACCGCGACCAGCGCTGATGAGCGGACATTCGCCATCGTCGGCAGGTCACGACGCATCATGCCCTTGGTCACCATGACGGCGATGGCGGTCAGGACCGCCACCCCACCGATGTAGATGAAAAGCTGCACACCTGCCATAAAGGGCGACTCGAGCAAGAGATAGACAGCAGCGATACCAAAGAACGACGCGATCAACCAGAGCGCAGCATGGAAGACCAGTCGGTGGGTCACCACGCGCACGGCAGCGCCCAGGGTGAAGGCGGCGAAGGCCAGGAACGTCAGCTGTCCGACACTCATCGCGTCCACCTAAGCAGCATCGCTGTCCGGAAGGCCGGTCGGAAGTCCGGGCCGACGCAGCGTATCGCGTCGCGTGAACCGCCGTCCCACAATGCTAAGAAAGACCAGCGCTGCGACACCGAGCAAGAGGTTAGCCACAAGAAGCCCCGCCGAACGTGCCCAGGGTTCTACAGCCATGGCGGTCAGCATCTTATCCACCAAGGCCGTAACGATCAGAGTGGCGATGCTGAGTGGAGCGAGGAACTTCCAGTTGAACGCCAGGACCTGATCGATCCGCAAGCGCGGCATAGCGGCCCAGAAGAGCACCAGAACGTTGAAGACCATAAAGGCCTTGAGCAACAGCCAGAAGGTGCCCAGCAGCGGTACCTGATCCACCCAAGGGCCACGCCATCCTCCCAAAAAGAGCACAGAGAAAACGATCGATGCGGTGAAATTGTTGATGAAGTCAGCCAGATAGAAAGCGCCGAACATCATCCCGCTGTACTCGGTGAAATAGCCGGCGACAATCTCCGAGTCCGCCTCCGCCAGCTCGAACGGCAGTCGCCCCAGCTCCGCAACGCTGGCCAGGAAGTAGGTCAGGGCTGCCAACGGGACCACGGCTCCGAAGGGCACCGATTGAGCCTGAATGATCTGCTGAAGGCGCAGGGAACCGCTAAGCAGAACCGGAACAAGGAGCGACAGCACCTGGGGGATCTCGTATCCAATGATCTGGGAGACAGCGCGAAAGGCTCCCACCTCGGCATACTTGTTGCGAGAACTCCAGCCGGCCATGATCATCGAGAACGGCGCCAGTGAGGAGATTGCCACCACGTAGAAAGCACCGACATCCAGGTCGACGACCTGAAGCCCGGATGGCCCTAGGGGAATCACCGCCCAAACGGCAATCGCCACCGTCACAACCACGATCGGCGCCGCGATGAAGACGCCACGATCCGCCCCTTGCGGGATAATCAACTCCTTGGTGAGGATCTTGATACCGTCGGCCACCGTCTGAAAGAGCGCAAACGGCCCGGCGTAGGTGCCTGCGTTCGTCGGACCGAGTCGATCCTGCATGCGGGCAATCACCTTGCGCGATTCCCAGATGAGGAAGACGACCGCAACCAAGGGCACCAGCGCCATCCCCAAGGCACCGAGCAGCGTACGCAAGACTACATCCACGCCAACCAACCCTTTCGCCAGACGTAGGCTAGACCCAGCCCCAGGATCAGGAGGAAGATGACCGCCTCAACGACGGCGAACAGCGCGAGCTGATCATAGGCCAATGCCCAGGGGAAGAGCAGGGCCACCTCGACCCCAAAAACAACATAGGCCAGCCCGTAGAGATAGTACTGCGGTTTGTACTCAATCCAGGCCTCTCCGAAGGTGGGATTCCCGCTCTCATAGACCTGGGTCTTCCGAGGGTTCAGCTTCTTCGGACTAAGTAGCCAGGCAAGGGCAATAGGAACGACACCAATAACGAGCGCAATAGCCAGGAACAGACCTACGACGGCGTATGGATGGACCATCTGACCTCGCTTCCCCAACCCAACTGCCGATTATAGCACCCTTACCGCCACGATCAACCTCGGCCAGCGGGGCTACCTGACCATCCGGGAAGCCGGCAGGCCCGTTACGCCGTGCGGATTCGGGCGTCCGGCGCCCTCCCTGCCTTGGGTACTGACATGTGATCGCCCTGCTTCAGGCACACGCCGGCACAGAATCGCCCCGTGACGTGAGACATGGTGTTCAGCTACACCTCTGCCTGACATCGCGGGGCGATGACCGACGCTATCGATCGCCTGACGCTCCGGATCGGGGCAAGTTACCCCTTCTCGCCTCCAAGGGCCGCCAATCTGGCAGCCCGCTCCTGCTCGGCAGCAGCCTCGCGCTCCGCCTCTCGCTCCCGGAGTTCGCGCCCACCTTTGAGCGCGATGATCAGATCGCGGCGCTTGATGGCTCGCTTCCGTTCGATCTCCACCATGCTTGCCTTGTCATCGGCAAGTTTGGTCAACGCCTCAACCCAGGCCCCGCTCTGTACCGGCGTATGCTTGACACGCCAGCGCTCGACCCAGATTGGTAGTTCCTCGACATTGGCGATGCGTTCCATCTGCTTCACTTGCGTGACGCCCTGAGACTGGAGCGTCACCTCATAGGTCTCACTGATGGGCTCGACCGGACAGATCTGCACGCACGCGCCGCATTTGATGCAGTAGTAGTCAGCCAGCACGAGCTCACCGGCATCGTCAACGTGCAGTGCCCGTGTCGGACAGATGTCGGCACATGCAAGACATCCCTCGACGCAGTACTCGCGGCGCAGGCGTACGGTGCCCTCCCAGGGCTGCTCGACCTCAAAGGCACCGTCACTCGCCACCTCGCACTGACGACAGCGAATACAGTGGGCATCATCGACCACCAGCGTGTGTTGCTCCTCATCATAGGAGATCACATCCGTCGGGCAGTTATCGATCACGAAGTCCTTGAGTTGCCAATCGAAAGCCGTTGGGCTAAACTCAGTGGACTCGGTCAGCAGCGGAAAGGCCTCGAAGGCGTGGACAGGGTTGTAGGCTTCGCCATTGAGCGTGAGCGAGATCGCGTGAACCGGACACATCGCGACACACATCCCACAGAACACACACGTCTCGGCATCCACATCGACTTTGAGCTTCGTTGCGAGCCGTCCATCCACAACCTCGCCGCCGATGTGATGGATCGCGTCCTTGGGACACACGTGCGGCCCGAGCTGGCACCCCACGCAGCGATCCAGATCCCATGTCAAGACGTCGTGATGCGTGACCATCTTGCGCTCAAGCACCAACGTCCCTTCCGTCTTCGGCCCGCTGCCGGACCGCCGCTTCAACGTCGTCCCACGTTTCATACCAACTCCTCAGATCTGCAAAAGGGCGGATGAGACCAGCCCAGTAGATGAATCGATGACCCTAGATGACGTCGCCGGCTCAGAATCCCACCCGCGCAAGCTGCTCGTGCGGCGACACAAGGTGTCGGGAAAAACCCAACGAAGCAGGGTCAAGCCCAAGTGCCAAGCCCACCAGCTGAGTGAAGTAGAGAACCGGTAAGTCCAGTGCTTGACCCATCAGGCGTTCCGCCTTGGACTGGTAGGCATCCAGCGCCGTGTGACACATGGGGCACGCCAGCGTCACGATATCGGCACCAGCGTCCCTGGCCGAAACGAGCACATTGCCGGTCAGGCGGGCGGTCACATCGGCGTGCGAGATCGCCATTGCGCCACCGCAGCACTTCGCTTTCATCGGGTAGTCGACGACCTCTCCCCCCAGCACGGCAACGAGTTCATCCATCCCTACCGGGCGCTCAGTGCTGTCGAAGACGTCCTTGGGACGGGTTAACATGCAACCATAGTAGGAGGCCACACGGAGCCCGTAAAGCGGATGCGAAACTTCCTGCGCCAGGCGGTCAAGACCGAACTCCTCCAAGAGCACGTAGAGGGGATGCAACACCTCGACATCGGTCGTGAGCTGCAGCGCATGACCCTCAGCGCGCGCACCGGCTAGATGGTCATTGACCATCGAACGTACCTGCTTGTCACCCGCCACCTTCTTGCCGGCCCGACGCAGATTGCGGTAACACCCGCTGCACGGCGCAACGACGCGATCCAGCCCCTGGGCCTCAGCGAGCGCCAGATTCCGGGCCGGCAAGAGCACTGCGGCATCGGGATTGTGAACGTCGGCATGAACGGCGCCACAGCAGGACCAGTCTTCCAGGTCCACAAGCTCGATGCCCAGGTGGGCGAAAACGGCTCTCACAGAGTGATCGTACTCCCTCGCACCGGAAAGTAGGCTACAGCCCGGATAGTACGCATACCTTGATCCGACCGTCATCCCAACCTCCCTCTGATGAAGTGCTGCAAGCCGCGCCCAGCCGCCGGCGCCATCCCCTTCGGGCTGCCGCGCGCGAGAAGGCCCAGCAACAGGGCCACCAGGGCCGTGCCGATCAGGCCCAGGACTCCGAGCGTCAGCTGCCCCGGATCACGGCGTTGGCGGATGCGGTCGCCTTCGACGCCGCGACCGGTGAGACTTACACCTGAGGCGATCTTGATCTGTGTCGTATCCACGACCTCCATCGCGGCGATCTCCCGCGGTTCGGAGACACGCTCAGGCAGGAAGGGCAGTTTTCCCTTGGCCAACATCCTGAGTCCCAACGGCACCATCTTGAGCAGGCCGGCCACGTCCAGCACCCGTAGGTAGTAGCGCACC